>CAZHAC010000106.1:0-8114 GCA_964529765.1 uncultured Actinomycetes bacterium
CCGACCAGCCGCGCCGTCGTGTGGCGCTCCATGAACTCCGACATGTCGAGACGGACCAGGGCGTCCTCGGAGTCGAACATGAACTCGGCCAGCGCTCGCGCGAGCTCGGTCTTACCGACACCGGTCGGCCCCAGGAAGATGAACGAGCCAATCGGACGCCGTGGGTCTTTGAGGCCCGCACGAGCCCGGCGCACTGCCTGGCTGATCGTGCTGATCGCCTCGTCCTGGCCGATCACCCGCCGGTGCAGCTCCTCCTCCATACGGAGCAGGCGTGCCGTCTCCTCCTCGACCAACCGTGAGACCGGGACGCCAGTCCAGGCGGCGACGATCTGCGCGATGTCTTCTTCGGAGACGTCCGGCGTCGTCTCGCCCAGCCTGTCGCGCCAGGCGGACTCCTTCTGGGCGTACTTCTCCTTGAGCTTCTTTTCCTTGTCGCGGATGCCGGCGGCCGTCTCGTAGTCCTGGTGCGCGATCGACTCTTCCTTCTCGCCCTGCAGCTTCTTGATGTCCTTCTGGAGATCCTTCAGCTCGTCAGGCGTCGTCGTCAGCTTCATGCGCACCCGGGCGCTCGCCTCGTCGATGAGGTCGATCGCCTTGTCCGGCAGCGCTCGATCGGACACGTAGCGGTCGCTGAGGACAGCCGCGCTCCGCACCGCCGACTCGGTGATGTTCACCCGGTGGTGCTTCTCGTAGAGCGGCTTCACCCCGTGCAGGATGTCGATCGTCTCGTCGAGCGACGGCTGGTCCACGAAGACCGGCTGGAAGCGCCGCTCGAGGGCGGCGTCCTTCTCGATGTACTTCCGGTACTCGTTCAGCGTGGTGGCGCCGATGCACTGGATCTCGCCGCGCGCCAGCGCGGGCTTGAGGATGTTGGCGGCGTCGATCGCACCCTCGGCCGCTCCGGCGCCGACCAGCGTGTGCAGCTCGTCGATGAAGAGCACCACCTCACGGCTGGACCGGATCTCGTCGAGGATCTTCTTCAGCCGCTCCTCGAACTCACCTCGGTACTTGGTGCCGGCGACCAGCGCGCCCATGTCGAGCGTGAGCACCCGCTTGTTCATGAGCGACTCGGGCACGTTCCCGAGCACGATCTGCTGGGCGAGGCCTTCGGCGATCGCGGTCTTGCCCACGCCCGGCTCGCCGATCAGGGCCGGGTTGTTCTTGGTCCGGCGGCTGAGGATCTGAATGACGCGCTCGATCTCCATCTCGCGCCCGATCACGGGGTCGAGCTGGTTCTTGCGCGCAAGCTCCGTCAGGTCGCGCCCGAACTGGTCGAGCAGCGGCGTCTTCGAAGGCTTCTTCGGGGACGGCTCGGCATCCTCCACGGTGCTGTCGTGGAGCAAGCGCTCGATCTCCGCGCGAACCTTGTCGAGCGAAGCCCCGAGATCTTCGAGGACGTGGGCGGCGATGCCCTCACCCTCGATCAGAAGGCCGAGCAGCAGGTGTTCAGTGCCGACGTAGTTGTGGCCCATCCGTCGCGCTTCCTCGAAGGAGATCTCGATCACCTTCTTGACCCGCGACGTCGGGATGATTTGCTGGATGATGATCCGCTCGTTCCGACCGAGCACGGACTCGATCGTCTGGCGAACCTTGCCGATTTCGACGCCCAGGTTGTTCAGGACCTTGGCGGCGAGCCCCTCTCCCTCCCTGAGCAAACCCAGAAGGAGGTGTTCGGTGCCAATGTAACTGTGATGTGACCTTTCGGCCTCTTCCTGCGCAAGCGTCAGAACCTTCTTCGCTCGCTCAGTGAACCTCTCGAATGGATACAACTATCTCCTCCTGGACTCCTCGGGCGCGGTGGGGCGGGCACCTCCTCGATCGCTTGTGATTACTTCCAGTCGCTTGCCGGGGTGCCTCTCAGGCGGGTCCCAGGCCTTCGAGCGACCTTCGTACCTACTATAACGCCGACCTGTCGCAACTCATTTCGGATCAACCGAACGGATTCTCAGGTGGGCTGCTGGGGTGGCTGCTAAGGGCCGCCACCTTGCTCGCGTCCACCTACGCCGGCGCCGCTCCGGTCGTGTTCTTACCCATTCTGGTCGACGCTTATGTATTGCCTAGGGTAGGTCTCGCAATTTTGTTCGGAGGCCTGCTCTTCGGGCTCGGAGCGGTCGTGGCGGCGCGTCGCGGGCCGGCCCTGGGACCCGCGATGGGAGTCGCCGTCGGGGCGGTCGCGGCGGCCGCCGCCCTGGCCTGCCTCTTCTCGATAAATCCGTCTCTGTCGCTCGCCGGCGCCTACTCCCGCTACGAGTCCCTGGTCGTGCGGCTGGCCTACCTCGGCCTCTTCTGCGGTGGGGCGTGGCTGCTGCGGGGCCGGGCCCGGCGCTGGGTGGAGAACGCCTTCCTCGTCGGCTGTTCGATAGCTTCAGTGGAGGCGTTCTACCAGTGGGCCTCGCACTCGCCCTTTCGGCCTGACGGCAACCTCGGCCAGGCGGGCTTGTTGGGCGGCCTGCTGGCGATGGCGATCCCTCTGTCTTTACAGGCGGGGTTCCGCTACCGGCCGTGGCTGCTTACGCTGCCTGTGCTTTGCGCAGGGCTCTTGGTCTCGACCTCGCGGGCTGGATGGTTAGGCGCGGTGCTGTCCTGCTTCGTGCTCTTCGCCTTTGCGGCGCGTACGCCGCAGCGGCGCCGGCTGCTGGCCGGCCTCGGCGTCCTGGCGGCGGCAGCGGCAGTCGTCGTCCTGGTCGCCTCGCCGCTCCGCTCTCTGAACTCGGACACCGGTTCAGCGCGGCTCGGAGTTTGGGGCGACGCACTCCACATCGCGGCGGCACGCCCGATCACAGGCTGGGGCGAGGACACCACCGGCCTCACCTTCGGACGCTTCCAGTCGGCGGATTGGGAACCGGGCAACACCTTCGACCGGATCCACGATCAGCCGCTCGACCTCCTCGTGACCCAAGGCTTGGTCGGTTCCCTGGCGGCACTCGCCATGTGGGGACTTTTCTGGGTCGGGGCTTGGCGCGCGGCCGCGCGCGGGCGCCTACCCGACGGCGTACCTGGACTGCTCGGCGCGGTCGCCGCCTACCAATGCTGGGCCCTGCTCAACTTCGACTGGGCGCCCACCACCGGCCCGGCCTTCCTGCTCGCCGGCGCCGCGTGGGCCGCGATGGGCCCGGAAGGAGGCTGGGGGCAGCTCCTGGTCCGCGCACGTGCCACCCGGGTAGGCTTCGCTGGAGCGACGGCGGTCGCTTTGGCGGCCAGCGTGACCGCCTGCGTGCTGGCGGTGCTGCCGGTCCTGGCCGATCGCGCCTACTACGCCGGCGCCAACGCCACAGCAGCCGCGCTCGACCCGCTCCAGGCGCGCTATCACCAAGCCCTTGGGGAGCAGTTCGGCACCTCGACGCCACGCGGGCTCGCCGAGCTGCGGCGCGGCTTCGAACTGGGCGACTACGACTACTCGTTCTGCATCGAACTGGGCGATGCCGCGCTGCACGCCGGCGACCGAAGCCTCGCCCACGCCGCGTACACGCGCGCCGACCAGGTCTATCGCTTCGATCCAACCGCCCGCCAGCGACTGCAGGCGATGGGCCCTACCTGATCGGCGCGGTTAGCGCGGGCTACTCGTCGTCGTCTTCGTCGTAATCGAAGTGGCGTTCCCGCGGCGTGTAGCCGGCGGGGGTGCCCGACAACTGCTTGAGGCTGAGCGAAACTCGCCGGCGCGCGGTGTCGATCCCGATGACCTTCACCTGGACCGTCTCTCCCACCTTGACAACGTCCTCCGTCTTCTCGACGTGGTCCCAGGAAAGCTCGGAGATGTGCAGCAGGCCCTCAATGCCGGGCAGGATCTGGAGGAAAGCGCCGTACTTCTTGGTCTTGGTAACAGTGCCTTCGACCACCGACCCCACGGGCGTCGTCTGCAGCAGTCGCTCCCACGGGTCCTGCTGCAGCTGGCGCAGCGAAAGCGAGATCCGGTTGTTCTCGGGGTCGAGCTTGATCACTTTGACCCGCACATGATCTCCGAGCTGGATCACATCGTTGACTCGTGAGACCCGGTCCCAGGAGAGCTCCGAGATGTGGATCAACCCGTCGGCGCCGCCGATGTCGACGAAGGCACCGTAGCTCGTGATCCCGGAGACACTGCCGGTCACCTCGTCACCCACCTGCAGCCGGCTGAACAGGTCCTCACGCCGGCGCGCGCGGTCCTCATCCTCGGCCGCCTTCTGGCTGACGATCAGGCGATTGCGCTTCCGGTTGACCTCGAGGACCTTGACCGGGATGCGCTGGTTGACCAGCTGGTCGAGATTGCCAGCAAAGGCACGCCCGACCTGGCTCGACGGCAGGAAGCCGCGGAGGCCCAGCACGTTGACGATCAGGCCGCCCTTGTTCTGCTCGCGGACGTCGGCCTCCATGACCTCGCCCGTCTCCTGCTTCTGGGCCGCTTCGATCCAGGTGGTCTCGGCGCGAGCTCGGCGAAGGCTGAGCACCACGTTGCCGGCGTCGTTCTCCGGCTGGAGGACGTAAACCTTGACCTCGTCGCCGGGCTGCAGGTCGGGCTCGTCGCCCCGATACCCGAGCTCCTTGCTCGAGATCACGCCCTCGGCCTTGAAGCCGATGTCCACGAGGACCTCGTCGGCGTCCACCCTAACCACGACGCCATCGACGATGTCGCCCGGGCTGGGCGTCTTGAATGCCTCCTCCTCACGGAAGAGGTAGTCCTCCATGGTCCACGCCGAGGCCTCCTTGTCCTCGGTCATGACCGCACGAGAATCTTCCGACAACAGATACGTACCCCCTGGGATTTATTGGTGTGGTCTTGGTCGTCAAATCTTCGTGTCACGGGCGCACGAAGACCCCTTCCGGGTCGGCCGCCAAAACGAAAGCCCATTCTACCCGTCAGGGCGGGGCTCCGTCCGCGCTTTTGCAGCGGCACCCGGAAGCGCATTTCTGAGTTCGGGCCCGCTCCCGCCCGAGTGCCCGGAACGGCGGCTAGCTGACTTCCTTCTGGGCGGCCATGCCGTGCTCGGCAAGGATGTTGTCGAGCTCGGCCGCGTCGATCGTCTCCTCAACCTTCAGCCGCTCGACCACCCGGTCCATTGGGGCGCGCTGCTCGGTCAGGATCCGCTTGGCCGCGTCGTAAGCCTCGTCGATGATGTGCTTGATCTCACCGTCGATGATGGCGGCGATCTCTTCGGAGTAGTTGCGCTGCTCGCCAAGATCGCGACCGAGGAAGACCAGCTCTTCTTTGTGCCCCATCTGGACGGTGCCCACCTTCTCACTCATGCCCCAGGTCGTGACCATGCGGCGAGCGAGCTGGGTCGCGCGCTGGATGTCGTTCTCGGCCCCACTGGTGATGTCGCCGAAGACGACTTCCTCGGCGGCGCGACCACCCATGATGCCGGCGATCTGCTGCTTGAGCTCCTGCTTCGAGACGAGGTACTTGTCCTCCTCCGGCAGGCTCATCGTCCAGCCGAGAGCCATTCCCCGGCTGATGATCGACACCTTGTGCACGGGGTCGCACAGCGGCAGCGCCTTCATGACGAGGGCGTGGCCGACCTCGTGGTAGGCGATGATCTCCTTCTCCTTCTCGGAGATCCGGCGGCTCTTCCGCTCGGGACCCGCGATCACACGCGCGATCGCCTCCTCGAGCTCGTCCATGCCGATGACCTTCTTGTTCGCCCGCGCGGCCAGGATCGCCGCCTCGTTGATCAGGTTGGCCAGGTCGGCGCCGCTGAACCCGGGCGTCTGCCGGGCGAGGACGTCGAGGTCGACCGTGCTGTCGAGCGGCTTGTTCCGAGCGTGGACGTCGAGGATCGCGCGCCGGCCTTTGATGTCGGGGCGGTCCAGCGTCACGTGGCGGTCGAAACGGCCAGGCCGGAGCAGGGCGGGATCGAGGACGTCGGGGCGGTTGGTGGCCGCGATGACGATGACGTGGGTGTTGGTGTCGAACCCATCCATCTCGACAAGCAGCTGGTTGAGGGTCTGCTCGCGCTCGTCGTGGCCGCCGCCGAGTCCGGCGCCGCGCTGGCGGCCGACCGCGTCGATCTCGTCCACGAACACGATGCAGGGCGAGTTCTTCTTGGCCTGGTCGAAGAGGTCGCGCACGCGGCTGGCGCCGACGCCGACGAACATCTCGACGAACTCAGAACCGCTGATGCTGAAGAAGGGCACCCCGGCCTCGCCGGCCACGGCCTTGCTGAGCAACGTCTTGCCCGTGCCGGGAGGCCCGACCAGCAGCACGCCCTTCGGAATCCGCGCACCGAGGGCGACGAACTTCTCCGGGTACTTCAGGAACTCGACGATCTCCGTGAGCTCGGTCTTCGCCTCCTCGACCCCAGCCACGTCCGCAAAAGTAACCGCGGGCTTGTCGCCGGCGATCATCCGCGCCCGGCTCCGGCCGAACGACATGGCCTGGTTGTTGCCGCTCTGGGTCTGGCGAAGGATGTAGTACATGAAGCCGCCGATCAGCAGCAGCAGAATCAGGTTCGGGACCAGGACCTGCAGCCAGTAGGCTCCGCCACCCTGCTGCTTGAAGGACACGTTGACTCCGTCCTTCTGCAGGTTGTTGGCAAGCGTTGTCTGCTCGGTGTCGGGCAGCGTGACGTCGTACTTGCTGCCGTCCTTTGCCGTAATCGTGCCGCTGCTGCCGTTGATCTCGACGCTCTGAACTTTGTTCTGTTCAGAGTTGGTGATCAGCTGGGAGTAGGTCCAGGTGCCGCTCTTCTGGCCCTGCTCGATCGACTGCCAGGTGAAGTAGAAGACGATGCCGAGCACGACAACGAGCAGGAAATAGAACAGGCTGGACCGGGGGATACGGGTCACGTGGTGGGACTCCTCGAGAGGTTAGTCGCCTGATCTTACCATCGGTCGCTTCGGGTCCCTCCACAGTTATGCACAGCCGGCAGGACCCGCTCCAACTCGACGTGGAGGCCGGGTCGCGCTTGGTCGGTCGTGTGCGTGACGTCGACCGCGATCGCCGGTACCCAGGCCAGCTCGCCGTTCCGGAAGACGAGCGGGACCATCTCACGCTCGTGCCTCGGAACCTTGGCGTCGACCAGGATGTCCTGCAGCTTGCGACTGCCTCGGGCACCTGCCGGCCGCATGCGAAGGCCCGCCCTTCGGACGCCAAGCGTGAAGTGCCCAGGTCGCAGGTGGGCGGCGTGGGGGTCAGCGCAGCCCGGGCAGGGGCGGCTGCGGAGCCGGTACGCCGGCGCTTGTGGGGCCTCGCGACGGTCGAATGTGACCCTGTCTGGCAGCAAACGGAACCGGACTCCCCGCGGTAGGTCGAGCGACGCGCCAGTCGCCCAGCGACTGGTGAGGCGCTCGAGTGCCTCCAGGTGGACGCGGGCGAGGCCGGGTGCCGTGCCCGCCACCGCCGAGTACATCGCCCGCAGGGCACCGGCGCGCACGGCCGGGGAAGCGGAAAGCAGTGTGCAGCGCTCCGGGTCGGGCTCACCTTTGGGTCCAAGCTGGGCGGCCGCGGAGTTGGCCGCGCTTGCGAGTCTCAGGAGTCGAGAGCGGATTTGCGGGTCGGCCGCCTCGAGATGGGGCAGCAAGTGCTGCCGCACCCGCACCCGGAGGTAGCGCGGGTCGCTGTTGGAGGGGTCATCTAACGCATGCTCGCCGGTGTCGTCGAGGTAGGCGATCACGCCGGCGCGGGTCGCCGAGAGCAGAGGGCGAACGATGGGCGGGCGGCTGGCCGGAATGCCCCGCAGGCCCGCGATCCCGGTTCCTCGCAGGAGATTGATCAGGATCGTCTCGACCTGGTCGTCACTGGTGTGCGCGACCGCGATCACGTCGGCGCCGGCCGCGGCTTGCGCCTTGAACAGAAATTCGTAGCGGGCCTTGCGGGCGGCCGCTTGAGGAGACCCCTTGTCAAGTGGGGCCTGGCGGCGTTCGGTGATCAAGGCGACATTGTGGCGTTCACAAAGCTCCGTTACAAAGGCGGCGTCTTGGGCCGACGAGTCCCTGAGAGCGTGATCAAAGTGCGCCGCGACAACGTCTCTTTCCAGCGTCCGCAGCGCCAGCATCAGGGCTGTGGAGTCCGGCCCGCCGGAAAGCGCCACGAGAACCCGCGCGCCCGCGGGGACCAGACCGGAACGTTCGATGTGAGCCGGGATGGTGGTGGCGCTGGCTGGGATCGAACCAGCGACAGCACGATTATGAGTCGTGTGCTC
>CAZHAC010000107.1:0-8008 GCA_964529765.1 uncultured Actinomycetes bacterium
TAGGACCCTGGGATGTACTCCGCTCTTTAGACCGCCGGCAACCACAACACCGCCCGGCCGGGCTGCGAGTCCAGCCAGCCCTGGCAGTGCACGTCCACCAGCAGCCGCACCAGAGGCTCACCGAGCTCGTAGGCGGCGATCGGCTGCGGCTTTGGCGCCTGTTCGAGTGCCACCTTCCACCAGCCGTCCACGCGTCCGCCAGTCACGCGCACCCCGCGGCCCCCCATCCACTCGTAGGCGCGCGCCATCGCCTCATAGAGAACCGGCTCGGGCGCGCGGACCACCGCCTCCGCTGGCATCGCGTTGCTCGCCTCGGGCGCCGACGTGTTGAGAACGGCTGCCAGGACGACCGAACGGGCGGCGTCCTTGGGATCGAGAGCCGCCGCCTCCAGCGCGGCCGCCCGGCGGCCCACCTCCTGTGCCTGCTCGTAGAGCTTTTCCAGCAGCTCCGGACGTCCGAATGCCGCCTGCCTGGCCGACTCCTGGAGCGAGAGCACCGCCGAACGCAGCTTGTGCCCGAGCCGGCCCAGCAGGTGTGCCCGCCGCTCACGCTCCAGTCGTTCGCCGTGCTCCGCCGCCTGCCGGGCCAGGGTCGGCGTCGGCGAGGCATTCGTCCAGCCAACGAGATGCCCGGAAACCAAAAGCGGCTTCCAGTCCTCACCGTCGACCGCGGGCGGCGGCATCTGGAGGTCGGCCGGGCCATGCCGCTCGCCGGACGCGATGGCTTCCAGGCCACCGCCGACCCGTGCCCAGATCCGAGGTGCGGACTGTGCGGTCACCCGCCGCTGGCCGCCGGTTGGGCCTGCGGTTGTTCGACCTCGGCGGCCGACCGAACCGTGAACTTGAAGGTGGTGCCGGCACGGCCGGTGGCGGCCAGCCAGATGCGACCACCGAACGACGTCTCGACAACCAGGCGCGAGAAGTAAAGGCCGAGCCCGAGCCCGCCTCGGGCCCGGTTCCCGCCCGCGGGGGCCGTCTTCCGGAAGAGCGACTCGACTCGCTCCGGCGGCAGGCCCTGGCCCTCGTCGGAGACCGTCACCTCGAGCCAGCCGTTGTCCAGAGCGCGCGCTGACACGTGGATCGGAGCGGTCGTGTATTCGAGCGCGTTGCCGATCAGGTTCGTCAGGACCTGGTCGAGATGGGTCGGCTCACAGTAGGCGGGTGGCAGGTCGGCCGCGATCGCGACGTCGACGCGCCCGGTTCGATCACCGTACCTGTGGGTGAGCACAGCCATAACGTGATCGATCGAAGCCAGCAGGTGGATCGACGCCGGGTTGGGCTCGAAGCGCCGGGTCTCGAGCTTGGCGATGATCAGCTGCCCTTCGACCAGGCTGAGCAGGCGATCGGACATCTCGTATGCCTCGGTGAGCAGCGCCGACCGCTGCTCGGGATCCATGACGTTCTGCCACTGGAGGATCCCGGCCAGGGTTGACCGCATAGCGGCCGCGGGGCTTCGCACCTCGTGCCCGATCGCCCGCAGCATCAGGTCCTTGGCCTCCAGCGCCTGCCGCTCCCGGGTGACGTCCTCGTGCAGCGTGAGACTCCGCGGGGGCTGGCCCGGCCCGGCCGGTATCTCGACCCGGCGGATCTCGATGACGCGTTCTGGATCGGCCAGCCGCAGGACGCGAGGCGCCCCCAGCTCGTCCTCGAGGTCGCTCTGCAGCGCCGTCGCCGCCTCCTCCAGGATCGACTCCAGCTCGCGGCCGACCATCGTCTCCGCGGTCATGTCGTAGAGCTGCTCGGCTTCCGGGTTGGCGAACATGATCCGCCCCTCGGGGTCCTCGAGGATGACGCCCACGGGTGAGTGACGGAGAATCGCGTCCATCATCCGGCGCTCCCGGTCGAGGGCGTCGACGAGGCGGAGGCGGCCGAGCACGACTCCCGCCTGGCCGGCCAGAACCGAGACCAGCCGGCGCGTCTCCGACCGAGAGCCGACGCTGCCGTCGGCCACGATGATCCCACCCGCGCGACCGTCGACCAGGATCGGCGTCGCGATCGCGGCAAAGCCGCCGCCCAGCTCCATCAGCAGCGCGCGAAAACGTTCCGAAATCTCATCCCGGCGCAGAGCCTGGAGCAGGCTGTCAGGTTCGATCGGGCCCACCCGACCTTCGCCACCGACCCTGAGCAGGTGGCGCTCCTCCAGCAGCCAGAGTGAGCCGCGACCGGCGGCCAGAGCCCGCTCCACCAAGCGCGCCATCTCGACCCGGGTCTGAGCGGGCTGTGTGATGTCGATGTCGGTGAAGGCGGCGACCGCCTCCAGGGTGCGGATGCGGTCGCGGGTCTCGGCGGCCAGCCGGGAGTTCTCGATCGCGATGGCTGCGTGGCGCGCGAACTCGGCGGGACCGGAGCCGGGCTGCTCCAGTGCACCCTCTGGATGCACGGAGCCGAGCGCTCCCACGAGGACATCCGCGTACCAGAGCGGAATCAGCGCCCACTCGATCTCGCCCTCGGTGCCGCTCACCGCCACTCGTGGAGGCTCCGTCCAGGCACCGTCGGCCGGCCGGCCTGCCCACTCCAGCACCCGCAGCGCGGTTTGGTCACCGCTGCAAGCCTGGGCGCTGGCGCGGCCCTCGGCATCGATCGCCCAGCAGGCGACGCCACTGGCGGTGAGCATGGTTAGTGACTGCTCGGCGATGCTGCGCACGACGCTGTCGAGGTCGTGCCCGGCCAGGCCGGCCACCTCCTGCATGCGTACCGAGTGCGCAAGCGCCATCTCGTTGGCGCGGTGCAGCCGTACGGTGCGGAGCGCGATACCGACCACGGGGGCAGCGCTCTCCATCAACGCCACGTCGTCGACGCTGAACTGCTGGTCGGCGATGCGCTGGACGGAGAGGGCGGCGATCACGCGATCGTCCTGTGCGATCGGCACCCAGATCACGTGCCGCGGCATCTCCGGATCCCGCACGCCGCGCCAGCCGAAGCCGGGCGCTGCGCGCACTTCCTCGGGCACGCTCTCGACTACCGTCTGGCGAGTCTCCTGGACGCGTCTGAAATAGTTGCTGCGTTCGGGCGGCTTGGGATCGAGCGTGAGTGTGGCGTCGCCCTCAGAGGCGTAGCCGGTCAGCTGGCCTTCGGCGTCGAGGAAGGCGAGCACGAAGTTGGCGTTGTCGATGTAGGCGCTGGCGCCTTTAAAGACCGCCTCCGCGATCTCGCGTTCGTCGCCCGAGCCGGCCACCCCCAGCTCCAGTACGTGGAGCGCTTCGAGCCGGCGGCGCTCGCGCTGGGCGGCCGCGAAGTGCTCGGCGTTGGCAAGAGCAAGGCTTACGTGCGCCGCCACGTCCTGCAGGAGCTGGACGTGCCAGTCGGTGAACGCGTCCGCCCGATACGACTGGAGCGAGAGGAGGGCGCTGATCCGGTCGCCGTGACGAACCGGTACCCACACCAGCGAGCGGGACACCACCCGGCTGGAGTCGCCCGACGCCCGGCCGACGTAGTGGATCGCGCCCTCACCGCGGATCAGACGCTCTGGCGCCGGCTGCTGCGCCTCCACCTCCTTTGCCCAGCGCGATCGCCGCACGAGCACGGGCCGCCCGGTCTCGTACGCCTCCCGGGAGGGACCGGCCGCCGCCAGCGGGACGGTATAGACCTCCTCCTCCTGCCCTGAGATGTAGCTGTAACCCTCGGCAGTGGGGCCGTCGGAGCCTTCCTTGATTGTGGCCAGGGCGAAGCTGTCGAAATGGAGGTGGCGCGCGAGCTCCTCGCGCAGCGTGCGCATGATCGACCAGCGGTCGAGGGAGGAGGCGAGCCGGCGCCCGACCGAGTTGACGACCTCGAGGCGGCGCTGTTCGGCCTGCAGCGCGGCGTAGCTGCGGGCGGTTCTCAGAGCGAGCGCGACCTCGTCGGCGACCTGGGTCAGGAAGGTGAGGCTGGATTCCTCGTAGGCGTGCGCGGGCTTGGTGTGGATCGAGAGCACGGCGCGCACGGCGCCGCCCTCGTTGATCGGAACCCAGATGCCCGACGCGTAGCTGCCGGCGCCCTCGACCTCGAGATGGGGCTGGCCGGAAGTCATGACGCCACGCGCAATCGCCATTCTTGGCGACCCGGCGGGAAGCCTCGTGCTGCTCTGTCGGGCTCCTGCCCTAAGCACATGCAGGCGGCCGGTCCCATCCTGCTCATCGACCACCAGCTCGACAACGTCCACGGGCAGCAGGGGGCTTATTGCGGACTGTAGAGCGGCGGTCACGCTCTCTTCGTCCAGGGTCGAGGCCAGAGCCCGGGCGATCGCGTTGAGAGCGGAGAGCCTGACCGCCTGGTTGCGGGTGAGCTCGTTCAGATAGGCGTTGGCGACGACGACGCCGAGGTGACGATGGATCTCCGCCAGCGCCTGCAGCTCCTCTGCCGGCGGGTCGCGCCGTTCATAGGTCTGGTAGAGGACGGCGCCCGTGACCTGGCCGCCGTGCTCGATCGGCACGAAGACGACAGTCTCCGGTGCGCGCCGGGCGCCGAGGCCGCGCGAGGGGTTGAGGCCGAACTCCCCGGGCGTATGGTGAACGGCGATTTCGCCCTTCCGATAGGTCGGACCCCATGGTGTCTCGTCGAGGTGGCGGCGGCGGATGTCCTGGAGGAGGCCGGCGTCGACCGCCGTTGCGTGGTACCAGCCCTCGCGCTCCAGAACCTGGAGTGAGACGACGTCATAGCCGTATTGCGGGGCGAGGCCCTGGTAAAGGACCTGGACCACGTCAGCCTCAGTCGAACACGTGCGCAGAGCGGCGACAATGTCCTGGCGCCCGGCAGTGCGCGCGGAATAATTCACGGTTGGAGCCATCGGCCGCCGATATACTGCCCGATCGGCATGCCATTTACGCCACCGAAACCGATCGAGCCACCCCCGTCAGACCTGATCGGGGCTCGGGTCCTCGTGGTCGACGACGAGCGGGCGTGGCGCGTCATCCTGGAAACCGACCTCAGGATGCTGGGGTACCAGGTGGCACTCGCCCAGGATGCGGTGGAGGCGCTGGAGGTCGCTAAGTCGGCGCGTCCGGAGGTGGCGATCATCGACCTCATGCTTCCGGAGCCGATGGACGGCTGGGCATTGCTGTCAGAGCTGCGATCGCAGGGAGTGCCGCTGCCGGTGATCTTCTACACGGCATACCCGGTATTCCCGTCGGGAACCGAGGATCCCGACGTGGTCGGCTACATGAGCAAAGCGGTGGATCGTGCCGACCTATATGCACTGCTCCCCGCGGCGATCCGCCGCTGGCGGGATCGACGCGAGGAGCAGCAGTAACGTTCTAGAGCTTCGAGGTGGCTAGTCGCCGTACCAGTCCGCGCCGCTCGCCAGAGCGAGCACCGCGAGGGTGGCCACCGCCATCGCCAGACCGAGGATCCGCGTCTTCCAGGTCAATTCTTCCTTCCTTTCTTCGCGATGAGTTGAACTACTCGATGCCGATGAACCCTGTTCGGGCTCGCGTCGAGGTGGCGCTAGTATGATGCGACTCAGAAAAAGAAGTGTTCAGTACCGGTTAATTTCTGCTAAAGGGCTTGTACTTGCCAAGCATTTGTTGCGCTTTGAGTTCCTTCAGCGCATCCTAGCGCCCTGATGTTGCGCAACCGACCTCCAGTTTTGCCGCCCCTCCCACCCGGCCTGGAGGTCTACCGACCGGCCGATGTGCTGGGCACGCGCGTCCTTGTCGTGGAGGACGAGGTGCCCATGCAGATGCAGCTTCAGCTCGACCTCAACGATCTCGGCTACCAGCCTAAGGTGGCTGGCTCGGCGGAAGTCGCGATGGACCTCCTGAGCCGGGAGCGGATGGCCGCCGTGCTCCTCGACCTCGTTCTCGATGACGGAGAGGAGTCCGGCTTCGAGCTGCTGCGCTGGATCCGCCAGCACCACCCCGGCCTGCCGGTGATCGTCCTCTCGGCGGCCCAGGTCAGCTCGGCCGCCATCCGGCGTGCTTACGAGCTGGGCGCCAGCAGCTACTTCGTCAAGGGCAACGTGCCGATGGCCCACATCTACTCCGACCTGGCGGCGCGCCTGATGGAAGGCGGCACCGGCCGCGGCGGCTCCTACATCTTCGGGCGCCTGGAGTTCGATCCCACGAAGCGCACGATGTCGATCGACGGCAAGTCGGTGCGCCTGACCCCGCAGCAGACCACGCTGATCGTCTTTCTCGCTCAGGGTTCGAAACCGGCGACCGCCTCCGACCTCATCAATGCAGGGCTCTTCCGGCCGGACGCCGCCCGTTCCACGGTGCACAGCGCACTGCTCACGCTGCGCCGAAAGCTGGACGAGCTGGAGGTCGGGCTGGGCGAGAAGCTTTTGCTTTCGACCGCGCGCGGATACAGCCTGGGAACGATCGTCTAGGCTCCGCTTCACATGGAGCTGCCGCGCCCCTCGGAAGCCGTCCTTGACGAAGTCGTCGAGACCCGCCGCCACCTCCACCGCCATCCAGAGATCAGCTGGGAGGAGCAGGACACCAGCGCTTTCGTTCGCGACAGGCTGGCTTCACTTGGCCTCCGGATCGACGAGTGCCCGACAGCAACCGGCGCCGTCGCTTTTTTGGACACCGGCCGCCCCGGACGTACCGTCCTTTTGCGGGCCGACATCGACGCCCTGCCGATCCTCGAGGACTCGGGCGAGGAGTTCACCTCGGGGATCGAGGGACGCATGCACGCGTGCGGGCACGACGCGCACGCGGCAATCATGCTGGGCGTGGCCCGCACGCTGGCCGAGAGCGCGGCAGATCTGCGCGGATGCTTCCTGTTCGTGTTCCAGCCCGCCGAAGAGGTGGTCTCGGGCGCCCACGAGATGATCGCCAGAGGCCTGCTCGACCGCTACGACGCGAAAGCGTCGCTTGGACTGCACACCTGGGCGCCGGCGGATAGCGGGTTTGTGCTCGCCCGCCCCGGTCTTCAATGGTCGGGCTCCGACTTCTTTGAGATCGACGTCCAGGGTCCCGGCGGCCATGGGGGCGTGATCAAGCGGGTCGGCAACGTCATCGCGGCTCAGGCTTTCCTGCTCGAGCGCCTGAGCAGCATCGTCGAAGGCCTCGTCTTCGACGGCGTCGAGTGCCACACGACAGTCGGCGACATCCGGACGGACGGCGCCTGGAACATCGTGCCCCGCAGCGTCAAGGTGCGCGGGAGCGTGCGCACCTTCACCCCGGAATATCGCTCGGAGGCTCTCAAGCGGCTGCGCGAGCTCCTCCTGGAGACTGACAGCGAATTCGAGGTCAAATCCACGCTCAACCTCAGCTTTGGGACCGTCCCGCTTCTCAACGACCCCAACGTCACCCGGACCGTGATCGACGTCGCGACCGAGCTGGTCGGAGATCGGATGCAGCACCTCGGCCGCCCGCTGACGGTGAGCGACGATATGGCCGAGTTCCTGACCCGGATCCCCGGCTGCTACTTCATGCTCGGCGGCCGGCCGCCCGACGCGGAGACGCCCCCCGCCCACCACTCGCCCACCTTCCGCCTGGACGAGGAGTCCTTCGCGAACGGCGTGCGGGTGCTGGCCGGGACGGCCGCCCGGCTTGGGGCGGAGCCGGGCTAGACAACCGCTTGCTTCTCATCCTGGGCGGCGTTGTCGGGCTGCTGGCCGGCTTCGCCGCCGACGGTCGCCTATCCCGCCTCGCCGAGATCAGGTTCCGCTGGCCCGCGATCGTTCTCATCGCGTATGCCGCTCGCGAGTTCAACGTGCTCTACACGCCGCTCGCCCGCTCCTGGCTGGCGCCAGTCTCCTATACCGTCGCCCTGACCGCGCTGGTTGCCTGGACGGTGTGGCACCGAGACCGCGTACGGGGAATCCTGTTCGTCGCCGCCGGGATGGCGATGAACCTGCTCGTGGTGGTCGCCAACTTCGGCCACATGCCGGTACCGCGCTGGCTCGCCGACCGTGGACCCCATGAGCTGATCGAGAAGGGCGTGCTCGGTCAGTACATGATTGCGGGCCCCAACACCCGGCTCGACTGGCTGGGCGACTGGATCGTGCTGCCGGGCACCCTGGGCCGTATCTTCCCTCAGGCCTTCAGCCCGGGCGACCTGGTGGCGGCGGTCGGAATGGCCA
>CAZHAC010000108.1:0-7900 GCA_964529765.1 uncultured Actinomycetes bacterium
ACCATCACGTTCTCGGCGAGGACTGGCGGCGACCAGACCTCGTCTAGCGCCTCGGTTGGGCTTAGGCCGATTGGGCGAAGGTATCCGAAGCCTGAGCGAAGGCGCGGCAAACCTGCTGGGCCCGCTCGATGAACGCGAGCGCGGCGGGTGAACGGTAGCGATCGCGGTGCCAGGCCAGCGCCAGGATTCGGGGCGGGATGTTCGGCAGATCGAAGATGCGGACGGCTTCGTCGCGCTCGTCCGCAGAGAGCCGAGGAACGAGCGCAGCTCCGACCCCGGCGCCCACCAGCCCCTGCACGATTCCGTTGTCGTCTGAGCGGAACACGTAGTTGGCGGCAATGCCCTGCGCGCGCAGGTATTCCTCGGTCTGGGTGTAGCTCCGGCAGCTGGCAAACCCGATCAGCGAGAGCTCGCCCAGATGCGACAGCGCCGCCGTGCCCACGCTCGCCAGCGGCGCGTCTCGCGCAACCATCAGCACGTAGGGGTCACGCATCAGCTCCACGCCTTCGAAGGGTCCCTCCGGCAGCGGTAAGACCGTGATCGTGAGGTCGAGCTCGCCCTGGCGAACCATCTTCAACAGCTGCTGGTCCTGTGCCTCCTCTCTGAGCTGGAGCTCGACCGCCGGCCAGTCGGCGGCGAACTGGCGCAGAAGTCGAGGCAGGATCTTGGTGCCGACGCTCTGGTAGGTGCCGATCCGAAGCTTGCCGCCGGCGCCGTCGCTGAAGGCGAGCAAATCCGCGTGTGCCGCTCGAAGCCGGGCCGTGATCGCGTCGGCGTGTCGGAGCAGGAGCCGGCCGGGCTCGGTCAGGGTGACTTGGCGACGGCCCCGTGAGCGTTCGATCAGCCTATGACCGACCAGCCGCTCAAGGTTCGCGATCTGCTGGCTGAGCGCGGAAGCCGAGCAGTCGAGCAGATCGGCGGCGGCCCAAAACGAGCCCGCTTCGGCGATGGTATGCAGCGCCACCAGGTGCCGCAGCTCAAGATCAGACCAATGATAAGGCTGCATGAATTTTTTAGGAAACGATTGAACTAGCTCTACATAAGGTTACCGCGGATGATCAACACATGGAAACGTTGATCGCGGTGGCGGCGCTGGCGCTCCTGGCGGCCGCGGCGTCCCTTTTCGGCCAGGATTCGCAGAACTGGGACGAGCGCGATCGCCGTCCCTGGTGGCCCGGCCGCAGAGTCGAGTCCTAGGCAGACAACTGGCGAAGCGGAGTCGCTCGGGGGTGGCCGCGGCTGATGATAGCCGCCGCCACCACAACCGCCAGGAACCAGGTGATGGCGACGCCGATCAGCGCCGCGTAGGCGGTCCAGGCCACCCAGGGGGCTCCCTGGTGTGCCTCGCTCAGCATCAGCGACGATGCCGGCCGGAAGGACTGCACCTGCTCGGTGGCGACCGGAAAGCCGGCCTGCCGGTACTCGGGATCGGGCGGGAAGGAGATTGGCGCTGCGGCCAGGACGTCGCCCCGGGCGAGGAACACCATCGCCTTCCACGAGCCGCCGGTCGGCACCGGCTCCGCCGCCTCGTAGCGCCCGGCCCCCGTCTTGTGGAGCGGGATGACCTTGCGTCCGCCGCCCTGCCAGGCGAGGATCACGAACCAATCGGGGCCGTCGGCGTAAGCGGCCGGCTCGACCGTCACCGCGACGTTCAGGTCCTGCTCCGTCGCCGGGCGGCCGAGGCGGTCCTGGATCTGGCGGGCTGGGCCGGCCGGGGACGTCGCGATCGTCGCCTCGCCCGGTGGGGCGTTCCGCGTCAGCGGTATAGCGAGCAGGACGGCAACGAAGGCCATTGCAAAGAGGGCGCCGCCTGCGGGGAGGCCTGAGGGGCGCCGGGCGGCGGCGGAGCCGAATGCCAGCCCGGCGACCGCGGCAAAAACGGCGGCCAGGCCGGGCAGCCACATCCACGGAAGAAGGCTGGAGTGCCATGGGATCGGGTAGATGAACTGCGTCCAGGCCCACTCAATGGCCAATCCGGGCCCCGCGATGAGGAGTCCCGCGAGGAGCGCCACCCACAGTCGCGCGATCCGGCTCTCCAATACGAACGCGGCCTCGACCAGCAGCGCTTCCGGCAGCATCAAGGGAGCCGCCGGTGGTGCGTGACCGGTGAGGCTGACGAAGAGCGTGAGGAGCAAGCGCAGGACCGCGTAGAAGATCGCCGCCTTCAGCGCGCCCCAATGCCCGAGGGCGGCCCGCGCGGCGACCAGCGCGAGACCGGCCGCGATGGCGACCAGAAGCGGGTGGTAGACCGCACGCCACTGAGGTATCCCGAAGTCGAATTCGAGCAGGAAGACCGATAACCCGAGCAGCGTCGCGCCAAAGAGGCTCACGCGCCGGAAGCGCAGGGTCCGGCTTAATGGGAGGGCCTCAGGCAGGTAGAGGCAGAGGGCGAAGGTCGCAAAGGCGCCGCCGCCGATCATCAGCAGATGGGTCGGGCTCCACAGGGTGACGTCGATTCCGTAGGTCCGGTGCCAGAGGTCGTCGAGTGGGAACCCGGCGATGGCGCCCCCCGTCATCAGGGCGAGTGGAGCAGCTGCGCGGGGCACGCGAAGGGGGCCGAGCGTCCAGGTGTCCTCCAGGCCCGTCCTGCTCGCGAACAGGATGGAACCGGCCGCGGCCACGCCCAATCCGAGGAGGCCGCCCAAGATCAGGATATGGGCGGGGGTGAAGAGGTTGGCGTCGCGTCCGTGGTCGACGTGATAGGCGACGTCCCAGAAAAGGCCTGCAACCGCCGTCAGGAGGGCGAGGGCCCCGACCCCCAACGGGTAGGCCGCCCACGTCGGTACTTGTGCGCGTTTCATTGCCCTATTGACCTTTGGTCAACAACGCTAGCGGGGTTATCGACCGCGAGTCAATAGCGGTGTAGGCTCGGCTTGTGACGACACGTGTGCGGCTGAGCCCCGAGGAGCGCCGCGCGCAGCTGTTGGCCGCGGGAATCAGGCACTTCAGCGAGCGCTCCTACGAGGCTTTCTCGATCGAGGACGTGGCCCGCGAGCTGGGGATCTCGAAAGCGCTGATCTTCCACTACTTCGCGAGTAAGCGGGATTTCTACATCGAGGCGCTGCGCACCGCCAGCGAACAGATCCTGCGCCTGATCGACACTCCAGCTGACCTGCCGCCCGAAGTTGCCCTGCGGGTGGCCCTCGACGCTTACCTCGGTTATGTCGAAGAGCGCGCAGCCGCCTACCGCGCGGTGCTTCGGGGCGGAATCGGAGCCGACCCGGAAGTCCAGGCCATAGCCGACGGCTTTCGGGATGCCGTGTACGAGCGCATCGTGCAACTGCGCGGCGAGGGCGAACCTGTGCCCCCGCTGAGAATCGCGATCCGGGGCTGGATCGGCCTCGTCGAGGCCTCCAGTCTGGACTGGGTCGCACGCCCGGAGCTCAGTCGCGAGCAGATAGTGGAACAGCTCGCCGAGGCGCTCCCGGTCCTCCTTAACTCTGCGCTTTCTAACACTTTCTTAACAATTTCCCGGGCTTCGTCAGGGACACTTCAGCCTCCGCCTAACCCGTACAACGAACAAGGGAGGTGATAAGGATGGTTCGGAAGCGCAGCCAGGGCGGCCAGGGCATGGTCGAGTACGCGCTGATTCTGGTGCTGGTCTCAATCGTGGTCATCGTCATCCTTCTTACGATGGGCAACCAGATCCAGAACGTCTTCTCGAACGTCGTCACTGCGCTCGGCGGCAGCTGACGAAAACTCGGGGGGAACCTCAAGTTCCCCCCGACGAGCCTTCTCTTCTTGTCAGCGTCAGCCCTGCGGGCTCTATGCATCTGCCATCCGCCCGAAGATCGGCCAGGGCTGCGACGTGAGCTCGACGTAGGGGCCGGCGCGCACGTCGTCCTCCCAGCCCCGACCGTTGGGGGCGACCACGACTACAGGCACCTTTCCATCCTCAAGCGCGAGCCGCACCTCGGGAGGCGCCGAAGGGACCTGCCAGAAGGCGGAGTTGGTGGCCAGGTAATTGGTTGCCGGCAGCTCGTGGACATGGATGAACAGCCAGGGCTCGTCGCCGAGGACAGCAAGCCGGCTGTTGGGAGCGGCGCGGGCTCGCAAGGCGGTCGCCGCCGCCTCCTCGGCTTGGTAGCCGGGGAACCAGTCGGCGTACTCGCGGGCTGAGATACTGCCCGTGACGTATCGCCACCAGTTGCCGTAATACGCGGGCAGGCGCGAATAGGGGATGTCCGGATGCCAGCCGGTTGCGGCCCCATCGGCCGGCGCGGTCAGCCAGGCCGGGAGCACCAGCAGCAGCGGGACCGCGATCAGCGCTGCGGCAGCCGCCGCGCCGCCGGCCACGATGCGCGGCCGGAACCGCGCCGCCAGGAGCGCGGCCGCGAACGCGATGGCGGGGATCGCCTCCTGCGCGTAGTGCGAGAACTCCCTAGGGGTGACGCTGGCAGCCCCGAGCGCGGCGGGTAGCCAGACCGCGGCGAGCCGGCCGGCCGCCGATCGTGCGCGTGAGTAAGCCGCCGCGCCGGCGGCGGCCAGGAACACCAGCCGCAAGACCAGGGGCACATAGGATCCACCGTTCGACCACACGAGGTAGCCGTGGTTGGAGGGCATGACGACGGTTACGTAGGCGCCCAGGGACCCCGTCACCGCCATAGCCGTGGCCACCAGCAGAAGTCCGGCGGCGCCGCCGGCGATCGCGAGTCCGAGGCGCTCCCACGGCCGCCGGTTCACTCCCAGCAGCGGAACCAGGACCGCCACTGCATCGATGGCATAGGTGGGACGGAAGGTGGTCGCTGCGGCCAGCAGCAGGCCGCTGACGATCGCAGACGCCCACCCGGGGCGGAAGGCGATCGCCAGCGCGGCCAGGAAGAAGGGGAGCCCGGCGAGCTCGACGTTGATGGAGTCGCCATCGAGTGTCGGGACCGACAGCAGGCCGGCCGTGATTGCGGCCGCGAGGCCGGCCGGCCAGCCCGGGATCACTCGGCTCGCGACCTCGAGCACGAGCAGGGCGCTGGCCGCGACCGCCACGGCGGCGGTGAGCTGAATGATCCAGTTGTGCTCGCCCGCCCCCAGGGCGATCAGGCCACGGAACAGCCAGTAGATCCCCGGGGGGCTGTTGTCGAAGACCTGCGCGTATAGCGCCAGCCCCTTCGACATCGACCAGCCGACCGCCGAGAAAAACCCGTCATCCGAATACCACGCCGGTTCCGTCAGCGT
The DNA here is from genome assembly GCA_964529765.1 of uncultured Actinomycetes bacterium. Classification (GTDB taxonomy): domain Bacteria; phylum Chloroflexota; class Dormibacteria; order Dormibacterales; family Dormibacteraceae; genus CAZHAC01. The sequence continues at coordinate 5,170 of CAZHAC010000108.1, forward strand.
GGGCAGGCGAATCGCCACGACCCCCAGCAGCAGCCACCCTCTCCCTCGCACCCGTCTGTTCGACTCCTGCGTCAGCCAGGACAGAGCTTGAGCAGGCGGTCGTCGTCCCCGTGTGGCGTGCCGCGCCCGTCGCGGTTGGTCGTCAGCGCGTAAAGGCAGCCGTCAGGGCCGCTCTCGACATCGCGCATCCGGCCTTCGCCGCTGAGCACGGTGTCGGCGCGATCGACCTTCATCGGGTCATCCGGGTTGATGACGAGCCGCATGAGCGACTGGCCGTAAAGCTCGGCAACGAACAAGGCCGGACGCTCGTCCCGCGCGCCTGCGTAGAAAGCGATCCCGCTGGGCGCCCACGTCGAGTCGCCGCTCTCGTAGATCGGGGACACCCGGTCCGGCAGGTTGCCCTTCGGATAGCCGGTGCGGAGGGTACCCGCCCAGGCCGGCCAGCCGAAGAACTGTCCCTGCTGGACATAGTCGACCTCGTCGTGGTGGAGCAGATTCAAGTCGCCGGTCGGGCCGTTGCTGCTGGCGTAAAGCCGGCCGGAGCTGTCCCAGGCCAGGCCTTGGGGATTGCGGAAGCCCCAGGCGAACTTCTCAAGGCCGGACCCATCCGTCTTCATGCGCAGGATCTTGCCGCTCAGGTTGTTGGGGTCCGCGGCCCGTGATGCCATGAAGCCCTCTCCAGTGGTGACGTAGAGGAGGCCGTCGGGCCCGATCTTGAGCCGGCCGCCGAAGTGGTAGCAGCTGCCGCCCGGCACGTCGTCGAGGAGTACCTGCTCGCCGGTCAGCCGGTCGCCATCGATCGTGAAGCGCGAGATCCGGTCGACGTTGCCGCTTGCCGAGCGATGGGTGTAGTCGAGGTAGGCGGACGAACCCTGGATGTCGATGCCCATCAGGCCTTGCTCGCAGGCCGGCTGGCTGACGACGTTGAGCGTCAGCGCCGGCGTGGGCAGCAGCTTTCCGTCGCGGATGACGCGCACGCGCCCTGGGCGCTCGGTCAGCCAGATGCTGCCGTCACCGGCAAACGCGAGCGCCCATGGGGCTTCGAGGCCGCCGGCCAGCGTCGTGCGGGTGGGGTTGAAGGGTCCTGGGGCCTTGAGGGTCGGGCTCGGTGCCGGCGTCGCCGGCACAGCCGAGCTCGGAGTCGGCGTGGTCTTTGCTGTGGGCGGAGGCTGCTGGCCGCAGGCGACCACCGCGACCAGGGCGAGCAGCCAGACCGCGAGGCGGCGAGGCACGCACCAAGCCTAGCGTTACCTCGGGCACGCGCCCGCCGACCAACTCAGGATTCCCCGGTCGGCCATCCTTGACGAATATGCAAACGAGGAGTTGGCGGCTGATCGTGCCCATCGTGTTGGGCACGACGCTCAACCCACTCAACTCGTCGATGGTCGCGGTTGCGCTCGTCACCTTCCACAACGACTTCCACGTCGCCCTCGGCACCACGACCTGGCTGGTTTCCGCCTTCTACCTCACCGGCGCCGTCGCCCAACCCCTGATGGGCCGCCTCGCCGACCTGCTCGGCGCGCGCCGCATCTTCCTTAGCGGGCTCGGGTTGGCGGCCGCGGTCTCCTTGCTGGCGCCCCTCTCGCCGAGCTTCGGCTGGCTGGTCGCGGGTCGCGCCATTCAGGCGCTGGCCACATCGACCGCTTTTCCTGCCGGCCTGGGCCTGATCCGCGCCTCCAGCGGCCAGGGCCGCATCCCGGCCCAGGCGCTGTCGATGCTTTCCATCGCCGGTTCGGTCAGTGCCGCTCTCGGTCCTACGATCGGCGGCCTGCTGCTGTCGGCCTGGGGGTGGCAGGCGATCTTCCTGGTCAACCTCCCACTGACCGCCGCCGGCATCGTGCTCGGCCTGCGCTGGCTGCCGGCACCGCCACCCTCGGACCCAAGCGCGAGCGGAGTCGCCAGCCTCGATCTGCCCGGGGTCGTGCTCTTCGCCGCCACCCTGACACCGCTGCTGGCGGCGCTTCTCGAGTTCGGCTCGCCCGAGAGCTGGGCTCTGCTGGCGGTGGTGCCGATTGCGGCAGCGCTGCTCGCCGTGCGCGAGTTGCGAACCGCCAGCCCGTTCTTCGACCTCCGGCTGCTCGCCCGGAACCCCGGCATCGTCGGCGTGTTCCTCCAGTTCGCCGCCGTCACCTTCATCTTCTACTCGGTCTTCTTCGGGCTTCCCATCTGGCTCGAGCAAGTGCGCGGTTTCGATGCGCGAGCGGCCGGACTGCTCGTACTGCCGGTGAGCGGTCTCGGAGTCCTGATGACGCCGGTGGCGGCGCACCTCATAGGGCGTTCCGGCCCCAAGCTCGCCCTGGTGGCCGGGTCGGGCTTTCTGCTCGCGGGCAGCCTCCTGCTGCTGACACTCGGGCCCGCATCGTCCGTCCCCGTCCTGCTCGCGGTCGCGCTCGCGCTTGGGGTGCCGAACGGCTTCAACAACCTGGGCCTGCAGGCGGCTCTGTACGACCTCACGCCGCCCGAACGGATCTCCTGGGCGGGTGGCCAGTTCCAGACCTTCCGCTACGTCGGGGCCACCCTCTCGTCGACCGTCCTCGGGTCGGTCTTCCGCCACCAGGCGAGCACACAGGGCCTGCACTCGGTCGCCATCGTGCTCGCGATCGTGGCGGCGGTTCTACTCATCGTCAGCGCCAGCAGCCGCCGGGGGCGGCCTGCGTAGGCCGAGTCGGGGGTGGTTATTCCCGGAAGCGCTCTCCGATCCTGGCGACCAGCGCCTCGATCGGCACCCGCT
>CAZHAC010000109.1:0-7876 GCA_964529765.1 uncultured Actinomycetes bacterium
TGATCGGATAGCCGCTGGCCAGGCAGTCGTCCTCCGAACGAAGAGAGTTGGGCTCGTAGTCCCGCGGCACCTCCACGTAGCTGAACTGCCAGATCGGGCTGTACTTGTCCATGCCCGGCACCGAGTCGTAGATGTTGAGCTGTCCGGGCACGTACTCCGGCTCGCCGCGCATCTTTCCGTTCTCGTCGAGGTCGATCGAGTACACCGGCTGGTACTCCTGCGCCACCTGCACCCGGGCTGGATCGACGTCGACTTCGCCGAGGTCGAGCGCGAACACCATCCGGCCGTCGAACCAGACGCGCTCCATCGTCTGTCCGAACGGATTGTTGTAGGTGAGCGCCTCCACCAAATCCGCACGGAACCCAGCCCGGGCAGCGCCCATCGTTGTCTCGCCATCGGTGACCGTCCAGCCTGCGCCTTCAATGTCGGACATGACCCCAGGATGCCCTCCGGCGAGCCCGTCGCAAAGGGGCGAACTGCCCGCCCGACTGGGCTCGCGCGCCTAACGGCTAACGACCGTTGGCGACCGGCGCCCAGACCTCGAAGCGGCCGTCGTACGTGATCAGCTCTCGCCTGTCGGTCAGTGCGGCCAGCTTGGCCGAGCGATCCGGCTGGTCGATGTAGACGGAGAGGTAGGCGCGCCGGTCGACGATCACATACATGTCGTCCTTTGAGCGCGGGAAGACCTGGATGTCAGGGCGCGCGGCAAAGGCCGGCAGCAAGCCGTCGTCGGCCGCCACCGGTGCCGAGGGCGGGAGCTGCGAGGCGGCCGCCGCCAGCCGCGAGGCCGCGTCGGGGCGGTTGTAGGGGTCGGGATCCGGGCGGTTCAGCGACGGCGGCAGCGGTCCCAACCAGAGGCCGCTGGCCAGGGGGAGCAGCGTCAGTGCGGCGAGCTCGGGACGCAGCTGGCCGACCGCCGGCAGAAAACGCCGCGCCCCCATGCCGGCCGAGGCCAGCAGCGGGAGGATGAGGATCAAGGTGTAGTGGAGGCGGATGTCGTATTGAGGAAAGTGCTGGCTCAGGAGGTCGGCCAGAAAGGGCGGCCAAAGAATCGCGAACCAGCGCGGCCGCAGAAGCGGCAGGAAGCCAACCGAGGCCACAAGCGCGAGTCCAGCCAGCCAGGGCTGCGGCCGGAAGAGGGCAGCGACGACGGCACCCGCGCTCGGGTGCAGGAGCCACGAGTAGTAGCCGCCCGGGTCCACGTAATGGCCGTGGCGGATCAACGGCATCGCCAGGCCCACAACCACGACGCCGTACGCGATCGTGGCCAGAGCCAATAAGGCGCCCTGCCGCCGCATGCGGTCGCCGCCGACGGTCATCGCCAGCAGCGCAATGAGGAGGACCGTGTAGACCTGGTCTTCCTTCGCTGTCAGCACCACTGCCGACAGCGCCCACATGATCCGCGGTGAATCCGCGACGGCGGCCCGAGCCCCCAGCAGCGCCAGCGGAAGCGCCAGCGCTTCCGGGTGGAAGCCGGCGCTCGCCGCCTCCTGTAGCGCTGCCCAGACTGGCATCGGAGCCGCCAGGACGGCGGACAGAAAGCGCGCGGCGGGCAGGCCAGCCAGTAGGGCGCTCAGGAACAGGTAGGCGGCTGGGGCCGCCAGGGCGAGGGTCACGCAGTTCAGGAGGACGAGCAGTGAGGCGTCCGGGAACAGCCGCCCGATCGGGGCGGTCAGCGCCAGAAGGGGTGAGAAGTGGACGCCCAGGTAGCTCACCGGGGCGAAGCTCGTGGCGAAGCCACGCCCGTGTCCGAGATTCCAGGCGAGCTGCAGAAAGATCGCCTGGTCGTAGGCGGGAGCGGCGAGGCCGGATAGCCGCGCGAGCTCGAGCCGGGCGAACCAGGCCAGTCCGACGAGCGCCGCGGCGGCGCACACGAGCATGCCGGCCGCAGGCCGGATGTCGTTCTGGGCGCGCTCCTCGCGGTCGCGCACCCAGGCCAGCCACCTGGCGGCCGGCGCCGACCGGTGCTTAGCGATCATTGCGTCGAGCTCCGCGAGGCCCTCAGGTTACGTGCGCCCTCGCGCCGAGGTCTCTTCGCACCCAATCAGTGTCGGCGGTCGGTCAGGTCGCGATGAATGGGTTGTCTTGCCCGCGATCCGGGGTTCTTTGCCTCGGCATACCGCCCCGGCTGTCCCATGGATGTGAAGCCGAGGTTTCAGCACAGCTGCTGGTCGCCTTTGCCTCGTGCAAGACCCGCAATGGTGACGCGAAAGCTCGGCGGAACGTAGCGTGGAAGTTCAGAGCATGCGGCGCGCCGATTTGGGGAGGCAGCGATGGCAGTGAGCGCGATCGCCAGGTTCGAGCGGCTGTTCCGCGCGGCCGCGGGGCTTGATGTCGACAAGGACGACCTCCGCCGGTACGGCGAATTCATCAACCGCAAAACCCACGACCTGCTCGTCGTCGGGGAAGCGGCGGCGGGGCAAAACGGGCGCGACGTGGTCGAGTACTGGGACCTTCCGATCACCAAGGGATTCGAGCAGAGCATTCACGAATTCCGGGAGATCGATGCCGAGCTCCAGCTGCAGCCGATCCTTGACGAGTTCGCGGCTCGGGATCCGAACATCACGCTGAGCGTCGAGGCCGAGAGCCGGCTCACGGAGATCGCGGGGGGCCTCAGCGTCGCGCTCGCGCGTACGCTCAAGATCATCGACCCGACCACGCCCAACCCGGCTAGCCAGCACTGGGAGCGTGCGTTTCGGGTCTTCGACCTTCTTCTCTAACCGCCGGCGAGACCGTGGACGAGCCAGGACAGGGGCGCCAAAACTCATCCGAAGCCGGTCAGGAGGCCAGGCCGGCCTCACGCCGGGTTCATAGGGTCATCTGGCGGCCGTGGCTGAACGTTTTCGAGTTCGGTGAAGACGCCATTCACCTGTTCGTGGCGGCACTTCTGTCGGTGGCTGCCGCGTACCTCATTTATGACGCCCTCCGCTCGCTTATCGCCGGAGTTTACGGTGGCACGAGCAGCGCGCTCACCGTCGTCCTCACGGCGCTCGACAACGCCCTTGTTCTCTTCATCCTGGCTGAGGTGCTGCACACCGTGCGCATCACCTTTCGGGATCGAGAGCTGAACGCCGAGCCATTTCTGGTCATCGGCCTGATCGCCGGGATCCGGCGCGTGCTGGTGTTGACGGCGTCATCGGAGCAAAACTTCACGTTTGCCAATCAGGGCGTTGAGCTGATCGTTCTGATCGCGCTGATTCTGGTGATGGCGTTCGCCATCCTGATCTGGCGCCGCTCTGGTCATTGAGGCGGCCCGCCGCCGGCGCTCTAGATGGCCTGACCGCTGGGTACCAGGAGGCGCCGGATGTCCGCCGGCAAGCTGCTCAGGACGTCTTCCATCTCGCCCGCCGTGACGTGCCTTCGGAGCACGTCAGTCGCGGCTTGGAGGGTAGCCAGGGGTTCCTGTTCGGGCTCCAGCTGGGCGTCCCGAATGAAGCGCGCCACGTACTCTGTCGCGTCCATCTTCTGGGGATTCTTGCTCGGGTTCCAGGCGTCGTAGTAGACGCCTCGGATCAGTATCGGCAGCTGAGCCCCCAGGTCAGCGACCTCATCGATGATCAGCCGGTCGCGGAGGACGTGAAGACTCGAGCGCAGGATGTGGTACGCGTCGCTGCGGCTGACACCGGTCGCGTCCGCGATCTCGTCCAGCCATTCGTACGTCTTCTGGACCGTCGTCGAAACGAAGTGGACGCGGTCTTCTTCGTCTCGTCTGCTCATGCTTGGGACGCTACGCCGGTGCTGGCTCAATGCTCGATGACGACCGTAAATCCCGCCCTTTTGCCGCACACACGGTGAGGTGTTGACGCGACGATTACGAATGACGCCACCGTGAACGACGGCGCGACTCCACCGGCTTCCAGCTCCTGCTCGACTTCACTGCGGTCGAGCTGCCGCCTCGATCGGCCTACGTGCTCGACGGCGCTGCTCGCAACGTCTGGCAGCACAGCATCCCGCCCACCAAAGCCCTGCGTTACTCGATCGTTTCGCACTCTGCGAGAACGCCCGCCTAGCATGTAGAAGCCGGTGGACACGGACGTTGCCATCGTCGGGGGCGGCCCGGTTGGCTCGGCGCTGGCCGTGATGCTCTCGAGGGCGGGCAGGCGCACGATTCTGGTCGAGCGGGCGCGCTTCCCGCGTGACAAGGCCTGCGGCGAAGGACTGATGCCGGCCGGCGTCCGGATCCTCGAGGCGGCCGGTATCCACCTCGCCGGCTTCCCGGAGGTCAGCGGCGTCAGGTACCGGCTGCCCGGAACCGCCTCCGTTCACGGCGGTTTCCGGCACGGCCGCGGGCGCGGCGTTCGGCGGACGGCGTTCGACGCGCTGTTGGCGGAAACGGCGGCCGTGGCTAAGGGTGTCGAAGCCAGGTTCGGCTGTCAGGCGACCGCCATCGAGCCGGGACGGGAAGCGGTGGTAGTGGAGACCGCGGACGGCGTGATTCGGGCGAGATACGCAGTCGGAGCCGATGGCTTGCGCTCACAGGTGGCGAGGTGGATGGGGTGGTCGTCAAGTCCTCATGAGCGACGGCGGTATGCGCTCGTGGGACACCTTGAGGCGCCCGGCCATCGGGTGGACGAGATTCTGGTGACGCTTCTCGGGAGTTGTGAGATCTATACCGCGCCCACCGCTCCGGACGAGCTGCTGGTCGCGCTCCTGGCGACGAAGGACTTCTTTCGCTCCAGCGGCAGGCCGGCCGAAGACCTCTACGCCGATGCACTCGCTCAGGCCCATCCCGAATTTGCCGGCTCTGCCCCCACGGCCCTCCGCGGCGCGGGACCGTTCTGGACGCGGCCCGCAACCGTCGCGGCAGGGCGCGTGCTCCTGGTCGGGGACGCCGCCGGCTTTCTCGACCCGCTGACGGGCGACGGCATCACCGCCGGCCTGATCGCCGCCCGGCGACTCGCCGATCTGCTGATCGAGGCGCACCCTTCAGCCGGCACGGCATATAGGGCCTGGGAAGCCGGCCGCTGGCGGCGGCGCCTTCTGATGGCGCGCCTCGCGCTCAGTCTCACGGGGTCTTCGAAGCGCGCCGGGCGGGCCATGCATGGCCTGGCACGGCGCCCCGCCGCGCTCGACCGCCTGCTCGAGGTCAATGACGGCAGCCGGAGCCCGCTTGCGCTGTGGCCGGGCGATTGGGCCGCTCTGGCCGGAGTCTGAATGGGTTCCCTGATTCGTTCGGTCGCCACCGCGCTGCCCGACCACCGGCTGGAGCCGGAGGCCGTGATCAGCGAGCTGCGTAGCTCGTGGCCGCAGCTGGACCGGCTCGACGGCACGGAAACCAGCGCTGGCATGCGCTACACCTGTGAGCCACTCGAGCGCTTGCTGCGGCCGAGGACGCTGACCGAGCAGACCGCCTCCTACCTGCAGCACGGACGCCGCCTTGCGGGCGCCGCCGCGGCGCGGGCGCTGAGCCGGGCGGGTGTGACCGGTAGCGAAGTCGACATGATCGTGACGGTCTCCTGCACCGGCTACCTGGTGCCCTCGCTCGAGGTCCACATGGCCGCTGAGCTCGGGTTGCGGCCAGACGTCATCCGCATTCCCCTGACGGAGCTCGGGTGCTCGGCGGGCGCGGCGGCGATCGCGCTCGCCCACCGGCACCTCCTCGCCTTTCCAGATCATCGCGTGCTGGTCATCGCGGTCGAACTGCCCTCACTGACCTTTCAACGCCGCGACCGTTCACTCGACAACCTGACCGCCTGCCTCGTCTTCGGCGACGGCGCTGGCGCTGCGGTCCTCACCGCCGATGATGAACCGGGTCTGACGGTGGCCCAGACAGCTTCGCGGCTGGTCCCCGACAGCGCCCACCTGCTCGGGTTCGACCTTCGCGAAGGCGGCTTCTATGTCGTGCTCGACCGCCGGCTGCCCCGCATCCTGGAGCGGGAGCTCAGACCCCTGGTCGACCGGTTCAGGGGGACGGCAGGGATGGACTCACTGGATTTCCTGGTCGCGCATGCCGGCGGGCCACGCATATTCGAGGCCGTCCGGACCGCTCTCGAGCTCGATCCGGAGGTGCTCCGGCCGGCTCGAGAGGTGTTTGCAGCCGTAGGCAACACCTCGTCCGCGGCCATCTTCTTTACGCTCGAGCGCCTGTTGGCAAGCCTTGGTTCGGTGCCGAGGGAGGGCCTCGGCCTCGGGCTCGGCCCGGGCGTCACGATCGAGCTGATGCACCTTAAGTGGACGCCCTCAGAACACTCCCGGCAGGAATCGAGCGCGCTTGGCGAAAGCCTGCCGGTAGGCAGGTGACGCATCCAGGAGCCGCTCCTCCTCGCGAATACGGTCGATGAGGACGGCGACGTTGAGTGCGGAGAGGACGAGCGCGCTGACCCAGGCCCCAGCGACGAGAGGTACCGCCAGGAACTCAAGGACCAGGGCGAGATAGTTGGGGTGCCGGATGTAGGCGTAGGGACCCCTCTCGACCGGCTCCACCTTTTGTGGGACCGCAGCCCGGACGTTCCAGTTGACACCAAGGCTGCGGATGCTCCACACCCGCAGAGCGGTCGCCGCCGCGAGCACCGCCGCCCACTCCCACCTCGGCCGTCGAGGACCGCGCCAAGCAACCTCCACAAGCGGCAGCGTCACCAAGCCGGCGTGCAGGCCGAAGAGCAGTGGGAAAGTGCGCGGGGCCGCGCGGGAGCCGCCCAGGGCGGCTTCGTTGGCCCGCGATATCGCCAGCTCTCGGAGCTTCTCGCCAGCGACGAGCACGAGCAAGGCGATGTACCACGGGGGAACGCGGGGGCGTCGCCCGCCGATCGGAACTCGCATCCCTCAAGACAGATGATGCTCGCGTTCGCCCGCTCCGAGCATCCGCGTCGCAAACAAAAGAAGGTCCCTCCTCCGCTCGGCGAAGGAGGGACACGAGTGGGGGGTAGGTGCCAGATTCGTAGGGCGGTTCAGGCGGTGCGCAGGGCCTCAGTAGGCGCGAGCCGTGCCGCGCGGAGGGCGGGATAAGCACCGGACAGCGCTCCGATCACGACCGCGCCGCCCAGGCCGGCGGCCAGCGCCGCGGGAGGGATGTCGATCAGCCAGCCCTGCCTTAATGCATATACAGACGTGGCCAGGGCACCAATCGCACAGCCGAGCGCGCCTCCGGCGAACGACAGCAGGGCCGCCTCGATCACGAACTGGGTTGCGATCAGCGAGCGCGTGGCTCCCAGTGCACGGCGGAGGCCGACTTCGGAACGGCGCTCGAGTACGGCGATGATCATCACGTTGGCCACACCGATGGCGCCGACGAGGAGCGCCACCGACCCCAGCCCGAGCAGCAGCGTGGTGAACGCGTTGTCGGCCACCGCGCGAGCGGCCAGGGCGTCACTGGGCCGGCTGACCTGGACCTGCTCCGGATCGGCGGGGTTTGTCGCGCCCGCGAGCAGAGATTCCACCTGCACGACGCGCGCCGGGTCGGTGCGGATGTACTCCGTCCCTGGGTGGCCGTCGAAGCCGAGCAGATCCTTCGCTACCTGCCAGCCGACCAGGACCGCGGAGTCGATTTCCGGGGCCAGGGTTACGGGGCCGAGAATTCCGACCACCGCGAACCAGCGATCGCCGAGCCAGACGGCGAGGCCATCCGTCAGGCGGTCGATCCCGAGATATTGCGCGGCCGAGGCCCCGAGCACGACCGCCGGGTAGCGTTCGGTTGCGGAATTGAGGAAAGCCCCCTTTCGCACTGTCGCCCCCAGGCCGGTCAGCAAGTCCGGCTGAGCGGCGAGAACGGAGATGCCACCTGTCTGCGCGGACGGTATGTGGTCGTTCCGGTAGACGCCGGCTTTCACACCTGCTGTCGCCGTCACCAACTGAACTCCATCGATGCGGCGGATCATCCCGGTCGCCTCGAGGGGCAGCTTGGCTGAGTCACCACCGAAGGTGTGGCCAGGCGTAACGG
>CAZHAC010000110.1:0-7710 GCA_964529765.1 uncultured Actinomycetes bacterium
GGCCCAGCGGGTGGACGAGCAGGGTGTCGCAGGCGTCATCGATCTCGGCCGCGATCCGTTCCGCCTGGGCCGAGGCGGCTGCGTGGCCGACGATGGCGCAAATCCCGTGCCCGCGGTCGGTCGAGTGGACGAGCTCGATCAGGCGGGCGATCGCCCGTTCCTGCGTGCGCACGCGCTCGAGTGGCGTGACCTGCCCGTCCCGAATGGTGAGCACCGGCTTCATCTGGAGCACCGAGCCCAAAAGCGCGGCTGCGCCGCCGATCCGGCCGCCGCGGCGCAGGTTCTCCAGCGTGGCGACCACAAAGAAGACGCTCGATGCCTCACAGAGCTCTTTGACCTTGCGCTCGATGGCGCCACCGCGCTCACCCGCGCGAGCCATCTCGGCAGCGGCCAGCGCGACCAGGCCAAGCGGCATGGAGACGAGCCCGGTGTCGACAACCCGTACTCGCCCACCGGCCAGTTCGGCTCCCTGCACGGCAGCCGCGTAGGTGCCGCTCAGCCGGGCCGAGATGTGCAGGGAGACCACCTCGTCGTGATCGGCGAGCAGCCGCTGAAAGGTCTCCGCGAAGCGTCCAGGCGAGGGCTGGGAGGTGGTGGCGGGAGCATTGCGCCGGTAGAACTCGTCGGGCGAGATGTCGACCCCGTCGAGATACTCCTGGCCGTCGATGGTCAAAGTCAGGGGCACGATCGATATCGCGTGCGCCTCGGCGAGCGGCTTCGGCAGGTCGGCTGTGGAGTCGGTAACGATTGCGACTCGCATCAAGTCGGAATCCGCTTCCCTGCACGGGCGGCGTCGGAGGCGCCCAGACGGCGCGCGGCGTCGACGAGCGCGCTCAGGCGGGCGTCCGGCGCCCGCGAGGCGCCTTCGAGGAGTACGGTCAGCCGCCCGGCGGCCTCCGTCAGGCGGCCGGCGAGCCGTTCCGGCTCCAGGCGGGCCAAGGTCGAGCCGAGGCCGAGGGCGGCGATCGCCTGGAGCTTGGTCGAGGGCAGCGCGCCACCCTCCAGAAGTGCGCGACCGGCGTCCTGGGCAGAGCGGCCGGCGGCGTCGAGCCGGGCCATCCAGAAACCGAGATGGTAGGCGATATCGTCGCGGGCATCGGCCACGTAAGCGCGGACGGCGGCGGTCTCATCGGCGATCGCCGCGAAGCGCTCGAATGCTGTCCGGAGGCGGTTCTCGCTCTCCGGCTCCTCGCCCGCGGCCGGCGCCGAGGGCGCGAACAAGATCCGCGAGCGACCGCCGGCAGTGTGCCCAGGGGCGATCAGGTAGGAGCGGACGACCAGCCCGAGCGCTTCCAGGTCGCGCAGCAGCCCGTAGGCGGTCCAGGCGGAGACGCCCATGCGCGCGCCGACTTCCGGATAGTGAACCGGGCCGCCGGAAGCGGCGACCAGCTCGCGGAGCGCCTCGAGGGCGGTGCGGCGGCGGTAGGTGATCGTAGAGGGCATCACAAAAAGTCCAAAAACCACCAACATCATACGGTCCGGGCCCCCGGGGCGCCGCGCAGCGGCGCCTACTCCGCGGCGTCGTCAGGTTCCTGGAAACGCCGGACCTCAATCCGGCGCAGGCCGATCAGCAAAGCCAGCATGAGCGCAGTGCAGATGGTGGCGAGGATGAAGTAGCCGAAGCCGGCCGCCATGCCGATCGCCGCCACCACCCAGATCGTGGCCGCGGTCGTCAGGCCGCGGACGCTGGCGCCACTGCGGAGGATTGCGCCGGCGCCGAGAAAGCCGACTCCGGTCACGATCTGGGCCGCGATCCGGGTGGGGTCAGTGTGCAGGACGAGGGTGCCCAGGGCGGTGAAGAGGGCGGAGCCGACGGAGATGGCGGACAGAGTCCGGAGGCCGGCGGGGTGGCGGTGGTACTCGCGCTCGGCGCCGATCAGGGCGCCGAGGACCAGGGCGACAACCAGCCGGACAGAGACCTCGAGCTCAGCCTGCGGCGACATCGCCGGGCTGGATCAGCTCTTCGAGCTGCCTGGCTCGTCCGGGAGATCGGGCAGGTCCAGGCTGTTGACGAGGTCGCGGAAAACCGCCAGCCGGTCCTCGTCGATCCCGCTGCCCTCGCCGGAGCCCTCCTCCTCCTCGTGCTCGGGCACTACGCCCGCCCGCTCCAGCACCTCACGCGAGACGAAGATCGGGCACTCGAAGCGGACGGCGAGCGCAATGGCGTCGCTCGGCCGGGAGTCGATGTCGCTCTCACGCCCGTCCTGCTGGACGTGCAGCCGCGCGTAGAAGACCTCGCCCGCGAGCGAGCTGACCACGATCCGGGTCAGGTTCATGCCGAACTCCGCCATCGCGGTCTGCATCAGGTCATGGGTGATTGGGCGCTCTGGCGTCTGCCCGGTGATCTTGAGGGCGATCGCGTTCGCCTCGAAGGGTCCGATCCATATCGGCAGGTAACGGTCGGCCGACTTCTCCTTGAGGATGACCACGTGTTGCCCGGTTTGGACGTGTACCCGGATGCTGTCGACGGCCACCTCGACGAGCTCTTCCACTGGCCTGATTCTACGGCCGGGCGCTGGCACGGCCTTCCTAGAATTCGACTGTGGCGAAGGGCTCCCGGCGCGGACGGCTTGTACTGGTGGACGCCCACAGCCTGATCTACCGCGCCTTCTTCGCGCTGCCTCCGATGAGCACGTCGTCGGGCGAGGTCACCAACGCCGTCTACGGCTTCACCTCGATGCTGGCGATCGTCCTCGCCAACCGGCCCGAGTTCGCGATCGCCGCTTTCGACCTCGGCAAGCCCACCTTCCGGGCCGAGGAGTACGCGGAGTACAAGGCGGGCCGGCGCCCGATGCCCGACGACCTCCGCCCTCAGATCGAGCACTGCCGCGACATCCTGACCGCGTTCTCGATCCCCATCTACGGCGTGGAGGGCTACGAGGCCGACGACGTGATCGGCACCCTGGCCCTGAAGGCCGAAGCGGCGGGTCTCCAGGTGACGATCGTGAGCGGCGACCTCGACTGCCTGCAGCTGGTCAGCGAAGGGATCTCGGCCCTGGTGCCCCGCAGGGGCATCACCGACACCTTTCTCTACGGCCCGGCCGAGGTCCGCCAGCGCTACGGCTTCGAGCCACGTCAGTTGATCGACTACAAGGCGCTGCGCGGCGACACCTCGGACAACATCCCGGGCGTGCCCGGCATCGGCGACAAGACCGCGGCCCAGCTCGTCCAGCAGTACGGCTCGATCGAGAACCTGCTTGACAACCTGGACGGCCTCAAGGCGGGCCGCGTGAGAGACAACCTGGCCGCGCACCGGGAGCAGGTCCGGCTCGGCAAGCGCATGGTCACGATCCAGCTCGACGTGCCCGTCGAGCTCGAGCTCGACCGGGCGCGCTGGCTGCGCTACGAGATCGAGGAGGCACGCCGGATCTTCGATCAGCTCGAGTTCCGGCAGCTGCTCGCGCGCTTCCCGACGCCCGACGTCTCGCCGCTCCAGGGGACGCTGTTCGAGGCCGAGCCGGCCCAGCTGCACGGCGTCCGGCTGGTGCCCGAGGACGCCCCGGTCGACGACATCCGGCAGGCGATCGCGGCCGGCCAGGAACTGGCGGTCCTCGGTCTCTGGGATGGCTCGTCGAGGTCGGGAACGCCTGTTGGCCTGGCGGTGGCGGCGGGCGAGGAGAGCTGGTATGTACGGCTCGCCGACCCCGCGGGCCGCGAGGTGGTCGAGGCGCTCCAGGGGGCGCGGCTCTCGACCCACGACCCGAAGGAGATGCAGCTCCTGCTCGAGCGGGAGGACGGGCACGCCTTCGACTGGATCTTCAGCACCTCGCTCTCGGCCTACCTGCTGGGTGCCGGCGCCCGCGACCCGCGCCTCGAGGACCTCTCGCGCGACCTCCTCCAGATGCCCCTGATGGGGACCGACCAGCTGCTCGGTGTGGGTCGAAACTCGCGTCCGGCGGCGGCGGCGCCGGTCGGCGAGGCGGCCGAGTACGCCGGTGGCCGCGCCCAGGCAATCCTTCAGCTGCGCGAGCCGCTGGAGGCCGAGATGCGCAACCTCGGCGTCGACTACCTATTCCACGAGATCGAGCTCCCGCTGGCGCGCGTGCTTGCCCTCATGGAGGAGATGGGTGTCGCGGTCGACGTGCCCTACCTGCAGGAGATGCAGGCGGAGCTGGCGGAGCAGCTGCACGCCCTGGAGTCGGAGGTCTGCGAGCTGGCCGGCTATCAATTCAACCTGAACGCCCCTCAACAGCTCGCCAAGCTGCTCTTCGAGGACCTCCGACTGCCCGTGGGCAAGCGAACCAAGACGGGTTACTCAACGGACGCCGACACGCTCGAGGGCCTTCGCGACAAGCACGCCGTCGTCGGCCTGATCCTCGAGCACCGGCAGCTGTCCAAGCTCAAGTCGACGTACGTGGACGCGCTGCCCCAGCTGATGGATCCGCGGACCGGCCGAGTCCACACCTCGTTCGGCCAGGCCGCCACCGCGACCGGCCGGCTCAGCTCCAGCAACCCGAACCTCATGAACATCCCGATCCGCACCGAGCTCGGCCAGCGCATCCGGCGCGCGTTTCGTGCCGACCGGCCAGGGCACATGCTCTTCGCCGCCGACTACTCGCAGATCGAGCTCCGGATCGCGGCTCACCTCTCGCGCGACCCCAACCTGCTCGCGGCTTTCGCCGCCGGCCAGGACATTCACGCGGCGACGGCATCGAGGGTCTTCAAGGTTGACCTTGACAAGGTCGACCCCAACCAGCGGCGGCTGGCCAAGGTGGCCAACTTTGGCTCGATCTATGGGCAGGGCGAGTACGGGCTCTCGCAGCAGATGGGAATCCCGGGTGAGGAGGCGCGCGAGTTCCTCAAGGAGTACTGGACGACGTTCGCGAGGCTCAAGGAATACCTGGACTCGATTCGCCAGGAGGCGCGCGAGCAGGGTTTCGTGGTCAGCGCGACTGGGCGCCGGCGCGCGATTCCCGACCTCCGCTCGCCGAACTACCAGCTCCGGCAGGCGGCTGAGCGCATGGCCGTCAACTTCCCGATCCAGTCGCTGGCGGCGGACATCATCAAGCTCGCGATGGTGCGGCTGCAGCGTGAGATCGAGGCCGAGGGGCTGCAGGGACGCATGCTCCTCCAGGTCCACGACGAGCTTCTTTTCGAGATTCCGGAGGCGGAGCGCGAGGTGTTCTGCGAGATGGTGCCGCGCCTGATGACGGAGGCCTATGAGCTCGAGTCGCGGCTCGAGGTGGAGGCCAAGCTGGGCCCGAACTGGGCGGATATGCAGAAGCTGGCCACAGTAGTTGCCTGAACTGCCGGAGGTCGAGACCGTCGCGTCCGACCTGCGCCCATATCTCGTCGGCAAGCGGATCGTGCGCGTCCACCTCGCGTTCCCGACGATCGTGCGCTACCCAGAGCCGGAGCGGTTTGTGGACGGACTGGAGGGGCGGACCATCCAGGCGGTGACGCGCCGGGGTAAGTACATCCTCATGCACCTGGGTGAAGTCGACGGTGAGCTCCTGCTGGTGGTTCACCTCGGCATGTCGGGCTCGCTGAGATACGTGGATCCCGCTGTCCCGGTGGCCGATCACGTGCACGCGAGCTTCGACCTCGACGACCTCCACCAGCTGCGCTACCGGGATCCCCGCCGCTTCGGCCGGCTGCTCTTCGGTACCGAGGAGGAGCTGGTGGCGGCGCGCAAGCTGCCGCGGCTGGGCCCGGAGCCGATCGATCCCGCGTTTACCGACCTCGACCTCTACCGGCGCCTCAAACGGCGCCGGGCGCCCGTCAAGGCGCTGCTCCTCGACCAGGAGGTGGTGGCGGGGGTGGGCAACATCTACGCCGACGAGGCCCTTCACCGATCGCGCATCCGGCCTGACCGGCCGGGCAGCTCGCTCAGCCGGCTGGCGGTGCGCCGGCTCCACAGCACCCTGCGGGAGTCGCTCCAAGCGGCGATCTCGAACCGCGGCAGCTCGGTCAACAGCTACATGGACGCCTTCGGAGAGAAGGGCCGCCAGCAGGAGGAGCTGCTCGTCTACGGGCGGGCCGGCGAGCCCTGTGCAACCTGCGGGAGGCCGCTCTCATCGATGCGGCTGGCCGGCCGGACGACAGTTTTCTGCCGGAGGTGTCAGCGCTGAACCAGCCCGAGCCACCCGAGAAGAGGATGGCGGCGCTCCGGCGCGCGCTGGTCGCGTTCGCGGCGCTTGGCGTCGCCTTCATGGTCTTCAGCGCTGTCGTTGCCGCCGGAGACCTGAGGACAACCGACTTCCAGGTGGCGTCGACCATGTCGCGGATCTGGCTCGAGCCGCTGCATCCGCTGTTCCAGGCCTTCGCGGTGCTCGGGGGCACCGAGGTCACCGGCTTGATCGTCATCGCCCTCGCCGTCTATATCTGGCGGACCGGCTTCCGAGCCGAGACTTGGGCTCTGCTCGCGTATCCGCTGCTGATCGGCGCCGAGGTCGCTTACAAGCACCTCATCTTCCAGCCGGGACCAAGTCCTTCCATCGCGCACACCGACGGGCCCAGCCTGAGCTCGCTGTTCGAGTACGCGGCGAACGCCGGCAGCTATCCGAGTGGCCACATGTCGCGCGCCGTGCTGGCCTACGGACTGCTCGCCTTCGTGATGATCCGGATGGCGGAGCGGGCGTGGGTTCGCCGGCTGGCGGCGCCGTTTGCGGTTCTGGTCTGCGTCTTCATGGCCTTCGACCGGCTCTACCTCAACGTTCATTGGGAGTCGGACGTGATCGGAGGCGCGCTGTTGGGGGCGCTGGCGCTGGCGGGTGCCATCATCTGGCTGGACCGGCCGCGTGCGGTTGTCCTGCGATGATTTCGTGATGAGCGACGAGGTTGTAGTCGTCTTCTCCACCTTCTCGACTCGGGACGAGGCGGAGCGGATCGGCGAGGCGCTGGTCGAGCGGCGGCTCGCGGCCTGTGGAAACGTGATCCCCACCATTCACTCCTTCTACTTCTGGGAGGGGAAGCTGCAGCGCGAGAGCGAGGCCCTGCTGCTGCTCAAGACGACGGCCTCCCACGTCGACCAGATAGCCGCGTTCATAAAGAGCGAAGGCACCTACGACACGCCGGAGGTGCTGGCCGTGAAGGCGGCCGGGGGACTGCAGACCTACCTATCCTGGGTCGCCGCGGAGGTTGGCTCGGCACCCGACCTTGCTTAGCATTACCGAGGGTTGACAGAGCTCGGGGAGAGGGAGCCTGACGGGCCGCCGGCGGCTGGCTCCGCCGCGCCCTCCCGGCCCCGCCGGCGACCGAAGCGCGCGGCTTCCGCCAACGGCATTCACCCGGTCGCGACCGCGCCGGTGGCTATCTCTGAGCCAGCAGCACAGCCGGCAGCGGGCGATGTATTTCCGGACCTTCTCGGCCAGGCGGTCGGTCTCCGGCTGGATGCGGTCTCCCGGTCTTATCGAACCGGTGATGTCACGGTAGACGCCGTCCAGGACGTCAGCCTGGAGATCGCCCCCGGCGAGTTCGTGGCCATCACCGGCCCTTCGGGCTGCGGCAAGACGACCCTGCTCGGACTGCTCGGGGGCCTCGACCGGCCGACCAGCGGTCATGTCTACGCGGCGGGAACGGCGCTCGACCAGCTGTCCGCGCCCGCGCTCGCGGACTACCGGCTCCAGCGCTTGGGGACGATCTTCCAGACCTTCAACCTGATCCCGACGCTGAGCGCTGAGGACAACGTGGCCATGCCGCTCCTGCTGGCCGGTGTTCCCGGCCCCGAGCGGAGATCGCGCGCCCGCCGGCTGCTCGGTCTGGTCGGGC
>CAZHAC010000111.1:0-7537 GCA_964529765.1 uncultured Actinomycetes bacterium
CCCACGATCGAGAATCCGTCGAAGTAGCCGTTCCCATAGCTGTTGTTGGTCGAGTTGACGAAGTTCTCACCACAGCTGGTGCCGGCGTCGGTCACGTACGGCATGTAGGCGTAGGCCACGGTGCCGCTGGAGGATGACGTCGAGCTATGCCAGGCGCACCACCTGGTGCCGAACCCACTCATTGACTTCCCGCTCGGCGTGAAAACGAAGTAGGTCGCGTTGGGGTTGTAGCCGAAGTGTCCCATCAGGCGGACGGCCGCAGCCGCGATGTCCGATTGGGTGGGCGAGGAAGGCACTGTGCTGGTGTCGTTCCAGGTTCCCTTCAGCTGTCCGCTGGGGTTGGTGATGTGCGTGCCGTTCGAGCCACAGAAGACGGTGCCCGACGCGACGCCCTGGCAGTACTGCGTGGTGCTGTTGATCCACGAGCTACCGCCGACATTGCCGAAGAACCCGGTCTCGTAGGTCTGCAGCTGCGAGCTGGTGTAGCCGCCCGTCGAGAAGCCGCTGACCCACTCGGGTCCCCACCAGCTGATGTACACCGCCGGCGTCACTTCAACCGGACCGCCGTGGGAGTACAGATTCGAACCCGAACCGCCACCGCCGTGCGAACCGTGTACATCACGGACGCGCATTCCGTGGTTGGCGATCCCGGTCGACGCCGAAACCCCGCTCGTCACCACACCGACCAGGACGGCCGCCGTACCGGCCGCCAGCAGAAGACGCAGAGCCCTTCTCAAGGAGCCCTCCTCGCCGCAGACTCACCGGGCACATCAGTGCCCCAGTGGCGCCGGGAGTTGAGCAAATGGGCACGCGCCTGTCAAGTGGCGCTAGTCGGCCCGCATTCCGCCTGCCGCAGCAATCAACATGGGCATCGCCAGAGCCCGGCGCGGTGACCGAGAATCTCCCTCACATGTCTGCCATCTCCTCACCTGAGCTGGTCTGGGTCGGCGCGGCTGAGCTGGCCAGACGGATCCGCGCCAGAGAGGTCTCGGCGACGGAGGCCGTCGAGGCCTGCATCGCTCGGATCGAGGATCTGAACCCAAAGCTCAACTCAGTGGCGATCCCGCTCTTCGAGCAGGCACGGAGGGAGGCCAAGGAGGCCGACGCCGCGCCCAAGCGCGCCGGCGACCTCGGTCCTCTCCACGGCGTGCCGATCACGATCAAGGAGCAGTTCCAGGTCAAGGGGCAGCCCAGCACCTGGGGCCTGCCCAGCCGCGCGAGGGAGCTGTCCGAGCAGGATGGCCCGCTCGTCCAGCGACTTCGCGAGGCGGGCGGCATCGTGATCGGGATCACGAACGTTCCTCAGCTGCTCCTCTACTCGGAGAGCGACAACCCGGTCTACGGCCGCACGAACAACCCATGGAATCTGGAGCGCACGCCGGGCGGAAGCAGCGGTGGGGAGGCGGCGACGATCGCGGCCGGCGAGTCGCCCCTCGGCCTCGGCTCGGACATCGGCGGCAGCATCCGCGTCCCCGCCCATTTCAGCGGCATTCAGGGCCTCAAGCCGGGCACCCGGCGGCTGACTCTTCTCGACGACCCGCCCTTCTTCGAGAGCGGGCAGGAGGGTCTCGTGCCATCACCAGGCCCGCTGGCCCGCGAGGTGGAGGACCTCGAACTGGCGATGCGGATCCTCGCCGCTCCCGGCCAGCACCAGATCGACTGGAAGGTGCCGCCGGTTCCCTGGAGCGAGCCTTCGCAGGTCGACGTGTCCAGGCTCCGGGTCGGGTTCTACCTGGAGGACGACTACTTCCCCTGGTCGACCGGGATCAAGCGCGCGGTAACCGAAGCGTCCGACGCGTTGCGGGGCACCGTTGCCGAAGTCGTTCCCTGGCCGGCGCCGCCGACTCGCGAGGGTGTCGAGCTTTTCTACGGACTGATCTCGGCCGGCGGTGACGTGGCCGTGCGCCTGCTGGGCCGCAACCCGAAGACGCCTCAGATCGCGGGCCTGGTTCAGGTGCTGCGGACGCCTGCCGTGGCGCGTCCCGCGCTAGCGCGCGCGCTGCGTGCGCTGGGCGAGGAGCGCCTGGCCGATGTCCTCGGCTACGTTCGTGAGCTCAGCGCCGGCGACTATCACGAGCTGGTAGTGCGGGCGCACCGTTTCCGGGAGCGGGTGCTGGCTTCCATGGTCGACGCCGGCCTCGACGCCGTCATCTGCGCTGTCCATCCGTTACCGGCGCTCCGTCACGGGGGCAGCTATCTGCTCGGGTCGGTACCCGGCCCGACCTTCCTCTGGAACCTGATGGGGGTTCCTTCCGGATCCGCGGCGGTCACCCGGGTTCGCGGGGACGAGCAGACCGGCCGTGATGCTCGGTCGCGCGACCGAGTCGAGCGCGCCGCGGCGGAGACGGACGCGGGGAGCGCGGGCCTGCCGATCGGTGTGCAGGTGTTGGCGAAGCCGTGGCGCGAAGACATCGTCCTGGCGCTGATGCGGGTTCTGCAAGACAAACTGCGGCACAACCCCGACTACCCCGCGCGCCCAATCGATTAGAAGAGGTGCGTCAGCCACTTCTTAAGTGGCTTGCGACCCGATGGCTCCGCGTAAGCGGGCAGCAAAGCGGCGACGGTGTCGTGCGCGAGTGCGGTCAGCGACTCGGGAGTATGGCCGGACGGATCGATCGGGCTGCCGATGGCGACCGTGATGCGCTTGCCGACCCAGAGTTCTTTGGTTCCGGAGAGCGCGACCGGCACCACGGGCACCCCGGATCGAATGGCGAAATGGGCGAAGCCCCTATGGAAAGGCAGCAGCCTCCCTTCCTCCGGGCCATATTCGCCCTCGGGGAAGATCGCCACGGATCCACCGACTTCGAGGCAGCGGTAGACATGGTCGTAGAGAGCCGTATCCCCGTGGCGTCCGTGGTCCACCGGCACGTACCCGCCCGTTGTTCGAACCAGCCACCACTCAACCGGTCGTTTGATAAGCCCTTCGGCGTTGGCGAGGAAGTGAAGCCGCGGCTCTGGCGGAAAGATGATCAGCAGGGCCGCCCAATCCATCCATCCCAGATGGTTGGCGATGACGATGTAGTTACCCGAGTTCGGGATGTTCGCGCGTCCGGTCACGTGGATTCGAAAGACCGCGCGCACGATCGGAATCCCGACAAACCGGATAGCGCGGAACGCGAAATTCGCTTTGGCCGATACGGGGAGTAGGTCGGCCGGCGGCAGCTCGGTCGGCATGGCGCTGTGTTCGGCGAACTCTAGGGCGATCCGCGCTCGAAAACGTCCTCAGGGATGAACGGGAACGTTGCGGAGGTTGGCGCGCGCCATTTCCAACATCTTCCCGACGCCTCCCGACATCACGGTCTTGCTCGCGGCAAGCGCAAAGCCGCGGACCTGCTCCATCTCGATGTGCGGTGGCATGGAGAGTGCGTTCGGATCCGTAACCAGGTCGATCAGGACGGGGCCCGGTCGGGCGAAGGCCTCCTTCAGCCCCTCCCGCACGTCGCCAGGCTTTTCGATTCGAACTGAGTCGAGGCCGGCAGCTCTCGCAATCGCCGCGTAATCCACGTTTCCGTTGTCGGTCCCGAAGCTCGGCAGCCCGTCGACCATCATCTCCAGCTCGACCATCCCGAGCTGAGAGTTGTTGAAGGTGGCGATCTTGATCGGCAGGTTGTGCAGGCGCACGGTCAGCAGTTCCCCGAGGAGCATGCTCAGTCCACCGTCTCCCGATAGCGAAACCACCTGCCGACCCGGGTAAGCCAGCTGGGCGCCGATGGCGTGCGGCAGCGCATTCGCCATGCTCCCATGGATGAACGAGCCGATCACTCGCCGGCGTCCGTTCGGCGTGATATAGCGCGCCGCCCAGACGTTGTTCATGCCGGTGTCGACGGTGAAGATCGCATCGTCGGCGGCGACCTCATCGAGGATGGTGGCCGCGTATTCGGGGTGGATCGGGGTGTGGTTCTCGAGGTTGCGCGTATAGGCGTCCACGACGTGCTCAAGAGCACTCACGTGCTCACTGAGCATCTTGTCCAGAAACGACCGGTCACTCTTCTGCTTGAGGAGAGGAAGCACGGCGAGGAGTGTCTCGCGGACGTCGCCGTGTATGGCGAGCTCGAGCGGCGTCCGCCGTCCGAGCTGGGAGGCGTCATGATCGACCTGGATGGTTCGGGCCTGGGGCAGGAAATTGTCGTAGGGGAAGTCGGTGCCCAGGAGCAGAAGCAGGTCCGCTTCGTGGGTGGCCTTGTAACAGGCGCCGTACCCCAGCAATCCGCTCATGCCGACGTCGAACGGGTTGTCGAACTGAATCCACTCCTTACCCCTCAGCGTGTGACCGATGGGCGCGAACACGCGGCTCGCGAGGTCCATGACCTCCCGATGGGCGTTCTTCACCCCAGCACCGCAGAAGAGCGTCACGCTGCCCGCGTCGTTGAGCGCCTTGGCCAGCGCCTGGACCTGGTCCGATGGCGCCGACGCCGCCGTGGGCTCGGCGAGGAATGTGCTCGTCCCGGTGCTGTTCGCGGCCGGCTTGTGGGCGATGTCCCCTGGCAACACGAGCACCGAGACGCCACCGTTTGCGAGAGACGTCTCGATCCCGAGGCGGAGCAAGCGGGGCATCTGTGACGGCTCGCTGATCAGCTCGCAGTAATGGCTGCATTCGACGAACAGCTTCTCGGGATGCGTCTCCTGGAAGAAGTTGGTCCCGAGCTGCTCAGAGGGGATTTGCGAGGCCAGCGCCAGGACCGGGGCGCGGCTCCGGTGAGCGTCGTACAGACCCTGGATCAGGTGCGTATTGCCCGGGCCGCCGCTGCCGGCGCAGGCCGCCAGCTTACCGGTCACCTGCGCCTCGGCGGCAGCCGCAAACGCACCCGCCTCCTCGTTGCGGACGTGCACCCAATCGACGCCGTCAGACCGGCGGACGGCGTCGGCGACCGGGTTCAACGTATCGCCGACGACACCGTAGATGCGCTGGACGCCCGCTTGGCGCAGCACCTCGACGAACTGCTCGGCCACCGTCGTCCTGACCATCGTCCCACCCCCGAGTGCGTGCTCCCAGCCCTGCCTCTGCAGACTGAAATTACGCCGCCGAAACGGTCAGGTCTTGCACCACGGGTTGGCCGGTACACCCGCGCACGGGTCAGCCATCCCCATCTGCGGTGGCGGCATCGCGAGCACGATCTGGGTCGGACGCGGGTAGCTGGCGCCAGGTGCGGTCGGGCACGGCCCGACCAGCTGCGCGGCGCATGCCACCTCGGCCGCGAGCACGCCCATGTCGCCGCTGTTGGCGACCTTGCACATGCCGCCGGCCGGTTGGTAGGCCGGGTTGCTCTCGATGCCCACCGGATCGCTCGTCAGACCGACCGGGTCGCTGTCGCCCTGGAAGCAGTTCCCCGGGTCGTGCAGCGTCGTCGCCAGCCCGATGTCACCGTTGCTCGGGTTGCCGAAGAAGCCGTTGTTCCGGAAGGAGTTGGCCAGGCTGAGGTTGCCGAAGGCCTGGAAGTAGCAGATCTGGGTGGCCGCGTTCCAGGTACCGCCGGTGCACTGAGCGCCGTATCGGGCCGGCGCTGCCTCCTGGTCGGGGAGGTCGGCGACCAGCTCGCCCCAGGCGCCGTTGTTCTCGACGCGGTTGCCGGTGATCGTCACGTACTCGCTGCCGGCCAGCACCAGGCCGGTGCCGACCGGACCGGCGCCCGCCAGTCCGTCCGTCCCGTTGCCGGGGACGTTGGGATTGTTGTTGTCGTGGATGTAGTTGTTCGTCCAGACCGTGCACGACTGAGTGCCGGTCGGTCCGACCTGGCCGGGCGGGCAGAGCCCGATTTGGGGCGGCGGCCAGTCGTCGTTGTTCTGCGAGTTCGAGACCAGCCCGGTCTTGTTGAGGTCGCACTCACTGTTCTCGACCAGCAGGTAACCGCCGGCGTTGGTGCTCGACAGGCAGAGCGCGCTGAACTGGCCGTGGTCGTGATTCATCGTGAAGTTGCACTGCTGCTGGCAGGCGCCGACATAGAACGCCGAGTCGGCCATGTTGCTCGCGTAGGCGTAGTTGAAGCTGCCGTTGGTCGAGTTGCTGGAGAAGATCCCGTAGTTGCCGGCGGGGTAACCGACGCCGTTCGCGTAGGTCGAAGTAGCAGTGATGTAGTTGCCCCAGTAGCCCGACATTCCGATCTGGCCGGATCCGTCGCCGCCGTTCCACCAGATCTCGTTGCCCTCTTTGCCGCTGGCATCGGTGACGTAGTTGCAGACGGTTAGGTTCTCGACCCAGGTGTTGTTGGCCTTGTAGACCTCGATGCCGTTGCGGCCGAGCACCTGGTCGGCCGTGTTGCTCGAGCAGGCCGGCGCCGCCGAGCGCGTCCCGTCGACGATGACCCGGTTGCGATCCATACCCCGCAGGTGGAGGTTGGGAACCGTGATCAGGACGCCGGCCGGCTCGGTCGCCCCAAGGACGCCGTTCTCGTGGTAATCGCCGGGCGCAACCAGGATCCAGTCGCCGGGACGGGCATGGTTGACCGCGTCCTGGATGCTGGTGAACTGGCCCGGGATGCCGTTCCAGACACCCACACGCAGCACCTGCGGTGAGGACGCGGATACCGGCGCGGGGGAGACGGCCGCCATTCCGAGAAGAAAGGCGGCGGCGGCGTGCCAGACCCTTCGTTGGGGACCGGGCCATGCGTTGGGCATGGCGTATCCCTATATCGCTGCTGTCAAGAAGAAGTCAACTTCGGAAGTTCAAAAGCCAGCAGTGCGGCCTACGAAACCGCGGCTCGTCGGTGCCATGCCAGGCGTCCGCCGACATACAGGAGCGCACCGAGGGCCACAACCGCCACGAGCAGAAGGCTCCAGTTCTGGTGCGCCGCCAGCAGCCGTTCGGCGGCGGGGCCCACGAGCAAACCAAGCGCCATGAAGAGGGTTATCCAAACCGCTGCCGCGATGGTCACCCCCGTTACGAACACGCGGTACTCGAGCTCGAGCGAGCCGGCGACAACGGTCACCGCGACCCGAAATCCGGGTACCAGGCGCCCGAGGACGATTGCCCAGATGCCCCAGCGCTTGACCCATCCCTGGGCGCGCTCGATCCGCTCCGGCGTGAGGCGCAGCGCCGCGCCAACCGGGCTGTAAAGAAGCCGCGGGCCAAGGCGTCGCGAGACCACATACAGCGTGCTCGATCCGAGCAGCACGGCGACTTCGAACGCCAGGGCCAGGGCCAGCCAGGTGTAGGGGTTTGGGCCGGCGCGGGCGGCGCTGTACATGATCAGCAGGTCGCCCGAGATGGGCAGCGGCACGCCGGCTTCCTCGATCAGGACGAGCGGCACCGACAAGAGCTGCGGCTGGGCGATGAGCGTCTGCGCTACCGTGGCGGCGTCGAGCGAGATCGCGAAATAGTCGAGCCCGGCCTCGACCAGCATGAGCAGGATCGCGACCGCCAGGACCGTCCCGACGACCACCTCTGACACACGGAGCGCACGCCTGCGGTCAGGCGGCATGCCGTAATCATTTCAATTCCTCCCTCCGGGGTACGGGGAAAGTCAGGTGGGGGGCCGCGCCCCGACGATGTAATGTTGTAAGCCGTGAGCGCCGACCCCGACCTCGTGGCCTGGTTCGCCGC
>CAZHAC010000112.1:0-7487 GCA_964529765.1 uncultured Actinomycetes bacterium
CTCGTCGCGCGCGGCGCGCGCCTCTTCGAGCAGGCTTTTCAGGCGCGCCACCTCGCCTTCCAGCCGCGAGATCCGAGGGTCGTTACGGCCGGCGCGCCGGCGCAGGTCCTCGGCCTCCAGGCGAAGGCGCTCGTTGGCCACCATCAGTTCGCGGCGCTCGGCGAGCAGCTCCTGAACGACGCTCGGCGCCGCCTCGCCGTCAGGAGGTTTGCCCGGAGCTCGCCTTCTCGTGGTTGACGTAGCGGCAGACCCCCGGCTGGAACTCACGAAGCCTCAGGTGCTCCATCTCGCCGCGCAGGTAGGCGGCCTTGGTATCGAGCGAACCGATGCCCTTCTTCTGCTCGAAGGGGTAGTGGTACAGGTAGCGCCCGTCGATGAGCAGGCATACCGAGAGCTCCTCGCGGCCGTCCTCGACCACGTACTTGTAGCAAGGGACGGTGCGGCGAGTGATCTCGCGGATCGGAAAGCCACCGACCCGGCCCGTGACGATATCGACTGGCGAGCGCATCGCTGCTCATCCTAAGTGAGCAGGGAAAGCTGCTGCGGGGCCGCCGGCGGGCGAAGGAACTCGACCGGCCGGGGAGCGACGGCGTGGCGCCGGCTCAGCTCCTGGACCTTCTCCTGCACCGGCCGCACCTGCTCCTTTGGCAGGTAGGAGCCGCGCGCGTACAGGTCTTTGTAGTGGGGAATGAGCTCCGGCCAGTACCTGGTCAGGGAGTCCATGAAGTGCTCGCGTGTGCCCGGCCGGAGGTAGAGCACGTTGGCCCATATGCCTGCGGCCCCGGCCGCCCGGGCGGCGCGCACGACCTCCTCCATTGCGTCCGGGTTGTCGCTCAGACCGGGCAGGATCGGCGCCATGCCGACGCTCGCCCGGATCCCGGCGGCTGTCAGGCGTTCGAGGGCTCGGAGGCGCTGGCGCGGATGTGCGGTTCCCGGTTCGGTGCGCCGCCAGATCTCATCGTCGAGGGTCGGAATGCTGAAAGTGACGGTGACATCGGCTCGACGGGCGAGCGTGGTCAGAACGTCGATGTCGCGGACGATCATGGGGCCACGGGTGATCAACCCCATGGGATTGCAGAATTCGGCGAAGGCCTCCAGGCAGCCTCGCGTTAGCCGGTACGTGCCCTCCGCCGGCTGGTAGGGATCGGTCGCGGCGCCGACGGCGACCCCCTCCTGCTTCCAGCTTCGGCGCGCCAGCTCTTGCCGGAGCACGCTGACCACGTTGGTCTTGACCCGGATGGCTCGCCCGTAGCGGTCGTCGGAGGGCCGGTCGGCGCGCTTCTCGAAGGCGCGCACGTAGCAGAAGGTGCAACGGTGTTCGCAGCCCATGTAGGGGTTGAGCGACCACTTGAACGGCATTCCCTTGACCCGGTTGAGCGCGACCTTGCAGGGCTGCTCCAGGTATTCGACGTCCGTGCGCCGCGGTTCCAGCTCCGCCGCCACCATGGAACCGAGTCTAGAACAAACGTTCGCAGTTCGGTTATGCGATTAGGCGCTCTATTTGATGCGGGTCTGCACCGCACCAGCTGTGCTCTGAGCCGCCTTCGGCCGGACCAGCGAAGACGGACAGAAGTCGTTGAGGATGCACTCCTCGCAGCGCGGCCGGCGGGCGATGCAAACGCGCCGGCCATGCAGGATCAAGCGCAGCGAGAGGCCTGTCCATTCGTTCTTGGGCACCATCGAGGTCACGACCTTCTCGATCTTGGCGGGATCCTTGGTGGCGACCAATTTGAGGCGGTTGGTCAGCCGGATCACATGGGTGTCGACGGCAAAGCCGGGAATGTTGAAGGCCACGCCGAGAATGACATTGGCGGTCTTGCGGCCGATTCCAGGCAGCGTGACGAGCTTCTCCATGTCGGGCGGCACCTCGCCGCCAAAACGGTCGACCAGCTGGCGGGCGTTGGCGATGATCGCTCGCGTCTTGCTGCGGTAGAAGCCCGTCGGCTTGATGATCTGCTCCACCTCGGCCGGGTCGGCGGCGGCCAGGTCTTCAGGCATCGGATAGCGCGCGAAGAGCTTGGGAGTGACCTCGTTGACGCTCCGGTCGGTCGTCTGCGCCGAGAGGATGGTCGCGATCAGCAGCTGGTAGGGACTCTGGTGGGCCAGCTCGGTAGCTGCCGGGTAGGCCTCTCGGAGACGTTCGACCGCCTTCAGCGCACGCGCCTTGGCTCCCCGCGGCGGTACCAGCTGGGGATCGACCTTCGGCTTAGCTTTGGCCAATGAGCCTGCGTGCCACGGCCGCGATCTCGCCGCCCTCGGCGCGTCCCGCCAGCCGGCGTGACGCCTCCTTCATGACCTGGCCGAATCCTCCCGGACCCGAGGGCTTGACGTCGTCGATCACGGCCCGAATCTCGGTCTCCAGCGCGGCCTCGCTGAGTGCCGGCGGAAGGTAAGCGCGCAGGAGGTCGGCCTCGCTGATCTCGCGGGCGGCCGACTCCTCGCGGCCGGCGGCACGGTAGGCATCGGCAGCCTCCTCACGGCGCTTCACCTCTCGGCGAACAACCCGGAGGACGAGGTCATCCCCCGCCTCGCCGCCAGCTCCCGGCTCCTTGGTCGCCTTGACAACCTCGCTTTTGAGCATCCCGAGGGTGTTCACAGCAACTTCATCGCGGCGCTTTCTCGCCTCGAACATCTCGGTGTCGATTCGCTCCACTAGGGCCACAGTTGGATTCTCGCATCCGATAACCTTCGCCGCCGGTGGCTCTCCTGATCGGTCCGGTGGTCGCGCTGCTCGGGGTCTTCGCGGCCTTCGTCGTGCTTCGGACGCGCGCGCGGACGCGGCACTCGCTGTACTCGGCGCGCCGCACCATGCTCGAGGCGCGCGCGATGGAGCGGCGCGAGCGCGCACTGGCGCCGGAGCCACCCCCAGCGCCGGTGGCGGCAGGATCCGCGCCAGCGATCATGGAGCCCTCGGTCTCGCCAGCGACCGTGGCCGAGCCGCTCAGCGCGTCGCAGCTACCCGCGGCCCCTTCTGCCTCACCGCCGGCCTGGGACACCTCGCCCCTCCCGCAGCCCCCGGCGCCGGCCCAACCCGCTCCCGCCGCGGCCACCGTGCCCGTCCCCGCGTTCCGGTCAACGGCATCCGTCGAGCCGCCTCCTGTAGAGGTGCCGGCGACCATCGAGCCGCCGGCTCCGGAGCCCGAGCCGCTCCCGGACACCGCAGCAGAGCCGCCTGCCGAGCAAAAAGCGCCGGCTGAGGCCTGGAGCATCGTCGAGCCAAAAGCCAAGGAGCCACGGGCGGAGCGGTCTTCTGCCGCTGCCGGCCAGTTGGACGAGAAGCAGCCGGCCTGGGACGTGGTTCCCCACCAAAGGCACACGCGCGACGAGGACGGCCTGCTGACCCAGCCGGTGCCCTATACCCGGCGTCAGTCCACCGTCCAGAACGTGCTCAGCTACGTGGTGCTGGTGGGCGCCCTGGTGGTGGTGCTGCTGGGTGTCCTGCTGATGCTCGCCACCTCGCACTAACGTGCGCCGCGTCGCGCTGGGCGACCTCCTACTCGCATTCGCGATCGCCGATGGACTGCTCGCCGGTGGGGTCCTCTGGTCCACGCCTCAGCGCTGGCTGGCGCCCATTCCGATCGTTGCTGCCGTGGCGGCGATCGTGCTCGATCGCAAGGGCCGGCGCCCGCAAGCGATCGCGATCCTCGTGGCCGGTGCGCTGGTTGTGCCTCAAGCGGCTCTCATCGCCGGCCGCCCGCCGCAGGCGCCCGTTCAGGACGGCGCGCTCATCACCGACGCCGCCGCCGGCCGCCTGCTGCTGGGACTGGATCCCTACGGACACGACTACATAGACGACCCGGCGCTGCGTGCGTTCTGGCTGCCGGAGCTGCCGGTAAACCCGCTGCTCGGCCACTACCCCTACCCGCCCGGGATGATCCTGCTCGCAGCTCCGCTGCATGCGGCGGGAGTGTCCGTCGTCTGGCTCTGGCCGGCGGCGGCCGTCGCACTCGCGCTCGCCGGCTGGTACGCGGCGCGTGCCGCCGGCGCCACCGCGGCCGCACTCAGCCCCCTGCTCCTGCTCGACACGCTGTATCTCTTCAACGACCTGTTCGCGCTCACGGCCTCGCTGCTCGCGGTGGGACTTTTACGGCGCCGCCGGCCTCTGGCGGCGGGGCTCGCCCTGGCAGCGGCGCTCTGCTTGAAGCAGACCGCGCTCGTTTTCGTACCCCCGCTCCTGCTGCTCGCCTACCGCATCGATGGGCGGAGCCTTGCCCGCTTCTCGGCTGCTGCCCTGGCCGGTGCGCTGGTCCTGGTGCTGCCGTTCTTCGTCTGGTCGCCAGCAGGGTTTTTGGCCGACACCGCACGCTACTTCTACGGCGCCGGCATGGACTCCTTTCCCATTCGCGGCTGGGGGCTGCCGGGTCTACTGCTCGCCGCCGGCGTCCTAACCAGCCGCTGGGCCACCTACTCAGCGGTCATACAAGCCGTGGTCGGCGTCGCGGTCTTCGTGGCCGGCTGGCGGCGGCTTGCCGCCCGCTTCAGCTGGCCGGGCTTCTGGATGTGGGGAGCCGCGATCGCGGCCACGCTCTTCCTGCTCGGCCGGACGCTGGCTCCGAACTACGTGACGATGATCGCGATCCTGCTGCTGCTCGCCTGGGCGTCAGCCCTGGAGGACCGTGTGCCAGCTCCGCCCGGCGTCCCTGGAGACGAGTACCGGCCCACCGGCGAGGCCGGCGTAGAGGCCGTCACCGGCTGAGACGAGAGCTGACACCTCCCTCCCAGCCAGAAGCTGGTCAGGGCCACCCCGGATGCCGTCGGTGGTCGCGACGAGCGAACCACTGAGCGCCCACACTCCCGAGCCGAAGCTGGCGAGCCGCAGCGCCGGCGCCACGCCCTCCGCCGAGTAGATGTCGCCTCGCCAGTCGCCCGCGACCACGCCCGGCTGCGCCTTCTGGAGCGCCGTGACCCGCGAGGGAAGGGTGGTCCGCTCCCACCGGCGACCGCCGTCGGCCGTGACCCAGACGCCGCTCAGCGTGGCTACGTACCAGGCGCCCTCCGACTCCGCGAAGGCCTCGTACTCGCCGCCACCCGGCGCCCCGAGCGAGCGCCAGGAACCTCCGCGGTCCTCCGAGAGCCAGAGATCGCCGGCCCACTGGCCCGCGATCATCGTCGAGCCCGAGACCCACACCACCGGGTAGTGGCCGGCGGGCAGGCGGGCCTGGCGCCAGGTGCCGCCCCGGTCGACAGACACGGCGACGCCGCCGGCGGAACCGAACACGAGGTTCTGACCATCGGCGGCCAGCATGAGCGGCAGAGCCCTGCCCGTCGGGCCAAGCCGCCGCACCCCGCCCTGCGTGTCCACGAGCAGTGCCTGACCGCCCTGGATCGCATAGAGACCACCGTCAGGCGCGGGAGCGATCGCGTGGCGGAAGCCGGCAGCGCTGGGCGCCGAGTTGATCCGGGCCGCGAAGAGCACCGCCGTCAACAGGACCGCTACCGCTACGCCGTAAACTCGCTGCCGGACTTGAGGCTCTACCACTGGGCGAAGTGAAGCACCTGCAGGCAGGCCCGGGGAAGGCTTGCGGAGCGCGGGATCAGCGCCGAGGAGCGCGACTTCTTCGCGCACCCGCTGACGCGTGAGGAGCTGGAGGAGATCGCGCGGCGGGCGGGCGGCGTCCGCAACGTGTTCGCCTTCAACTCGCCCAGCTTCAAGAAGCTCGCGCGAGATCCCGCGAGCTTCTCCGACCCGGACCTGATCGACCTCATCCTTGCCGAACCGCGGATGCTCCGACGACCGCTCGCGGTCACCGACGATGGCCGCGTGCTGGCGGGCGGAAAGGCCGTCTCAGAAGCCGGCTAGCAGCTTTTGGGCGAAGCGCTCCGCAGCGGCCGGCTCGACCATCAGGGTGTCGGTGACGAGCACGCGGTAGCCGAGCGCTTCGATGGCGGTCGCGGAGGCAGCGTCCTGCTGGTCGAGTACAAATCCCTGGGCCACCTCCAGGTACTCACGCGCCACGCCCTCCGGCGAGGGATCGCGACCGAGCGACCGCATCATCTCAACGGTCGGCCCTTTCAGGGCGCGGCCGCCGACGGTGGGGCAGACGGCAATCGTTCGCGCAGCAGGCAGATTGCCGGTCAGAAGCTGGAGCACAGGCCAGACGCTGACCACCGGATTCGAGGGGCCGATGACCACGAGGTCGGCGGCGCTCAGCGCCTCGACGACCTCGGCTGAGGGCCGGGCGAGCTCGATGCCGGCGTAGCTGACCCCGCACACCACCGGCTGGGCTCGGTTGAGCACGTAGAACTCCTGGAACGGGAGCGTCCCCCGGTCGGTCTCAAACCAGGTGCGGACGGGATCGTCGGTCGCCGGCAGCACGCGGCTCGCTATGCCCAGCCGGCGAGCCAGCTCGAGCGACGTCTCGGTGAGCCGGCGGCCGGCCTGGAGCATCTCGGTACGCAGAATGTGAAAGGCGAGGTCGCGGTCGCCGAGCGCGAACCAGGTGGGAGCGCCGAGCCTGCCCATCATGCCCATGGTCGCGAAGGTCTCGTCCACCACCCCGAACCCCGCCTCCTCATTGAAGATGCCGGCCAGGCGGAAGAGGACGGAGTCGGTGTCGGGACTGACGTGCAGTCCCCAGAACACGCAGTCATCGGCGACGTTGGTGATGACAGTGAGGTCGCCGGGAGCGAGCGCGGCCTGCAGCCCGACCGCGAGCTTGGCGCCACCGGTGCCGCCGGCGACGAGCACTACTTTCATCGAAACAGGTCGAGCTCGTGCGGGCGCACCAGGTCCTTGCCCAAACCCGGCACGCCCTCGGAGCGGTAGCCGCGGATCACCACCATCGGCAGCCGCGCCGTCTTGCCCATGACCAGCTCGGCGGCGGCGGCCAGCTCGTCGGCGACCGCCACCACCGTGACGCTCAGCTCCTTTCCGTAGTCGTCCACCTGGCCCCGGTAGTCGACCAGCACCGGGAGGCCTGCCGCGCCCAACGCGACGTTTTCGATGCCCATCCGCCAGGCACGGCCGAAGGTGTCGGAAACGATCACCCCTACGTCAACGCCGGCGAGTTCCCGCAGCCGGGAGCGAACCCGCTCTGCGCTGGCGTCGCAGTCAAGGGGCAGCAGGGTCACCGCGTCGTCGCCGGGCACGTTCGAGTGATCGATCCCCGCGTTTGCACAGACGTAGCCGTGGCGCGTCTCAACGATCAGGATCCGCTGCTTGCGTACGATGCGAACGCTCTCGTCGAGGATGGCCTGGACAAGCCGGGGGTCGTGATTGATCTCCCTGGCCATCGTGACCGCCTCCGCGCTGGGCTCGATTTCGGACAGCCGGCGCAGGCGCCCCTCGGCCTTGGAGACGATCTTCTGTGCCACCACCAGCACATCACCGTCGCGCAGCTCGAAGTGGCCGGCCGCGAGGGCCGC
This sequence comes from uncultured Actinomycetes bacterium, assembly GCA_964529765.1. Taxonomy (GTDB): domain Bacteria; phylum Chloroflexota; class Dormibacteria; order Dormibacterales; family Dormibacteraceae; genus CAZHAC01. The sequence goes on from CAZHAC010000112.1 coordinate 7,366, forward strand.
CAGGTCGTCCCCCTCGACCACCTCGGGGACGCCCTCCACCGGATGGATCTCGATCACTCGATCACTCGATCAAGTTCTGGCCAGCGCTTCCAGGTCCGATGGCTCGTCGAGGTCGAGCGCGA
>CAZHAC010000113.1:0-7432 GCA_964529765.1 uncultured Actinomycetes bacterium
GCCTCGGCTTCGAGGGCGGCCAGATGCCCCTGGCTCAGCGGCTGCCCAAGCTGGGCGGCTTTGACAATCCGTTCAAGAAGGTCTACCGGCCGATCAACCTGAGCAAGCTGAACCGCTTCCAGGACGGCACTGAGGTGACGCCCGAGCTGCTTGCGGAAGCCGGCCTGGTTGACCCCGGCGAGGAGTACAAGGTCCTCGGCGCCGGCAAGCTCGGCCGCAGTCTGAAGGTGAGCGCCTTCGCGATCAGCGAGAGCGCCCGGGCGGCGGTCGAGAAGGCGGGGGGAACTGTAACCGTGATCGGTGGCGAGACGCCGTCGGCTCCGACCGAGCCGGCCGGCGCTGTCGACACCGAGGGCCCGGCGATCGAGGCGCGCGTGGAGACGAGTACCGAGCCGGAGGCGGAACCCGCCACTGACGAGTAGGCCGCAGCGATGAACCTTCTCCAGGCGGTCTACAACGCGCTCCGGCTGCCGGAGCTTCGGAACAAGCTCCTCTTCACAGCCGCGATGCTGGTCGTCTTCCGGCTATTCGCGAACATCTCCATTCCGGGGGCGAACCAGGCAGCGCTGCAGTCGCTGTTCAACTCGACTGCTCTGCTCGGCCTGCTCGACCTCTTCTCGGGCGGCGGCCTGTCGACCTTCAGCGTGGTCGCGATGGGCGTCAATCCCTACATCAACGCCAGCATCATCATGCAGCTGATGGGCGTCGTCTCCGAACGGATCAAGGAGATCCAGAAGGAGGGCGAGCAGGGGCGGCGCCGGATCACGCGCTGGACGCGCTACCTGACGGTCGCGCTCGCGCTTGGGCAGTCCTACGGCCTCACCGTCCTCTTCCAGAACCAGGGGACGACCGGCGTCACCATCCTGCCCGGCAACCTCGAGTGGTTCCAGAGGCTGGCCATCATGCTCACGCTCACGGCCGGGACCGTGATGCTGATGTGGTTCGGCGAGCTGATCACCGAATACGGCATCGGGAACGGCATCTCGCTGGTCATCTTCGCCGGCATCATCGGCCGCGGCCCGCGTTCGATCCTGAGCACTGTCCAGGCTCACCAGGGTGGCAACGGCCTCGCCGACTACTTGCCCTTCATCGCCTTCGGAGTCATCGCGCTGGTGGTGACCGCGTTCATCATCGAGGTCCAGCAGGCGGTCCGGAAGATACCGATTCAGTCCGCCCAACGGGTGACGGGCGGCTCGCGGACGATCCAGGGCCGCGCCAGCTTCCTGCCCCTGCGCGTCAACCAGGCGGGCGTGATCCCGATCATCTTCGCGATCTCGATCATGTTCTTCCCGACCATCATCGCCAACTACCTGGTGGCCGCCCCTCAGGGCAGCTGGCCCTACCAGGCCGGCGCCTGGGTGCGCGCCTACTGGCAGCCGAGCGGCCCCAACCTGCCCGCCGACATCGCCTACAACGTCCTCTACTTCCTCTTCGTCTTCGGCTTCACGTACTTCTACACCGCGGTCACGTTCGACGTGCACGATGTCGCGGACAACCTGAAGAGGTACTCGAGCTTCATTCCCGGCATCCGTCCTGGCCGCCCGACGGCGGAGTACCTGGCGGCCGTGATGAACCGGATCACATTCGCGGGCGGCATCTTCCTGGGCATGATCACGGTTGTCCTGCCGATCGCCACCGCCCGCCTGACCGGCATCTCGACGCAGAACCTCTACCTGGGCGGCACCGCCATCCTGATCGTGGTCGGCGTGGCTCTCGACACCATGAAGCAGCTAGAAACGCAGCTGATCATGCGCCAGTACCGTGGGTTTATTCGATGATCCAGGTCTCCTCCCCACTCGATGGGGAGGTGTCGACGCGAAGCGGCGACGGAGGGGCGCCGGGAGCTGTCGCGAAGCGGGGGCTGCGGTGAACCTCCTCCTCTTCGGCGCCCCTGGAAGTGGCAAGGGGACCCAGGCCGAGTTCCTCAAGCAGCGCTACGGCATTCCCCAGATCTCGACCGGCGACATGTTCCGCGCCGAGACGAGCAAGGGCAGCGAACTGGGCCGGAGGGTCAAGGAGATCATGGACCGAGGCGAGCTGGTGCCGGACGACGTGACGATCGCGATCGTGCGCGCGCGCCTCCAGGAACCGGACTGCCGCCGCGGCTTCATCCTCGACGGCTTTCCGCGGACGATCCCCCAGGCTGAGTCCCTCGACGAGGTCATGCGCGAGCTCCACAGGAGCTTCGCTCGGGCGTTGTACCTGGTCGCCCCCGCCGATGCGCTCATCCAGCGCCTCACCGGCCGTCTCGTATGCCCGGTCTGCGGCCGCACCTACCACCGGATCTTCAACCCGCCCCCACCGGGCGACGTCTGCGCTGTCGACGGCGCCAAGCTGATCCAGCGGAGCGATGACACCGAGGAGGCCGCGCGCAAGCGTGTTGAGGTGTACCTTCGCGACACCGTGCCCGTCATCGACTACTACCGTAGGAAGGGGATAGTCACCGAGATCGACGCTCTCCAGAGCATCGAAGGTGTGCGCGCCCAGATCGAGAAAGCCCTGGGGGACATTGCAGCATGACGAATCTCAAGACGCCCTACGAGATCGGCATCATGCGCCGGGCCGGGATCGCCCTGGCTCGCGTGACCAGCGAGCTGCGCGCCGCCTGCCAGGCCGGCGTGCGGACGGAAGAGATCGACAAGCTCGCCGACGCCCGCATTCGCGAGGCGGGCGCACGTCCGGGCTTCCTGGGCTACCACGGCTTTCCCAAATCGATCTGCATTTCCATCAATGACGAGGCTGTGCACGGAATCCCGGGCAATCGGCGCATAAACGACGGCGACCTCGTCAGCCTTGATCTCGGTCTGGTGCTGGACGGCTTCTGGGCGGACATGGGGGTGACGGTACCGGTCGGCAACGTGTCGCCGGCCGCCAAGAAGCTGGTACGGGTAACCGAGGAGTCGTTCTGGAAGGCCGTCGATCAGTGCGTGCCCGGAAACCGGATCGGCGACATCAGCCATTCCGTGCAGAGCCACGTCGAAGCCAACGGGTTCAGCGTGATCCGCCAGTTCGTCGGTCACGCGATCGGCCGGAACATGCATGAGGACCCGCAGGTCCCCAACTTCGGGCGGGCGCACACCGGGCCCGAGCTCAAAGTGGGGATGACGCTGGCGATCGAGCCGATGGTGAACATGGACTCGCCCGACGTCTACATCAAGCCCGACGGCTGGACCGTGTGCACCAGCGACGGGTCGCTCTCCAGCTACTATGAGCACACCGTCGCCATCACCAAGGACGGTCCTGAGATCCTGACCGCCCCTGAGGACGGTGTCGCGGCGCTTCGAGCTGCCGGCTGATCCGGAACATAATTGCGCCCTTTTGAGTTACAATCACCGTTCGTGCCCCGCGCGCCCGAACTTGTTCGCGGCGTTGTGCTGGAGCCCCTCCCAAACGGAATCTTTCGGGTCGAGCTGCAGAACGGGGCCAAGGTCCTCGCTCACGTCGCCGACCGTCTCGGCACCCACTTCACCCGGCTCCGGGCCGGTGATCGGGTGACCGTCGAGCTGGCCGGCAATGACGCGAGTCGCGGGCGAATTTATGGATTTGAGAGATGAAAGTTCGACCATCAGTCAAGGTGATCTGTCCGAAGTGCAAGGTGATCAAGCGCGAAGGCGTTGTCCGCGTCATCTGCGCGAACCCGAAGCACAAGCAGCGGCAGGGGTAGTCAGGGAGCAGGCATGGCGCGAATAGCCGGTATCGACATTCCACGCGACAAGCGCGTGGTGATATCGCTGACCTATATCCACGGTATTGGCCGGACCACTTCCGAGAAGGTGCTCCAGATGGCCAACATCGACGTCGACCGCCGGGTCAAAGACCTGAGCGACGAAGAGGTGGCCCGGCTGCGCCAGGTCATCGACCGTCTGTCCAACGACAAGACGATCCTGATCGAGGGCGACCTCCGCCGCGAGGTCGCGCTCAACATCAAGCGCCTGATCGAGATCGGCACCTACCGCGGCAAGCGCCACCGCGCCGGACTGCCGGTGCACGGCCAGCGCACCCGCACCAACGCCCGCACCCGCCGCGGTCCCAAGCGGACGGTTTCGGGCCGCAAGAAAAAGGGCAAATAATCAGTGGGAAAGGCGAAGAAGAAGTCGGTCCGGACACGCCGCCGCGAGCGCAAGAACGTGGTGGTGGGGCAGGCTCACATCCAGTCCACGTTCAACAACACGATCGTCTCGATTACCGACACCACCGGCAACGTCGTCGCCTGGGGCTCCGCCGGGGGCCAGGGCTTCAAGGGGAGCCGCAAGTCGACCCCCTTTGCGGCTCAGATCACGGCAGAGAACGCGGCGCGGCGCGCGATGGAGCACGGTATGCGCTCGATCGAGGTGTTCGTGAAGGGCCCGGGCGCCGGTCGCGAGGCGGCGATCCGCTCGCTGCAGGCGGCAGGGCTCGAGGTGACGGCGATCACCGACGTCACGCCGATCCCGCACAACGGCTGCCGGCCGCCCAAGCGCCGGCGCGTCTGACCCCAGATAAGAGTGATCGAAAAAGAAGAAGTAAGCGAAGAGGGAATTTCGGAGGAGTAGTTGGCTAACTATCACGGTCCGGTCTGCCGGTTCTGCCGGCGCGAAGGTGCAAAGCTCTACCTGAAGGGAGAGCGCTGCTACACACCCAAGTGCGCCATCGAGCGCCGTGCGGTGCCGCCCGGCATCCACGGGCAGGCCCGCCGCCGCAAGACCTCCGACTACGGCCTCCAGCTCCGGGCCAAGCAAAAGGCCCGGCGCACGTATGGGCTGCTCGAGAAGCAGTTCCGCAACTACTTCGACGCGGCGGTGCGCGAGGGCGGTGTTACCGGCCTCAACCTGCTGCGCCACCTCGAGCTCCGGCTCGACAACGTCGTCTACCGGCTCGGCCTGGGGTCGTCGCGCAAGCAGGCCCGCCAGCTGGTGGCGCACCGGCATTTCGAGGTCAATGGCCGAACCGTCAACGTCCCATCGTTCCAGCTCAAGCCGGGCGACGAGCTCAAGGTCCGCGCCAACGGCTCCGGTGGCGTCGTGGAAGTAGCTCTCGAGGCCTCCCGCGTGCGGACCGTTCCCTCCTGGCTCGCCCTGAATGAGGAGGCGAAGTCAGCCAAGGTGCTCGCTCTTCCCGAGCGCGACGAGATGGAAGCCGGCGTCGAGGAGCACCTGATCGTCGAGTTCTACTCCCGGTAATCGGAAAGGAGCGTTTTTCGTTGGCCATCGACATCCAGGCACCAGTCAACCCGCAGGTTCGCCGCATCGACGGCGAGACCGGCGGCAACTACGGCAAGTTCGAGATCGAGCCCCTCGAGCCGGGCTTCGGCACGACGCTGGGCAACACCCTGCGCCGCGTCCTGCTCAGCTCGCTCTGGGGCGCCGCTGTGACGTCAATTCAGATCGACGGCGTTGCCCACGAGTTCACGTCCATCCCTCATGTCAAGGAGGACGTGACCGAGCTCATCCTGAACCTCAAGCAGCTCAACCTGAAGAGCTTCACCGAGGACCCGGTCACGGTCGTCCTCGATGTCAAAGGTCCGGCTGAGATCCACGCCGGAGACATCCAGACCACATCGGACGTCGAGGTCGTCAATCCCGATCTCTACATCTGCACTGTGGCGGATAAGGGCCGCGTGCGGATCGAGCTCAACGTCGAGCGGGGTAAGGGTTACGTGCCCGCCGAGCGCAACAAGCGCGAGGGCCAGCCGATCGGCGTGATCCCGATCGACGCCATCTTCTCGCCCGTTCACAAGGCGAACTTCTCCGTTGAGAAGACCCGCGTCGGCCAGTCAACCGACTTCGACCGGCTCGTGATCGAGGTCTTCACCGACGGCACGATGACCCCTGAAGAGGCGGTCAGCACGGCAGCCTCGCTGTTCACCCAGCATCTGGAGCTGTTCGTCCGCTTCGGTGACGCGATCGTCACCGAGGCGCCGGCGGGCGGCGGTGCGCCGGGCCAGAACCGGGGCGCGACCGGGTCGCGCGTGAACGACACGCCGATCGAGGAGCTCGACCTCTCGGTGCGGGCCTTCAACTGCCTCAAGGCCAACGACATCACGACCGTCGGCCAGCTCCTGACCAAGAAGGAAGAGGAGCTGCTCGGTCTCCGCAACTTCGGGCGGAAGTCCCTTGACGAGATCAAAGAGCGGCTCGTCGAGAAGGGCTTCGTGCAGCCCGAGGACATGGACGCGGTCTTCCGCTAAACCGATGAGACATTTAAAGTCTGGCCGCCGCTTCAACCGCGACACCGACTCGCGGAAGGCGCTCATGCGCAACCTGTGCTCGAGCCTGCTTCAGCACGGCCGCATCACGACTACCGAGGCAAAGGCGAAGGAGCTCCGCCGCTGGGTCGAGCGCCTGATCACGACCGCCAAGGCCGGCGATCTCGCCGCCCGGCGGGCGGTCGCCGCCGAGATAAGCCAGCCGGACGTCGTCGAGCGGCTCTTCTCCAACCTGGTCCCTCGCCTCGGCGAGCGGCCGGGAGGCTACACCAGGATCGTCCGCAAGGGCCCCCGCGTCGGCGACGCCGCCCCCATGGTCATCATCGAGCTCGTCGACTAGTAGACTCCGCCCGGCGCGGAGACCACCGATTGAAAAGTGAATATCAAAGTCGTGCTCGAGTACGACGGAACCGGCTTCTCCGGCTGGCAGCAGCAGTCCGGACGGCGCACGGTGGAGGGCGAGCTGAAGCGCGCCCTGCGTGAGCTTTCCGGCAAAGACCACAAGGTCTACGCGGCCGGCCGCACGGACGCCGGGGCCCACGCCCTCGGCCAGGTCGTCAACTTCCACTGGGAGGGCAAGAGGGAGGGCAGGATCGCCGTGACGCGGATGGTCTCCGCGCTCAACGGCGTGCTGCCGGAGGACGTGAGCGCGGTCAGCGCGGAGGCGGTCGACGACGGGTTCCACGCCCGCTACTCGGCCCGCTGGCGCCGCTACCGCTACCGCTACTTCGACCGCCGCGCCCGGCCCGCCCTCGACCGCAAGCACTGTTGGTGGATGGTGGAGGGCCTCGACGTGGGCGCGATGAACGAGGCCGCGGCCTTGCTCGTCGGTAAGCACGACTGGACCAGCTTCTGCTCGGCGTCTGAGCCGGAGGGCCAGCGGACGCGCGAGCTGCGCTTGGCCACCGTTGAGCGGCGCGACCGCTTCGTCGAGCTGGAGCTGGTGGCGGAGGGTTTTCTGCGAGGGCTCGCGCGCGGCATCGCCGGCGCGCTGGCCGAGGTGGGGACCGGACGCCGGCCGCCCGGATGGGCGGGGGAGCTGCTGCGAGCGCGTGACCGCGCGGCGGCGGCGAGAGACAAGGTGAAGACGGCCCCCGCCGGGGGGCTCACGCTGATGGAAGTCATTTACTAGTAGAAAGAGGAACGTGAAGCAGAAAACTTGGACAGCCCGGAAGGAGGACCTGAAGGGTGATTGGTTCGTGGTCGACGCCACGGGCCAGACCCTGGGTCGCCTGGCGAGCAACGTCG
>CAZHAC010000114.1:0-7397 GCA_964529765.1 uncultured Actinomycetes bacterium
GTTCCGGAGAAGGATGAGGATCGTGTAGCTGATGAGCCCGATCTCGGCGGTGACCGCGGTGAGGCCGGTGAACGGGACCAGGAAGGAGAAGAGGGCCAGCGAGGGGATCGCATAGAGGACGCCGGAAAAGCCCAGCAGCGGCTCCCGCAAGAGGCTCGATCGAAAGGCGACGACCCCGAGCGGAAGCGCTATCAGCAGGCCGCCGGCGACGGCGATCACCGTCAGCTCGACGTGCTCGACGAGGGCGGCCCAGATGTCCGGCAGATGCAAGCTCAGCCAGTCCCAACGCAGCCAGGGGTCACTGGCGTCGAGCAGCATTCCAATACGCTAGCCCCAACTTGATACGGCTGGAGGCGGTCCGTAAGGAGTTTCCCGGGTCGACGGTGGCCGTTGAGCATCTCGACCTCGAGGTCGCGAATGGCGAGACGTGCGTCCTGCTGGGACCTTCCGGGTGCGGCAAGACGACGACGCTCCGGATGATCAACCGGCTTATCGAACCATCGGCCGGCCGGATCCTCCTCGACGGCGAGGACGTGACCCACATCGACCCTGTGCTGCTTCGCCTGCGGATGGGCTATGTCATACAGCAGACGGGACTCTTCCCCCACCTGACGGTTGCCGACAACGTAGCGACCGTGCCCAGGCTGCTGGGCTGGAACCGGGCCCGGGTGCGCGCCCGCGTCGACGAGCTTCTCGACCTGGTCGGCCTCCCGCCGGACCAGTACCGTGACCGCTATCCGCACCAGCTCTCCGGAGGCCAGCGCCAGCGGGTCGGCTTCGCTCGCGCTCTGGGTGCCGACCCCCCGGTCCTGCTCATGGACGAGCCCTTCGGCGCGGTCGACCGCATTACTCGGGAGCGGCTGCAGAACGAGTTCATCCGAATCCAGCGTGAGATGCGGAAAACAGTCGTCTTCGTCACCCATGACATCGATGAGGCGGTCAAGCTGGGCGATCAAATCGCGCTCATGAGCGTGCGCGCCCGGATCGAGCAGCACGACACGCCGGTCGAGATCCTCGGCCATCCCGCCACACCGTTCGTGGCCGAGTTCCTGGGTCGAGACCGGCTCTTGAAGAGCCTGGCGGTGACTCAGATCGATCCCAAGTCGCTCGAGAACCTGCCGGCGCCGGCGGTCGACGGCGTCCGCGTCGGGATCGAAGCCACGCTCAGCGAAGCGCTCGAGCGCTTGCTCGAGAGCGGGCAGGGCCTGGTGCCCGTCTACAGCGGCGACCGCTATCTGGGCGCCTTCACGCCGGCCACACTGCAGGCCTCCATCCGCGCCCAGACAGACCGTCTGGAGCCCGCGCAGGAATCAGTGAAGGGAGAGGCCTAGCCCTCGGCGTCCACGCGCTCTTCGGCCTCTTCGCCGTGACCGACGATGTCGCCCGGCTGGAAGAGAACTCCCTGCAGGGTCTCTCGCCACTTGGGCATGCGGCGGGCGAGGAACTCGAGGTCCATCGCGAAGTGCTTGAACTCTTCTTGCTGAGCGTTCTCCATCACGGCTCGTGCTTGGCGATCCGTCTCCAGCGCCAGCCGCTGCGCGTACCAGCCGATCGCTTCCGCCTCCTCTGTTAATGACGCCAGGACTCTGGCCAGTGTCCGGGTCTCTTGCGGAAGCTCGTTGGCAGGTTCGTGGTATTGCTCGAATCCCATGGCTTAGGAGACTACGTAGCGATTTGGCGCCGCTGCTTGAAAGCCATGTCCAGGCGGTCGTTGAAGCGCCAGTCAGCCTCACCTTTCCAGACCGCGTCGAAGATCGCTTCGAGCTGGGTGTGGAGGTCCGGCGCGCCAGCGAGTAGCGGCCCGGGCTGGGCCGGCTGGGCGGGCGAAAGGGGTTCGGCTCGGCGGGGATACGGCAGGTGCGGAACCATATTTCTCTGAGTCCTTCACGGAGGTTTTTGTGAGAGTCACGATATCACGTTTGGTCCTTACTCATGTGACCTTCCTCCTCCATGAGCAAGGGGTTTCGGTCAACCATCTGCCCAAGAGGCGAAAGCCGGCTTCCGCCGGAGCACCTGACTTCAACCAGCGCCGCCCGATGCCAGCCAGGCCCGGTATCTGCCCGGCGACCGTGAAATGACCAGGGGTTAGCCGGGGAGGCTAGCGAACGCGGCTATCGCCGCGTTGCTGCGGCCACCAGTTGAGGTCGCCGAGAACCCGCATCATCGCCGGCACCAGGAGCAGGCGGATGAGGGTTGCATCGAGCAGGATGGCGGTCCCAAAGGTGATCCCGATCGCCTTGTTGAGCGCGAGCGAGCTGAAGGCAAGGGTGCCGACGACGGTGACCAGGATCAGGGCGGCCGAGGTGATGATCTGGCCGGTCCGTTCCATGCCCGTCGCCACCGCCGCCTGATTCGAGAGGCCGCCGCGCCACTCCTCGCGGATGCGGCTGAGCAGGAAGACCTCGTAGTCCATCGAGAGCCCGAAGAGTGCGGCGAAGATGATCACGGGCACGGTGGCGTCGACGAAGCCGACCGCCTGGAAGTCGAGCGGACCGGATAAGTGACCCTCCTGGAATGACCAGGTGAGTACGCCCATGGCGGCGCCGACCGAAAGAAGGTTCATCAGCACCGCCTTGAGCGGCAGCAGCAGCGAGCGGAAGGAGACGCCGAGGAGCACCAACGTCCCCACGAGCACGGTGCCGAAGGCGACCGGGAAGTCGCCTCCGAGGACGTTCAGGAAGTCCTGATAGGCGGCCGCCTCCCCGCCCACCAGCAGGGTCACGCCAGGGACATGAACCGCGCGCAGGCGATCGAGAAACTGGTGCGTGCGGTCGCTGTTGTCGCCCGCCGGCTGCACCGTCTCGAAGACGGCGTAGGGCGGCCGGAGATAGAGGGGTGCCAGCTGCGCCGGCACATCGGTCACCCCGGTAACCGGCTGGCTGCCGGCGGCGTCTCGCAGCCGCGTCTCCACGGCCGCCGCCTGCTCCGGCGTGTTGACACCCTCGGCGACGACAACAACCGGGTTGTAGGTGGTGAAGCCGAGCTGCTGGCGGGCGAGCCGGTCGGCGGTCACTGCCGGGTCCCGCGGGGGCAGGCTTTCGGCGCCCACAACGCCCGGATGGAAGCTGCGCGCGGGCCAGGCGATGAGGAGTACGACGGCGAGCACGGCGGCGATGAAGAAGAAGGGCCGGCGCATGACTCGAGAGGCGAGCCCGTGCCAGAAGGGGCGCGTGTTCCGACCTCGGGTGAAGGGCAGCGCCAGGCTGTCGACGCGGCGCCCGAAGATCGAGAGCAGGGCCGGTATCAGCGTCAGCGAGGCGACGATCGAAACCCCGACCACGATCGCGCCCCCGAGTCCGATCGACCAGAGAAGGTTGAGATGGGTGAGGAGCAGCGACCCGAAGCCGATCGCCACGGTGCCCCCGGAGACGACGGTTGCCACGCCGGCGGTGCCGACGGTGGTCGCCACCGCCTCTTCTATGGGCGCGCCGGCGCGAAGCTCCTCACGGAAGCGGTTGACGACCAGCAGCGAGTAGTCGATGCCGAGCCCGATCCCGACGACGGACGAGATGTTGAGCGCGAAGACGGAGACGGTGTGCAGGCGCGCGGCCACGCCGAGGAGCGCGACCGCGACGGTGACCGTCGCCAGGCCGGTGATCGCCGGCAGCGCGCCCGCCACCAACCCACCGAAGACCAAGAGGAGGAGCGCGCCCGCGATCGGAATCGAGACGGCTTCGCTCCGACGCAGGTCGGCCTCGGAGTCCGTCAAGAAGTTGTCGTAGACGGGACCCAAGCCACCCAGGTAGACGGTCGCCGGGCCCGGGTGAGAAAGAACGCGCGCCTGGTGGGCGAGGTTGATGAAGCGGTCAGGAGTCTGGTTGGAATTGACGAGTAGGGCAACGGTGCGTCCATCCTTGCCCGGGATCGGACCCTGGACCTGCGCTTCGCCGCCCGCGGTCAGGCGCTGGAGATCGGCCTTCCAGGCCGCAACCTCGGCCTGATAAGCCGGATCGTCGACTCCCACCGGGCCCGACTGGGGACCAGGTTGAAAGACGGCGAAAAGCACCGGACCCTTCCGCTCCGGGAACTGCTGCCGCAGTAGGTCGGCGGCGTGCGTGGCCTCGGTATCGGTGTTGAAGCTGGCGGCGTTGAGCAGGCGCGACGTGCCCTGAGCGAAGTAGGCGCCCGTCAGCAAGAGGACCACCCAGACGCTGAGAACCACCCAGCGGTGGCGGGCGACGAGGCGGCCCCAGGCTGTCGCCGCCGCGTTTGTCCGCGCTCTTGGCTCCAAGGTCACGTACGTAGGGTGCCCGGCAGCGGGCGCGCAGCGTCTAGCTGGGGCTTGGCGAGGGCATCGGCTTGCCTGCGTCCAGTGCCTGTCTCAAGGCTTGAATACCGTCGACGTACCCCTGCGTGTCCGGCTGCGGGCCGTCGTCCCGGAGCGATTGCGGGCCCTGGTAGTAGGCGGCCAGGCCGCGGTCCACGCTGCCCCCCTGATCGTCGATGTAGGCCTTGAGAATCGCGGCTCCGATGTCGGCGTTGTCGGCGGGGTCGTTGAGGTTGACCTTCCGGCCGATCAGCCGCGGCCCCAGTTCGGCGGCCACCTCCGGCTGCACCTGCATCAGTCCGATCGCCCCGGTTGCCGAGACCTTCGACTCGTCCCAGCCGCTCTCCCAGTAGGCGACCGCCTCCACCAGGTGCGGCGGCAGGCCATGACGCAGCGCCGCCGCATCGAGAAGCTCGCGGACGGACGGCGGCGGTGGGGCGAGGAGCTGCGGCGCTGAGGCTGCCGATACCCCGCCGGAGGCCGGCAGGACTGGCCGGATGGGATGAAAACCTGGAGGGCGGAGGGGCCCCGCGATCAGCAGCAGGGTCAGCATGCCCAGCGCGAGCCCCAGCTCCATACCACGGAGGAGAGGCACCGCAACCATGCAACCAGAACATGGGGGGCAGGTGTCAACTTGATTGCCTCACGGGTATGGCTTTTTAACGCGGTCGCCTTTAACCTCCGGGGCTGTATGAGCAACGGGGTGACGCGTCGTGATTTCATCCGCTGGTCTGGAGGCGCCGCCACACTGGCGGCCACCGGAAGCCTGGGCGCCCTCCTCGAAGCATGTGGTGGCAGCCCGCCTGCCCCCGCGGCTCCGGTCGAGAAGGACGTCAGCGCGCTCTATGCCAAGGCCAAGTCCGAAGGCAGCGTGACCTGGTGGACCGCGCACTACGAGCAGTCGGCCGCTGAGAAGATGGCTGCCGCCTTCAAGGCCAAGTACCCGGGGATCGAGGTCAACCTCCTGCGTCAAACCGCGCAGGTCATCAACACCCGCCTGAACCAGGACCTGAAAGCGGGCAGCACCGAGTGCGACGTCTTCTGCTCCACCGACGAGGGCCACTATCCGCCCCTGATCAAGGCCGGGAACCTGGTCCAGTGGACCCCGCCCGACCTCGACCTGCTGCCGAAGCAGTTCCAGAGCTTGAACCCCGACCACTACTACCACCTGGGCGCGATCGGCTTCGTGGTCATCAACTACCGGACCGACAAGGTCACGACCCCACCCAAGGACTGGAAGGAGTTCGCCAGCTCGGCCTGGAAGGGCAAGACGACCACCGGCCACCCGGGCTTCTCGGGCTACGTCGGCCAGTGGGTCACCGCGATGGTCAGGACCTACGGCGACAAGTACCTCAACGATCTCAAGGCGACCGACCCGAAGATCAACCGATCGGTCAACGACACCGTCACCGACATCAAGGCCGGCGAGCGCCAGGTGGGCGCCGGACCGGACAACTTCAGCCTCGCCTCCAAGGCGCAGGGCGTCCCCATCGACATCCACTTCCCCGACGACGGCGCCGTGCTCGTGCCCGGGCCGGTCGGCATCATCAAGGGCTCCAAGCACCCGAACGCGGCCCAGCTGTTCGCCAACTTCATGTACTCGAAGGAGTACTCGCAGGCCCTGGTTGCGACCTACAACTACCCGCTGCGCTCAGACGTCGAACCGCCCACCGGCGTGCCCACGCTGGACAAGATCAAGATCCTCCGGAACACGGTGGATCAGCTGACCAAGGACCTGCCCGGCAACATCGACAAGTGGCGCGCCGTGATGGGGGTCTAGCGATAAGCCAGGGGTACCACTCCGGCCGGCACTTCCTCCAGATTCCCGGCCCGACCAATGTTCCCGATCGGGTGCTTCGGGCGATGGACCGCGCCGTCATCGACCATCGCGGTCCTGAGCTGCCCGAGATCACCGACGAGGTGGTGGCGAACCTCAAGCGGGTGTTCGCGACGGCCGCGGGCCGCATAGCGGTCTGGTCCGGCTCGGGTACCGGTGCCTGGGAGGCGGCGGTGGTCAACACCCTTAACCCGGGCGACCGCGTCCTCGCCTTCAACAACGGCACCTTTGCCGAGAAGTTCGCCGAGGTCGCCTCCAGGTTCGGCGCCGGGGTCGACCTGGTCGACATGCGCTGGGGCGACGCGGTCACGCCCGAGCTCGTGGCCGCCAGGCTGAACGGCCACCAGGCGGTGCAGGTCGTGCACAACGAGACCTCGACCGGCGTCACATCGGACATCGCCGGCATCCGCCAGGCCATCGACGCCTCCGGCCAGGACCCCTATCTCCTGGTCGACACGGTGTCCTCGCTGGGCTCGATCGACTTCCGCTTCGACGAATGGCGGGTGGACGTCGCCCTGACCGGATCCCAAAAGGGACTGATGCTGCCGCCCGGGATCGCCATCTGCTGTGTTTCCCCCCGCGCCTTCGAGCGCTCGAAGCAGGTGACGACGCCCCGCAGCTTCTACGACTGGGGGCCGCTGCTGGCCGCGATGGAGACCGGATACTTCCCGGCCACCCCGCCAACGCTCGAGCTCTATGGCCTGCGCGAGGCCCTCCGGATGCTCGTCGACGAGGAAGGCCTGGAAAACGTCTATCGCCGGCACGGCCGGCTGGCGGAGGGCGTGCGGCGCGCCGTCCAGGCGTGGGATATGGCGTTCCTCTGCAACGACTTCGAGCGCCTTTCAAACTCACTGACAGCGGTCGTCTGCGCGACCGCCGACACCGACGAGCTGCTCCGGCTTTCCGAGCAGCACCTCAACCTCTCGCTCGGCGCCGGCCTCGGAAGGCTTAAGGGCAAGGTGTTCCGGATCGGCCATCTCGGCGCCCTCAATGAGCTCGAAGTGCTGGCCACGCTGGCTGGAGTCGAGCTGGCTCTCAACCTGGCCGGCGAGCAGGTCGACCTCGGTTCGGGGGTCGCCGCCGCTCAGACCTGGTTCAACGAAGACGGTTGGTAGCCATGGGCCGGGGGCGGCCGGAGCTTTCATCGCTCCTCTTCATCGCGGCCGTCGCCGTGCTCGCGTTCATGGTGCTGGTGCCGATCTCGTGGCTCCTGCTGACGTCCTTCCAGGACCCGCTGAGCGCGCAGCTGACGTTCGACAACTACGTTGCCGCCTTTACCAAGGGCTACCTCCT
>CAZHAC010000115.1:0-7282 GCA_964529765.1 uncultured Actinomycetes bacterium
CGACCAGCGTCGGCCAACCTTGGCGCCGGACCTCGTCCAGGCAGCGGATCGGGTCTGCGCCGTAACCGACCACGTCGCCAAGGCAGACACCGCCGTCGATGTCCTTGGCGTCCTCCAGGACCGCTTCCAGTGCCTGCCAGTTGGCGTGGATGTCCGAGAAGACGCCGAGCCTCAACTTGCGGGCTCCGAGTACAGCCGCGGGTGCACGTGGTCGTAGAGGATGCGGATCGTCGCCGCAATCGGGATTGCGATGAACATGCCGAGAATGCCGCCCAGGCTGAAACCGGCCAGGAATGCGGTGATCACCAGGACCGGAGGCAACCGCACGGCGTCGCCCATGATTTTCGGAAACACGAAGTTGAGGATGACGTTCGAGATCACGAGGTATGCCACTGCGACCAATATGGCCTTGTCCGGGCTGGTCGCGAAGCCGACGAGCACGGCCGGTATGGCGCCGAGGAACGGGCCCAGGTAGGGGACGAGGCTCGTGACGGCGGCAAGAAGACCGAGCGCCAGCGCGTACGGCATGCCAAGCAGCTGCACGGCGAGCCCGGACGCAATGCCGATCAGTGCAGCGATCATCAGCTGGCCGCGAAAGTACGCATAGAGCATCCGCTTTACTTGAGACCAGACCTCGTCGAAGTCGGACTCGTAATCGGTAGGAACGAGCGAGCGCAATGTACGGCTGAACCCGTGGCTGTCCATGGCCAGCAGGAAGGCCACGATCAGCATCAGGACGATCTGGAAGACCATCGTGACCGCCGTGATGCCGAAGCTGAGGGCGTTGCCGAATTGACCGAGCAGGAAGTCGTTGAAGTTCTTGTTCAGCGACTCCGTCATGCCGGTAAGGTCGATTCGCAAGCCCAAGACCTCGAGTGGCTGGCCTTGGAGAGCGCTTAACCGGGCCTGAGCCTCCCCGGCCAAGGACGGCGCCTGTCGTCTCAGGCCTTCGAGCTCACTGGAGAGCAATGGAAGGACGGCCGTAACCAGGGCGGCGAGCACCCCGATCAGCACGGCGAAGACGAAAAGGATGCTGAGTGAGCGGGGTATGCCGGCCGCCGTCATCCGGTCGACGACCGGAACGATTAAAAAGGCGATCAGGGCGCCGAGTACGAAGGCGCCTAGGACGTCGCGCATCAGATAGAGGACGATCAGCGCGAGACCAACCGCTGCGATCGCGAAGCCGATTTGGAGGGTTCGCCGGCTGGCGGCTACCCTCGGCCGATCTGTCCGGTGCGACTGGCGAAGAGAAGCGGCGCTCTGTGGTGCCTCCAGCTTGTCGGCGCGCTCAGCCTTCTCGGGCAACGCGCTCATGGCGTGTAAGTCTCGCGGAAGTGAGCAGGCGGAAGGAACGAATCAGCGATCCGCGCACCTGGGGTCCTTCGACCGATCGCGGTTTGAACTCGGGACGATGGACCGACCCTAGATGTCGTCGGGCGGGATCACCCCGAGAGCTCGGGCCTTGTTAATGGCCTGGACCCGGTTGGTGGCATCGAGCTTGCGGTAGATGCTCCGCAGATGCGAATCGACCGAGCGGCTGCTGATTCCGAGCGCCCTGGCCACCTCTTTCGTCGTAGCCCCCTGCCCTACGAGCCTAAGAACATCCCGCTCACGGGAAGTGACGACCTCGGAGTGGTCGCTCGTGGGGCGAGGTGCGGCCAGCGCTTTCGCGATGACGTCCGGCATCATCTTCCGCGGCACCGGCATCTCGCCGTTCATCGCAGCCAGAAGCGATCTCTCGAGCTCCTTGGGACCGAAGTCTTTGAGGGCGTAGCCGTTGCAGCCGGCGCGAATCATCCGAATCAAGTCGTCGCTCGAGTCGGAGACGGTCCAGGCGACGATTACAGGCCTGGGCCCATCAAGCTCCAGGATCGCCTTGGTCGTCTGGGCGCCGTCCATGTGCGGCATCTCGACGTCGATCAGGACGACCTCGGGGCGCAGCCGCTCGTACGCCCTCACGCCTTCCTGGCCACCGCTCGCCTCTCCAGCGAACCGGAAAGAGGAGCTCGCGTCCAGCATCCCCTTAGCCGCATACCGCGGCATCGCGCCATCATCGATGACCAGGACTGAGCGGCGCTGACCAGTCATAGAAACTTGGGAAACGTAGCAGGCCTCGCGTCCGTGGAGGACGCTGGGGGCCGCTTTCGCGGCTACCCCAGACTCCGAACGAACCAGGTCATTCCGTCCTCCACCGGAGAATCCGAGGGTCGTGCCAGATGGCGTGACCCGGCGAAAAGCCTAGGCATCCGCTTCGCTTCTGGCGACGGCAAGACCGCCGGTCAACGCATAGGCGAAGTTACCTAGAGCGGCCTCGGTGATTTTCGCCAGCCGGCCTCGGCAACTTGCGGGATGCGAGGGCAGAGGGTCCAGGCCGACACTCTCTGCCACGGCGCCGGGGGGAACCGATAAGCCCGGGCAGCAAATCCATCCAGGGAGGATCCAATGACTTTTCTGCGCAGGCTTCTGAGGACCAACAAGCCCCAGATCTTCGGCAGCTGGGACGCCTAGCTCGAGAGTCAAGCGCCAAGGGCGGACGGCTACGCGGCCGTCCGCCCTTGATTTTCCTCGTAGTCATGAGAAGCCCCGCCGCAACCTGGACGCCACAGTCCACGCGTAAGGAGGGCCAGAACCTAGAGAAGCGCCACTACACTACGCCCGTCATGCGGCCGCTGCGAGGGCTGACGTGGGGTGGCACGGCCTACGTCGGGTCTGTAATCGTTCTCGGCGCGGCCCTAGTTCCGATCTCCGTCCTCCACTTTCCGGTGTCGAGCCGGTCAACGCTGATCTCACTGCTTTACCTGGGGCTCCTCACCCAGTTGGCCGCTCTGATGTCGATCAAGTGGCCGCGCGGAAAGCAGACGCTCGACACCATGCCGTTGGTGGCGGCGTCTCTGCTCGCGCCAGGAGTCGGCCCCGTCATTTTGTCGTGGGTTTGTAGGAATGACGGTCGGTGGCCATCGCCACAGGTTCCCTTGGCTCGGTTGCTGTTCAATCGTGCGCGATTAGCAATCGTGTTAGGCCTCCCCTCGATGGCCCTTGTATACCTCCCTCTCCCGGCCAGCCTCGAGATTCCGGTCAAGACACTGTGTCTAGTGTTGGGAGACTTTGTCCTCGGCTACCCGTTGACCGCACTGACCATCGCCGCGTATGAGCGCGAGACGTTTTGGCGGGTGTTTTCCTCCAATGTCGGGATGAGCTCGATCCGCTCAGTGCTGATCCTCGGGATCGGCGGCGGCGCTCTTTTCATCGTTCTTCAGCACCCCGCGGGTTACGTCATGGGCTTTGGCCTGCTGGGGCTGCTCCTTGCTGTGCGCACCAACATGGCGGACGCACAAAGGCAGCAGATTGAGCGTATTCAGACGCTTGAACTGATGGCGCAGGCCCTCGACGCTCGTGATCCCTTGACGGAGCTGCACTCCCAGCGTGTCTCAAACCTGGCCGCTCAGATTGCCCAGGCCTTGGGAATGAGCGCCCTCGAGGTCGAGAGGATTCGAGTTGCCGGCCTGCTCCACGATATAGGGAAGATCGGCGTTCCCGACTCAGTGCTCAAGAAACCGTCGGCGCTCGAGCCTGGGGAGTGGGTGCTGATGCGCCGACATGCAGAAGTAGGCGCGGAAATGATCGCTCGCCACAGCGCCCTTGAGCCGATCGCCCCCTGGGTCCGCCATCATCACGAACGCTGGAACGGCTCTGGTTATCCCGGGGGTCTCACGACAACCCAGATCCCGCTCGGTGCTCGGATTCTGGCGGTCGCCGACTCATATGACACGATCACCGGGCCCCGAGTGTATCGACGGTCGAGTCTGTCGCCAATCGAAGCCGTGGCGGACATTTCGGCTGGCTCAGACATCCTCTACGACCCAATCGTTGTCAACGCCCTGCGTCAGATCCACCACCTACCGCCGATGACAACTTCCGAGTTGGAGCCGGCCTTGAACGGCGGTTCGATGGGCGTGGTTGAGCTTTTGAAGACAAACTCCAAGCTTCGGGCCCTCGCAACAGCCATGGCGATCTCGAGCCTTGGTGATCCGCTGACGGCGATTGCCGTCACCGTGACCGCGTTCGCCCTCACCCACAACGGCATCGGTGTCGCCGCCGCGCTCATCCTTCGAGGCGCCGCGATGATGATTGCTGGAACCTTGCTTGGCGGTGCAGCTGACCGCCTCCAGCGCCGCAGGCTGGTGGTCGTCGCTGACCTTGTCCAGTTCTCGGTGCTGGTGGTCTTGCCTGTGGTAATCGCCATCGTTCCCTGGGCTCTGTTTGCAGCCGTGATGATCCTTGGTGCTGCCACAGCCTTAAGCAGTGCTGGCCGAGAGGCGAGTGTGGCGGTCGTTGCTGAGACCGGCCAAATCGCAGCCGCCAACGGTGCGATAGGAACAGCCACCTTGATAACGCGCTCAGTTGGCTACCCATTGGCCGCCGGGCTGATCTGGCTCGCTGCCTCCACGACGCCGCTATACCTGATCGACGCCTTTACCTTCTTCGCGGCTGCACTGCTGACCCTTCGCGCCGGGCCCCTCGGCGGCGGAATCGTGTCCCGCAGCCTGACTGGGGCGTTTCGGGCGGCCGTTGCACTCAAAGAGGTCCGGCCATCGCTGGCGATCGCCGCATTAGGAGCCTTCCTGATCTTTGCGACCCAGCCTGCAGTCATCGTGCTTGCGCACACTCTCTCTAGCAGTGGCACGCTTGCCTACACCATCCTTGAGGTCGTCCTGACAGCAGGCATGTTGGCCGGCGCGCTTGTTTTCGCTTGGGCGGCTCCAAGGCCACGCATTGCCATGCTGACCGGATTCGTTCTAATGGGTGCGCTCTCTATTGGAGCCGCCGTTAGCCCCGTCCTTTTGTTGACGGCAGGCGCACTGTTTATTGCCTCCATTGGCAACCAGTGGTATTTCCTGGGTAACCGAACTGAGCTCCAGAAAGTCGCACAACCGGATCGCTTGGGCAGTGTTATGGCGACAAGAGGTGTGCTGGCACAGACCATGTCCATGGTTGGCGGAGCAGCTGGCGGCTTTCTGAGCGCTGCACTTGGTGGCCGCGCAGTGTTTGCGATTGCTGGTGCTGGGTTCCTTGTTCTTGCGGTCGGTGTGGGCACTTACGCATCAAGGCGAGCCGCGGCTCATGAGGCAATCGTAAGACGTGACGTGGAGACGTCCTCGAGCTCGTTGTCAGCAAGTGTTGAAATTGCAGAGACTGCTTAAGCAACGCTTAGAAGCGATGACCCCTAGTGGCATCTCCGGGTGAGTACGAAGATTAGGCTGGAGAAGGCCGCGCCGGTCGCTCCACCCGCATTCCGTAGATACATACTCTTCGTCCTCTGCCTCACGGTCTGTGTAGTAGCAGCATCACTCTCCAATCAGGGCGGACGCGGACTACACCTAACAGCCTTCGTATTTCAAGCTCTGGCTGCCCTTTTATTGGGATTCGTCATCGTGCCCCTCAAGGCCGGCCGGATGAGTTTGGTGGCGATCCCGTTGTTTACCTCGGCGCTAACCCTGTCACCTATCGAGACTGCACTCGTCGCAGTGGCGGGAAACGTAGGGCGGGTTATCAAGCTCCGATCACTGGTCCCTGTTTGGGCCCTCCTGACCATGACGAGTTGTTGGGGAAGTATTGGCGCGGCCATGCATCAGGCGTTGGTAGGTGACCGATCGCCAGTGCCTCTCGCGTATGGCCTTCCGCTCGTTGTCACAATCGCCGCCAATTTGATAGCCGTCCTTACCGCATCAGCATTTCTCACATCGTCGACAGCGCAGGAAGTAGCGCGAAACACGTTCAATCGGGCCTTCCTACTGACGTACACGTACTTCGGCGCGGCAGCACTTCTGTCAGCTTCGATGCTCGACGGCTCGCTGGCCGGTTGGCTTCGGGTAACGGTCTTATACCTCATGTCACTTGCGCTGATTCAGGCGGTTAGCGAACGGAGAACAGGGGATGCTCTGCGTGAGCAGCTGCAAGTCATCGATGAGCGAATCGTATTTGGACAGGAAGCCGAAGCAGCCCTCCACGCCGTCAAAAACCAGCTCGCCCTCGCCTCTCTGTACCTCGAGGATCTCGCCCCAGCCCAACTCGGCCGGCAAGAACAGGAGGCGCTCCGCATCGTATTCAACTCGATGCAGCAGTCCGCCGACATCCTGCGCCGGACCTCGGCGGCTGGACGCTCGGCGAACGCCCCGGTATTCGTCGACGCCAACCTGGTCGAGCTCGTGCACTCGGTGGTCGTCCTTGCCCAGGCGCGAGCCGCCCAGTCGGAAGTACACGTGGAACTGGTCACCAAGGTCCGCGAAGCCTTCGTCTACGCAGATCCTTTCTTGATCCGCGAAGTCGTTACGAACCTAGTCCATAACAGCCTGGAGGCACTGCGCGGTTCCGGGCACATCCGGGTCATCGTCGATGTCAAGCCCGACGGCTCGTCGTCCGTGCAGGTTGTCGACGACGGCCCGGGCCTCTCAGACGAAGCGAAGCGGACGATCTTCGCGTCTCGCGATTCCACCAAGATCGCTTCGGGCGCTGGCATCGGCTTGACACTTTCACTCGCAATCGCGACCCAACACGGTGGGCGCCTGACCTTCGACAAACGTCGCCGAAAAGGCGCGTCGTTCACGCTCCTTCTTCCGCCGCGCGACGTCGCACGAGTAAAGCTAGCTGCTCACTCGAAAACGGCTTCTGGACGATCGCATACGCGTCAATCCCATCCAGAAGCCGCTCTACTTCCCGGAAGCTAGCACCGGTAATCACGACGGGTCGCACCGACGCGACCCATTTCCGCTCCTCCTCGGTCGCGCTCGCAAGCATGCTCAAGTCGAGGATTACGACCTCCTGCAGATTTCCGCCCGAGCCTATGAGTTCGCTTCGCGCGGAATCCAGGTCATGGGCAGCGCGGGTGACAAGTCCCTCGCGCGCCAGCCGCCGTGCCAACACATCGGCCAGCTGAGGTTCGTCGTCGACCACCACGACTGGCACGCTTTCTGGAAGTCGAACCGCAGGGTCGTCCTCCGCGACCACGCCCTTTTCAACGTTGCCCAAGAGCGCAATCGCCTCATCGAGCTCGCGCAGGAGTACCTCTTTCGGATAGCCCCCGATCTGCAAGCGCATCTTCATCAACGCCAGTGCGGATCTGAGCTGGTGCAGGGAGGAGCTGCTGTCGGTCACGGCGTTCGAAACCGGTAGCCGCCGCGGGCAACCGTCTCGATCCAGCCCCGGTCGCCCAGCGCCTTGCGTACCTCATAGACAGCTTGGTCGACCGCATGCGCGAATCCGATGTAGTGAGTTCCCCAGACGT
>CAZHAC010000116.1:0-7190 GCA_964529765.1 uncultured Actinomycetes bacterium
TTGCCGAGGAAGCCCGGGAACAGGAGTGGACCCGGCCGAGCTTCGGCAAAGAGCTATTTCTCGGCCACCTCCGGCTCGACCTGATCGACCCCATACCGGAGCCGTCGCCTGTCCAGCGGGAGAAGGGAGAGGCCTACTTGCGTAAGCTGGCCGATTTCCTGATGACCGTGGATCCGCTGCAGATCGAGCGGGACGCCAAGATCCCGGACAGCGTCATCAAGGGACTCGCCCGGCTCGGAGCCTTTGGGATGAACATCTCCGAGGAGTACGGCGGGGTCGGGCTGACCCAGGTCTATTACAGCCGGGCGATCGCGCTCGCCAACTCCGCCCACGCCGCTCTGGGGGCGCTGTTGAGCGCGCATCAGTCGATCGGCGTGCCCAAGCCTCTCAAGTACTTCGGCACGGAGGCGCAGAAGAAGAAGTTTTTGACGCGGGTGGCGAAGGGCGAGGTCTCCGCCTTCCTGCTCACCGAGCCCGACGTGGGCAGCGACCCTGCGCGCATGTCGGCTACCGCGACGCCGACCGCGGACGGCAAGGCCTACGTACTCAACGGCACCAAGCTCTGGATCACCAACGGCTCGATCGCCTCGGTGATGGTCGTGATGGCCCGTGTGCCCAAATCCGAGGGCCATCCAGGGGGCATCAGCGCCTTCGTGCTCGAGCGCGAGACACCAGGCGTCGAGATCGTCCGCCGCAATGAGTTCATGGGCATTCGGGGGATCGAGAACGCGCTGATCGAGCTCAAAGACGCCCGGGTCCCGGCCGAGAACCTGATCGGCGAGGAAGGGCGTGGATTGAAGATCGCGCTCGTCACCCTCAATACCGGCCGGCTATCACTGCCGGCCACCTGCTCGGCGGCGGCCAAGTACGCCCTCAAGGTGGCGAGGGAGTTCGCCGGCGAGCGCGTCCAGTGGGGCAAGCCGGTCGGCAAGCACGACGCGGTCGCCCAGAAGCTGGCCTTCATGGCCGGCACCGCCTTCGCCATCGACGCCATGGTCGAAGTGTCGAACGCGCTCGCCGACCAGGAGCGCAACGACATCCGGCTGGAGGCGGCGCTGGCCAAGATGTGGTGCTCCGAGATGGCCTGGAAGGTGGTCGACGAGATGATCCAGGTCCGGGGTGGCCGCGGCTACGAGACGGCGGCTTCGCTGAAGGCCCGCGGCGAGCGGCCGGTGCCCGCCGAACAGGTGCTTCGCGACCTGCGGGTCGCCCGCATCTTCGAAGGCTCGACCGAGATCATGAAGCTTTTCATCGCCCGGGAGGCGGTCGACCAGCACATGCAGGTGGCCGGCGCGCTGGCTCAGGCTGACGCGACCACCTCCGATAAGGCGCGGTCGGCGGCCAAGGCCTCCGGGTTCTACGCGCGCTGGTTTCCGACCCTGACCCTGGGCAAAGGTCACCTTCCGATCAGCTACTCCGAGTACGGCCGGCTGGCGACCCATCTGCGCTTCGTCGAACGAGCCGCCCGCCGGCTCGCCCGCTCGACCTTCTATGGCATGTCCCGCTGGCAGGCCAAGCTCGAATACAAGCAGAGCTTTCTGGGCCGGATCTGCGACATCGGCGCCGAGCTCTACGCGATCAGCTGCGCTGTCGCCTACGCGCGCCATCTCGGCCGCCCCGAGGCAGCCGAGCTGGCTGACCTCTTTGCGCGCCAGTCCCGGCTGCGAGTCGACCAGCTGTTCCACGATCTTTGGGACAACGAGGACGACTTCAACTACCGCACGGCGCAGCACGTGCTGGAAGGCCGCTACACGTTCGCCGAGGCCGGCATCCTGGACCCAGCAGACCTGATCGAGTCGGCGGCCGAACCGCGACCGGCGGCAGCGGCGCGACCGGCGGCACGCTCCCGGAAACGGCTCACCGCCTGATCGACGAAGGACTGGCGTATGCGCGCCGCCTGGAGGAAGCGGCCGTGCCGGTCCGGCTGCGCCGCGGGGAGGGGATGCCGCAAGCGGCACCCAAGGCGTAATCTCCGGCACGGTATGGCTGACCGCCGGCGTGCCGGCCGCCTGGTAGTTCCAAGCCAGCGACCCCCGGCCGATCGCACATTCCTGGAGCGCGCGCCGAGCTACGACGAGCTGGCGCTGCATGCGGACCCCTGGAGGGTGCTGCGCATCCTTTCCGAGTTCGTCGAGGGCTTCGATGCGCTGGCCGACATCGGGCCGGCGATCACCGTCTTCGGCTCCGCCCGTGTCCGGACCGACGACCCCCTCTACGCCATGGGTCGCCGGCTGGGCGCGGCCCTCGCCGAGCGCGGCTACGCCGTGATCACTGGCGGCGGGCCCGGGATCATGGAAGCCGTCAATCGGGGTTGCAAGGAGGCCGGCGGGCTCTCCGTTGGCTGCAATATCGAGCTTCCGCACGAGCAGGACCTCAACGACTACGTCGACCTCGGTATCGAGTTCCGCTACTTCTTCGTGCGCAAGACGATGTTCGTCAAGTACGCGCGGGGGTTCGTAATATTCCCGGGTGGCTTCGGCACGCTCGACGAGCTGTTCGAGTCTTTGACGCTCGCCCAAACGGGCAAGATCGAGCACTTTCCGGTCGTCCTCTTCGGTAGTGACTACTGGAAAGGGCTTCTGGACTGGCTGCGTGACTACGCCCTCGAACGGGCTCTGATCTCGCCCGAGGACATGGACCTGGTGAGCATCACCGACGACCCAGAGCTGGCGGCCGAGATCGCGGCCCGCGACGCCCCGGAGGTACCGGCATCGCCGACGAAGGCGGACGCGCAGTAGCGGCCGCCACGGTGAGGACCAGGTTCCTCATCGACGGCGGTCAGACTGCTGGCGACGTCGCCGCCCTGCTCGCAGAGTTCGTAACCCCGGCGCAGAGGACGATCGACATGGCGATCTACGATCTCGTGCTCACCGGCGATGCCGAGGCGATTCTCACACGCGCACTCGAGTCGGCCATTGGGCGCGGCGTCAAGGTCAGGCTCGCCTACAACCAGGATCATCCGCGAAGGAGAGGGGGGAGTGCCCCCCTTCGGGCAGCCGGGCAAAGCCCGTCAGCCCTACCCCTCCGGTCGGCTGAGCTGTCTCCGCCACCCCAGCACGAGGAGGTGCTGGGGGCGCCCTCGATCCGAAACCTGCCCGGCCTTGAGCACCGCCCGATCCCGGGCGTGCCCGACCTGATGCACCACAAGTACGTCGTTGTCGATGGCGCCAGCCTCTGGACGGGCTCCACCAACTGGACGACCGACTCCTGGACGCGCGAAGAGAATGTCATCGTCACGCTTCGCTCAGAAGCCATCGCGGGCGCGTTCGAAAGGAACTTCAAGGAGCTCTGGGAGAACTCCGTGGTCGCCGCCTCCGGCCACGAGACGCCAACCTGGCAGACACTCGACGACGGCACGCCGATCCGGGCCTTCTTCACACCGGGACGGGCTCAGAAGATGGTGTCGGAAATCTGCCAGCGAGTCGCGACTGCAGCGACTCGTGTGCGCATCTGCTCGCCGGTCATTACCTCAGGTCCGCTCCTGGGCACCCTGAGCGATCTCATTGATCGCGGTCCGCAGGTCGACATTCGCGGAGTCTTCGACCTCACCCAGATGGAAGAGGCGCGCTGGCAGTGGCGCCAGAACTCACATGCCAGCTGGAAGCTGGCCGCCGTGGACAAGGTGATCGCGGCGATTCCCTTCCGCGCCAAGCATTCGACCCCCTGGGCGCAGGGTTCGGTGCACGACTACATGCACGCCAAGTGCGTGGTCTGCGACGACACGGTGTTCGTCGGCAGCTACAACCTCTCGCACAGCGGTGAGATGAACGCTGAGAACGTGCTCGAGATCCGCAACCGGGTACTGGCCGACATGTTTGCCGGATATGTCGACCGCGTCGGCGCCCTCTATCCGCCTGCTCAGTTCAGTTGAGCGAGAACTCGCACTCTCTTCGTCGCGGCCGGCGTCCGGGGGATGTTCGCGTCCTCGTCCAGCGTCGAGCCAAACTGCCGCGAACGCTGGGCGCGGGCGCGCTTTTCTCCGCCTGCTACGGCAACGTTGGGTCCTCGATCTATTACGGGCTCGGGGTCACCGCCGCCTTTGCGCTCGGCCTCACGCCGCTGGCGCTGATCCTGGCCGGCTGCATCTTCGTTACCACCGCCCTCAACTACGCCGAAGGCACCGCGGCCATGCCGCACGCCGGAGGGTCGTCGAGCTTCGCCCGAAGGGCGTTCAACGAGCCGATCGGGTTCATCGTCGGTTGGATTCAGCTCCTTAACTACACGGCGACGGTCGCCATCTCGTCCTACACGGCGATTTCCTACCTGGCGATCTTCGGTCACTACGTCTCCGTCTTCAGAGTTCTCAATGACGGCGCCTGGCACGTGGCGGCGGCGGTGGCTCTCACCGCGCTCTTGATCGTGGTCAACGTGATCGGCATCCAGGAGTCGAGCCTGGTCAACCTCGTGCTCGCCCTGCTCGACCTCGGAACGCAGCTCGTGCTGGTCGTGTTTGGCACCATCCTGCTCCTCAACCTCAACACCGTGATCCACAACGTCAGATGGGGGGTGGCGCCGACCTGGGGCAACTTCCTCGCCTCCATCTCGATCGCCATGGTCACCTACACGGGCATCGAGACCATCTCCAACATGTCGGAGGAGGCGCGCAATCCCGGCCGGAGTGTGCCTCGCGCAACCTACGGCGTGATCGCTGCGGTCCTCTTCGTGTCCGCGTTCCTGCCGACCGTAGGTATGAGCGTGTTTCCCGTCGTATCCGAGCACGGGCACTACACCACCGCGCTGGCGACGACATGGAAGGACGACCCCGTGGCAGGTATCGTGGCCGCCTTCCATCCCGCCTGGCTGGCCCAGATCGCCGGCGTCTGGGTCGCCATCCTGGCCTTCACGATCCTGGTCATCGCCACCAACGCCGGGTTGATCGGAATCTCACGCCTGAGCTACTCGCTGGCGACCTACGACCTCTTCCCGAAGGCTTTCGCGAAGCTGCATCCGCGGTTCCGGACGCCTTACGTCTCGATCATCGTTTTCGGGGTCGCGGGCGCACTCCTCGTCCTGCCCGGAAAGATCGACCTGATGGGGGCCGTCTACTCGCTGGCGGCGACCTTCGCCTTCTGCATGGCGCACCTTGCGGTGATGCGGCTGCGCTATGTCGAGCCCGACCTCTATCGACCCTATCGAATGCCCCTCAACATCCCCTTCGGCCGATCGAGCATCCCGGTCCTATCGGTGCTCGGCGCGCTCGGCATCGGCACGGTCTTCACGCAGCTCATCTTCGAGAACGTGAGCAGCTCGAGCTTCATCTACCTGGCCTGGCTGGCGACCGGGGTCGTCGCCTTCATCGCCTACCGCAGTTACCGCCGGGAGCCGCTCTGGGAACCGCTGGAGGTGGCGCCGCCGCCGGACCGCGAGGTAGCCCATCGCATGACCCCGCCACCGCCCACGGCACGCGTCCGCATCGGCCGGCGCGGGCGGGTGGAGGAGATACTGCCTGGGGAGCCGGCGCCGGATGTGGTCATCGGGCCGCGCCGGCGCACCCGCCTGCTCGGCCTGCAGCTGCTGATTCAGCGCCATGGGCGGATGCGAGTGACCATCGGGCTCGTGCTTTGCGCCGCCGTCAGCGCACTGGCCGTCGCCTTCGACCTTTCGACCTACGATCCCTTCGGTCCCGGTCTCGGCTGGTCGCCTGGCATCCTGGCGGTGACCTTCGCCGCCGCCTGGATGCTGCTCCGCTCGCGCAACGAGTCCTAGCGCGAGTGACGAACTGACGAGCCGGATCTGACTCGTGATAAACCCTTAGGCCTGAGAACCCTACGGACCACGCTCTGGGCGACCGCCGGCCTCGCCGCCGTAGCCGCCCTTTTCCTGATCCTGTTCGCTCCGGCCGTCAGCAACCGTGCCTCCGGGTCGGGGACGGTGATCCTGCTCGCGAGCTCTCAGGGCGGTGCCCAGCTCGCGTCGCCGCTGCCGCTGCGGCTGCTGGGTACGCCGGCCGACGCCGGCCGTGTGAGCGGAGGCATCCCAGCCGCGCCTCAGTACCGGGAGGTGGGCCGGATGACGCTTGCCGCCGGGAGCTACCGCGGTCTCACCGTGGGTGGCTTCAGCATCCCGCTGCCGATCGACGTGCGCTCGGGACAGGTCACGCCCGTGCTCCTGGCCATGGACTCATCAGGCGTCATCCCGGGTGGCGCCTATGCAGGTAGCGACGAGTTCAACCTGGGCTTGAGCGAGCTGGCCGGCAAGCTGGTTCCGCTGCCCGACTTCAGCCTGGTCGACCAGGAAGGTAAGGCGCTCAACCGAGCATCACTGCTCGGCACGCCGGTCGTGATCGCCGCCTTCCACACGACCTGCCACCAGACATGCCCGCTCTACACGGGCACCCTGCTCCAGCTCCGGCAGAAGTTGGGGACGGCGGTTCGCGTCGTCGAGGTGACGACCGATCCAGTAACCGACCAGCCGCCGGTGCTCGCCGACTACGCAAAGACAGTCGGCGCGGACTGGACCTTCGCCACCGGCACTCCCCAGCAGGTCGCCGCTTTCTGGGCGCCCTTCGGCGTGCAGCTCTCGAACGGTGACGTCCACAGCTCGGCGATGATCGTGGCCGACGGACACGGGTTCCAGCGGATCGCCTATCGGGGTGCCCCGGACGTCGGCAACAACCTACCGCCGGCCCTCATACAGCAGCTCGACGGCGCCGGCTTCCAGCAGATGGCCTCCCACGGCACCGGCTGGAGCGCGCAGTCGATCGCCGACGCGCTCGACGCCATCGGCAGCTCATCGATCGCCAAGGCGACGAGCGCGGGCGGCAGCCGGGCACCCGTTTTCACTGCCCCTGGGCTCGACGGCCGTCGCGTTCTCATGGACTCCTATCAGGGCCGGCCGCTGGTGGTGAATTTCTTCGCCTCCTGGTGCAGTCCCTGCCGCGAAGAGCTCCCGCTGCTGCAGAAGTACGCGGCCAGCAACCCCTCCGTGCAGTTCGTCCTCTTCGACTACATGGACGATACCGGCAGCGCTCAGCGCCTCCTCGACCAGGCCGGCGTGCACGTGCCGGTGGTCGCGATTGACAGCGACGGGCAGTACGCTCGCGGCTACGGGGTCTTCGGCCTCCCGACCACCGTCTTCGTTCGCCCCGACGGGACGATCGAGTCGACGGTGCGGGCCCAGCTCGACGAGACCACCCTGGCCGGGCACCTCTCTCGCATCGCCGGGCCCGGGTAGACTGCGCAAGCAGGATG
>CAZHAC010000117.1:0-7114 GCA_964529765.1 uncultured Actinomycetes bacterium
GGCAGGCTGCGTCCTACCGCGACAGACGGGTGCTGCTGGCCGGCGACGCCGCGCATGTGCATTTCCCGGTGGGTGGACAGGGCCTCAACATCGGTATGCAGGACGCGGTGAATCTGGGATGGAAGCTGGCCCAGGTGGTCAAGGGGACATCGCCGGAAAGCCTGCTGGATACCTACCATGCCGAGCGGCACCCGGTCGGCGCCCGCGTGTTGCGCAACACCATGGCGCAAACCGCGCTCCTCGGCCCCGGCGAGCGTATCGAGGCCTTGCGCGACATCATGTCCGAGCTGCTGAACCTGGACGAGCCTCGCAAGCGGATCGCCGCGATGATCTCTGGTCTGGACGTTCATTACGACCTCGGTGAAGGTCACCCGCTGCTCGGGCGCCGCATGCCCGATCTCGACCTGGTCACCGCCAGCGGCCCGCTGCGCGTATTCACCCTGCTCCACGATGCCCGGCCGGTGCTGCTCAACCTCGGTGAGCCCGGCGGCTTCGACATCACTCCATGGGCAGATCGGGTTCAGTTGATCGACGCCGAATACGTTGGTACGTGGGAGCTTCCGGCACTCGGGCCGGTGACTGCTCCCACCGCGGTGTTGGTTCGGCCCGACGGATATGTGGCCTGGGTGGGAGACCTAACCCAACTGGGGCTTGCTGACGCCCTAACCACTTGGTTCGGACCGCCACCTGCGGCGTAGCGCACCGGTTTCCAAGATCATTCTGTTTGGAGTTCGACACGTCCTGGTGTGCTGCCACGCCGAAGGCGCCTAGCAATTTCACAGCCGGCTTTCAGCCGGCCCTTGGCAGGCGGTCCATGAATATCAACCATGGAATCCGATACCCGCCAAGCATCTGGCCTCGACGAGGTCGACGACCCGCTCGAGGCGCTGAAACAGATTCGCACCGAAATCTCGACCCTTCGCAGCTCGCAACCGCGAGAGGGTCTCGCCGCACAGGATCCCGGTGACCTCGTCGACCTCGCCGAAGCGCTCGCCGAGGCCGACCAATCTCAGCTCATCTCGGAATTGATCGACGATCACCAGCGGGAGGTCGAACGAGCGCTCGAGCTCGCTCGTGAAGGCCGGTACGGCCTATGCGAAGACTGCGGCCAGGCGATTCCTCCCGAACGGCTCCGATTTCGCCCCGAGTCCACCCGTTGCCTCGACTGTCAGACCGCCTTCGAGCGGTCGCAAAAGATCGTCCGGCTTCGCGACAGCGCCTAGCACCTCGGCGCAGCCGCCCAGCGCATCCGCGGCGAGCGGCTACGTGGAACGACCTTGCTGGATTGAGACCCCGAGCAGGTCGTGGGCCGCGTCCGGGTCGGGGGCGGCGACGACCTGCAGCCGCTTCCGGTGGTCGGCTTCGATCCCAAGTGGCAAGCCGGCACCGTCCAGGAGGCAGGCGCCGCTCTCGGCGAGGATGATGGCCGCCGCCGCCACGTCCTGGGAATGCACCGTCACCTCACCGAGCCCGATGTAGCCGCCGAGGGAACCGTCGGCCACGCGGCAGAGCTCGACCGCAGTGCTGCCCAGGACCCGAATGCGCTCCGCCCAGGGCGGCAGCCCTTGAACGCTGTCGGGCCAGCTGCCGATCCCGACGACTCCCACCCGGCGAGGCCGCGCCCGGCGGCCGTCAACCCAGGCTCCGGAACCGCGGACTGCCCACCATCGCCGGCCCGAGGCGAGGTCGCACACGAAGCCGGCGACGCTCTGCTCGCCGTCGACGAGAGCGGCTGAGAACGCCCAGGGTGGTAGCCCGGCGCGCAAATTCCGGCTGCCGTCCACCGGGTCGAGGCAGATCCAGCGGCCGCCGGCGCTCTTTGTAGCCGCCGACCATCCACCCTCCTCGGCCAGTACAGGCAGCCCGAGAGGTGCCAGAACCGAAAGGGCGAGCAACTCCACTTCCACGTCAGCTTCCTTGCCGGCCGTCTCGACTCCCACCCAGGGCGCCAGCGCGGCCGCCACCCGGGTCGCGGCCAGCGCCGACAGCGCGATGAATTGCTGTTCGCTGCCGGACTTCGGACCGAGGTGCCGGCGAAAGCGCTCGGCCGCGCTCTCCTGCCGGAAGCCAAGCTTCCGGTAGAAGGCGTGTGCGGAGTTTCGCCAGGTCGAGCTTTCGAGCACGATTTCGTCGCACCCGAGCAGCCTCGCCTCCTCTTCGACCATCGCCATCAAGCGGCTGCCGACGCCCGCCTGCCTGAGCTCAGGGGCAACGGCCAGGGCGGCGAGCCAGCCCTCGACCTCGTTGTGCAGTGACGATGGCCGGGACTGGAGCTCCGCATAGCCGACGATCCGCCCTTCCTGCTCCGCCACCAATGCTCGAGCTGTAGGCAGAGCGAGGACGTTACCGAACTCGTGCAGGGGGTCAACTGCAAGGAGCACGTCCTCATGCGAGCCCATGGCAGCGATCAAGTCGGCGATGGCCCGCCGGTCGTTCCACACCGCGAGCCGGATCGTGGTGTCGCTCATCGACTGGATTGTGAAGCCGCCTCCAAGGCCTAATCAGCGCGTTACTCAGGGTTTAGCGCTGCTTAACCCAACCAATCCTTGCGGACAACCTTGGCTTTGGACAATGCCTCCCGAGGGCGGCCCGCAGCCGCCAATTTGGGGGTAATCATGGTCAACGTTTGCCGGCGCCTGGGCGCTGCCGTTTCTTCTCTTGTGATGCTGGCTCTGGCCGCCGGCTGTGGCGGCGCTCCCAGCAACGCTGCCTCCGACACCTTCTCCTGCCCGAACGGCGGCACGGTCCGAATGGGCGTCGAGCCGTTCGAGGACGCCAGCACCCTGGTCCCGCTCTACCAGCAGATCGCGGACAAGCTGAGCACTAAGCTCGGCTGCAAGGTCCAGCTCAACGTCACCACCAACTACACCGCCGAGGTCGAGGCGATGCGCGCCAAGACGCTCGAGGTCGGCGAATTCGGACCGCTCGGGTACGTATTCGCGCACAAGCTCGCGAACGCCGAACCGGTGGCCACCTTCGCCGACGCCTCGGGCCAGCCGTTGACCTACTTCGCGAGCATCGTTACGACCGAGGGCTCGGGGATCACCGACATCAAGCAGGTGGCTGGCAAGAAGTTCGCCTACTCCGACCCGGCGTCGACGTCGGGCCACCTTTTCCCCGCGTACGGACTCAAGAAGGCCGGAATCGATCCTGACAACGGCGTTCAAGCCGTCTACGCCGGCAGCCACACCGCCTCCTTCCAGGCGATCAAGAACAAGAAGGTCGACGCCGGCGAGCTGAACAGCGATCGCATCGCAGCCGCCACCAAATCGGGTGAGTACACCGCCGCCGGCTTCCCGACCCTGTGGAAGTCGGACCCCATCCCGCAGGACCCGATAACAGTGCGCGGCGACCTGCCGGCGGCCTTCAAGAAGAAGTTTGCCGACTCCATCCTGTCGCTCGACTTGAGCACGGTCCAGGACCCCAAGGGCATCCTGATCGGCCCCAAGCTGGTCGCTCAGACGGATGCGCCGTACAAGCAGATCGCCGACCTGGCGACGGTCCTCAACGTCGACGTCAACAAGCTCTGAGAGGCGGATTGCTCGAAGTCCAGAAGCTGTCCAAGGTCTACCCCAACGGACACCGAGCCCTCGACTCGGTGTCCCTGGGGGCGGCCGAGGGTGAGCTGACCGTCATCCTCGGCGCCAACGGCAGCGGCAAGACGACGCTCGTCCGCTGCATCGTCGGGCTGATCCGGCCCACCTCCGGTTCGATCACGATCGCGGGCG
This sequence comes from uncultured Actinomycetes bacterium, assembly GCA_964529765.1. Taxonomy (GTDB): domain Bacteria; phylum Chloroflexota; class Dormibacteria; order Dormibacterales; family Dormibacteraceae; genus CAZHAC01. The sequence continues at coordinate 3,729 of CAZHAC010000117.1, forward strand.
ACGACTGGTCCCGGCTGCGCGGGCGGCGCCTCCGCGAAAGCCGGCGCCGGGTCGGGGTGATCTTCCAGAACGCGAGCGTGGTGCCCCGGCGCTCGGCGCTCGCGAACGTCGCCGTCGGCTGTCTCGGCCGCCAGCACGGGCTGCTCACCCACGCCGGACTCTTTCCTCGAGAGGAGTCACGGCAGGCGCTCGAGTGCCTGGAACGCGTCGGGCTCGCCCACCTTGCCGCGCAGCGCGCGGACACCCTCTCCGGCGGCCAGGCGCAGCGAGTTGCCATTGCCCGTGCCCTCCTCCAGCAGCCGGCGCTACTGCTCGCGGACGAGCCGGTCGCGAGCCTCGATCCGGACGCGACCGCCGACGTCATGACCCTCCTGCGCGCGCTGGCGCGGTCGGAGCGGCTGGCCGTCATTTGCGTCCTTCACCAGCTGGACGTCGCGCGCCAGTTCGCGGACCGCATCGTCGGCCTTCGCCAGGGCGCAGTGGTCATGGACGACCGCGCTGACCGAATCGACCAGGAGCGGCTGGCTGCGCTTTACCGAGAGGAGTCGGGCGCGGCCGCCGCCTGAATGGAGGTCACCGCGGCCGCTCCGCCGCTCCGCCAGATCCCTTGGGCCACTGTCCTCCAGCGGCTCGCCATCGGCGCTGTCGTCCTCGCCGTGCTGGTCCAGGCCTACGTGGTTGTCGAGGCGCGGCCGCAGGACATCCCGGGCGGATTCGCCGGCATCTTCGACATCCTTCGTCGAGGCGTTCCGCCTGACACCAGCGTCCTGCGCGACAGCGCCAAACTGGCGCTGGTCACGCTTGACGTGGCCATCATCGGTACCACCGTTCCGATCTTCATCTCGCTGCCGCTGGGATTTCTGGCCGCCGAGAACACGACGCCCGGTCGCTTTGCATACACAGCAGCACGCGGTGTGATCGCGGTCTGCCGCGTGGTGCCGGACATCATCTGGGCCCTCCTCTTCGTGGCCGCGGTCGGTCTCGGCCCATTCCCGGCGACGCTCGGCCTGGCCGTCCACTCGGTGGGCATCCTCGGGCGCCTTTACGCAGAGGCGATCGAAGACGTGAACATGGCCTCGATTGAGTCGCTCTCGGTGATCGGCGCCAACCGCGTGCAGATTGCGGCCCACGCGGTACTGCCGGCCTGCCTGCCGACGATGATCGGTCTGACGCTCTACCGGATGGATACCAACGTCCGCTCTTCGCTGGTGCTCGGGTTCGTCGGCGGCGGCGGGCTCGGATTCGGAATCGAGACCTCACTCAACCTCTTCCAGTACCAGCGGCTGCTGACGTACCTGCTCGTGATGGGCATGCTCATCGTCGCGGTGGAGGCGGTCGCTGTCACGCTCCGGAGGCGGATCCACTGATGCCGGGGCTTTCTCCAGAGGACCGCTCGGCCGGGCTCGCCGCAGCCGCTCGCGCGGAACGCGCCGAGCTGGTCGCCCTGGCCGAGCTGGTCGCGACCAGGAGTCGCGTCGAGATCGTCGAAGCGCCGGCCGCCGGCAGCGTGATGGTCGAGCTCGAGACGCCGGCCGGCTCCTTCTGCCTGACTGAGGTCGTCGTCACGACGTGCGCGGTCACGGTGGACCATCGGGCCGGTTGGGCAGCGGTGCTGGGCTGGGACGACGAAGCCAGCCTCGCGGCGGCGATTCTCGACGCCGAGCCGGCGCTCGCCGATCCCCTGGCCGAGGCGGCGATTGCGCGAATCGCGGCCAGGCACGACGATGAAGCACGAGCGGTCGCCGCGACGAGGGTCGGCCGGTGATTACGGAAGAGGATGCCCACCGCGCCTTTCGCTCGCTCCTGGAGGCTCTGGCGCGGCCCGCGCGTTGGTTCGCCACGCCCGCTCCCGACCCCGAGCGCGCGCTCGACCTGCTCCGGACCGCGGTTTGGGACGGCGAACAGACGCTGGTGGTCACCGACCAGCAAGGCGCTTCGGCCGCCTTTGCTGGAGCAGATGTCGGAACCGAGGAGGAGCCGGAGCGGGGGGCGACCGTCGTCGTCCTCGCCGGCGAGGAGGTGACGCCGGTCACGGTCGAAGGACCGGGCGTCGCCGAGCCTTTCGAGGTCAACCTGCCGCTGGCCCGCGCCGCTCTCGAAGCGCGACAGGCCGCCTGCAGCCGCTACCCGCTGGGCGTCGACACGGTCCTGATCGACGCCCGGGGGCGGGTGCTCGGGCTTCCGCGCACGACGCTCCTCAGGTGGCAGGGCTGATGGGGTACACAAGCGTCAGCGACCGGACAGGGGCCGTCGCCGCTGCCGGAGCCCTCGCGGACCGGAACCCGGACCTGGGTGACGCCGGACTGGTCGCCGACCAGGTGATGGCGGAGTCGGGCGTGGCCGACCGCCGGATCGCGGCCACCGCGCTGGCGCAGGCCGGTGGCGATGTCGCGCGCGCCGTTTCCCTGGTCAGGGCCTGGGCGGCTGTTCTGCCGCGACTGGCCACTTCGCGCGTGCCGGTGGCCGCGCTGCGTGCGCTGCGCAGGATTACGCCGGGCTTCGCTGAGCCGGCCGGCGGCCAGTACCTGGGCGCCTCCCTGGACTACGAGCAAAGGCTGCTCCGCCTGGATCCGGCACGGCCGGCTCCGCCGAACTCAAACGGCCACCAGCCGGAGCCTTCCCAGCCTCCCCCCAAGGGATTCCAACGGGCGCTGGACGCCCTGACCCGGGAGGGGCTCGTCGCCAGCGCCGAGCCGCGGGCGGAGGCGGTCGACATCAACCGCCAGGCCGTCGATCGCCGCCAGCGGGGCGCACTCCTCCAGCTCCTCGCTCGGGCTGAGACGGGCACTCTGACCGCACTCGCATACACAGCGATTCGCGGCAACTCGTCTCGCCAGGACCCGACCCTGGCCGAGCTCCGGCGCGGCCGTTTGCAGGTCAGCATGTCTCGCCCCGAAGGCGGCAGCTTCAGCCTGGGCGAGATCGAGGTCACCTATGCGGAGGTCGTGCTCTACCGTCTGCACGGCGGCAGCCCGGATCCCCGATTGACGCTCGGGGTTGGGGCCACCGTCGGCGAGCTCGAGCGGCGCGCCATCGCCGCCGCCGTGCTCGACGCCAACTGCGCACGATCGGCGCTTGACCCACCCCGGCGCTTGGAGCCGGCGGAGGACGCCGAGTTCCTGGCCATCGCCCTCGACGGGCAGGAGGCCGCCGGCTTCGTGGAGCACCTGAAGCTGCCTCACCACGTGACCTTCACCTCCGAGCTGGACCGGGTGCGGCAGGCCCGGGAGGTGGCGGAGTGAGGCTGCGAGAGCTGCTGCCCGAAGGGCATTCCGCGGCTGGATACGGCTTCGCCTACATGGACGGCGAGTCCAAGCGGGAGGTGCGACGCGCGCTCTTGAAGGCGGTCTGCCTTCCAGGTCACCAGGTTCCGTTCGCTTCTCGCG
>CAZHAC010000118.1:0-7113 GCA_964529765.1 uncultured Actinomycetes bacterium
CCGGGCTCACGGGTCCCGGCGCTTCGTCGTCACGCATCCACCGATGCGCTCCTCCTCACGCCACCCGTTCACCCGGCCTCGAGCCCCTGACCGGTGCGCTACGCGCCCCTGGCGGTATGGCGGTCACGAACTTACGCCACGGGCCGCTAGCGATCCGCGGGTGACTTCTTGTCGTCCAAGTACTTTTGGTAGGCCTTGTAGGCCTCCTGCTTGCGCGCATCGACGATTCGCGTATAGCCCTGGAGTGTGTTCAGGTTGGCGTGCCCTAGCACCTCCTGGACCAAGCGCACATCGCCGCCCGTCACCTCGAGCAGGGTGGTGGCCGCGGTGTGGCGCGCCACGTGCGGCGATCGGAACGACCACGCCCCCAGCTGCTTTCGCAGCCGGTTCACGATATGGCGTGCGCCCGCCCCCGTCAGGCGGCGGTCGTCGCCCGGGCGGAGTTTGCGGTCGTAGTTGACGAAGAGAGCCATCGAGGTGTCCTCGCGCGCCTTCAGGTACTCGTCGATGCCCGCGCGCGCGTCCTCTGTCAGGTAGACCACGCGCTGCTTGCTGCCCTTGCCGGTCACGACCAGCCGATGGCCGTCGACCGGAATGTCGTTGCGGTCGAGTGAAAGCGCCTCACTGATCCGGCAGCCAGTGCTGATCAGGAAGTGGACCAGCGCGCGGTCGCGCTTTTCGATCAGCGACTCGTTGGGAAGCGACGCCAGGAGCCGGGTCAGCTCCTCGGGCTGCATGGGCTTGGGGAGCCTCTGCTCCAGCTTGGGCAGCGTGATGCGGTTCGAGAAGTCTTTGACGATGAGCTCCTCGCGTGCGAGCCAGCGCAGCCAGGAACGTATCGCGACCAGCGCGCGGTGACGCGACGATGCTTGCGGCAGGACCTGGGCAAGGTGCCGCTGGTATGCGCGAATGTCTTCGTAGGCGACGTCTTCCATGCGGAGCGAGTGTCCGCGCGCGGCCAGAAAGCCACCGAAGCGCCGGATCTCACGGTCATAGGCCCGCACCGTGTTCGGGCTCTTGTTCGCCTCCAGCTGAAGCCAGCCGAGGTACTCGTCGCAAGCGGCCTGGAAATCGAAGGGCATGGCGAGGCCGCGACCATCCTAAGCCCTCAGCCGGTTAGCGACCGGCGCGCTTATGGATGAATAATCCCGAGATGGCCGGTGCATTGAGGGTCGTCAAGTCCCAAGAACCGGTTGCGTACGGGCGCGACGACTTCGGCTTCGATCCCGACTTCACGATGCGGATGAAGCCGATCTTCGAATGGGTCTACCGCCACTACTTCCGGGTGGAGGCCGATGGCATCGAAAATGTCCCCAGGAGCGGGCGGGCGCTGCTCGTTTCCAACCATTCCGGGGTCGTGCCATGGGACGGCGCCATGATCAGGACCGCAATCATGGTTGAACACCCGCAGCCGCGTCATGCCCGCATGCTGGTGGTCGACTTCGCATTCGCGACGCCGCTCCTGTCCCAGTTCATGCTGCGCACCGGGAACGTCCTCGCGCACCCGGATAACGCGCAAACGCTGCTCGAGCGCGACGAACTGGTGGGCGTCTTCCCGGAGGGGGTGAAGGGCGCGGCCAAGCGCTTCAGCCAGCGCTACCGAGTCCAGAGGTTCGGACGCGGGGGCTTTGTGCAGGTCGCCCTGCGCACGGGGGCGCCGATCATCCCCGTAGCGGTGGTCGGCGGTGAGGAGGTGCATCCCGTCATCTACGACTTCCCGGCCCTCGGCCGCGCGCTGGGCACGGGTACGGTACCGATCACGCTGACCTTTCCCTGGCTGGGTCTGCTGGGGCTGCTGCCGCTGCCCTCGAAGTGGTTCCTCAGCTTCGGCGAGCCGATCGAGACCAGCAGCCTCGGTCCCGACGCCGCCGGCGATCAGGGCTTGGTGCTCGAAATCGGCGACCAGGTGCGCAGCTGGATCCAGCTGCGTCTCGACCAGCTGCGACGACGCCGCACGACCGCTTTTTACTAACTGGCGGTCGCTACTCGTTGCTCGGGCGCCGCTTGGGCTTGACCTCGGAGTAGCCCTCGCCCGGCTCGGCGTCGATCGTCGCGGACTCGCTCCCTTTGCGGGATACCTGGATGCGGATCTTCTCGGGCGTCCGGGGCCGGGTCTTGGGAATGCGAATGGTGAGCATGCCGTTGCTGGCGTCCGCCTCAGCCTGCTCGTACTTGAGCTCGGCGGGCAGGGCAAGCTGCCGGAACCAGTCAGTCGCCTGGATCTCCTGGTGCACGTAGTCGTGGTCGTCGACGCGCGTGCGCGCCCGAATCGTCAACAGGCCTTCGGCGCACTGAATGTCGATGTCGTCAGGCCCGGCGCCAGGAATCATCGCCTGGACGATCATCGAATCGGAATCCTGGTAGACGTTGACCGGCATCGGCTGCCCAAGGCCTTGACCCGTGGTGGCTCGGGAAGTGGCCGTGCGCCGCCGGTCGTCCTGCAGGAACGCCTCCAGGAGGTCGCGCATCGGACTCGGCTCGAAGAAGGGCCAGCGAACCATCGACACAAGCTTAGCCGGGGGCGGCAGCGTCAGTCGAAGGCCAGAAGGCGGTCGGGCGAGAGGACGGCCGGCGACACGCCGAATCTCGCGATGTCGTCTGGCAGCCGGCCGTCGAGCAGTAGGGACGCGCCCGCGCGCGCGAGTGCGGGAGCCATCTGGATGCCGTAGCCGCCCTGGCCGGCGAACCAGAAGAAGCCCGGCTCCTCCCTGGAGGCGCCGACCACCGGCGAGCGGTCAGCGACGAACGAGCGCAGCCCCGCCCACGCCTTGCGAACGCTCCGCAAGCCGAGCGTCGTGAATTCGTTGATGACCTCGATCGCCGCAGCGATGTCGACCTCGTCCGGCCGCGCGTCGCGCGGCTCGTCCGGGATCTCGTCCGCCGGCGACGCGATCACCTGGTCGTGCTCGGCGTGGAAGTAGAAGCGCTCGGCGACGTCGCTGACGAATGGCCAGCCCGAGATGTCGCCGTGGCCCGCGACCGGGCTGGTGAAGATCGTGCGCCGCAGCGGCCGGAGTCCGACGCGGCGAACGCCTGCCCTCTCGGCGACAAGGTCGGCCCAGGCGCCGCCGGCGTTGACGACGGCATCCGCGGTGATCACCCCAGCCTCTGTCGTCACCCGCCAAGCGTCGCCCTCGCGAACGATCGCGATGGCGGGCTCCGAACGCCGGATCTCACCCCTGCGACCCAGCAGCCCGCGAACGTAGGCCTGGTGCAGGGAGGGGACATCGATGCTCATCGCCTCGGTGTCCAGGGCGGCCGCGACCAGGTGGTCGCGCCTGATGACTGGGCACATCGCGATCGCTTCCTCGGCGGTCAATCGCCGCAGCGGGCTCCCCTGGCCCAGCAGGTGGTCGAGCTCCGCGCGGGAGTCCGCGTCCGCCGTCCACAGGAGGGGCAGCGGCGTGAGTAGGGCCGGCGTCTCGTAGCGAGCCCTCAGCTCGTCAAAGTTGCCGCGGCTGGCGACGGTCAGAGCACGCACGGTCGCGTTCCCGTAGCTCTGCAGGTACATCGCGGCGGATCGGCCGGTGGTGTGGTACGCGAGCTGTGGCTCCTGCTCGAGGAGCACCACCTGGGCGGAAGCCGCGAGCTCGAAGGCGATCGAAACTCCCGCCATGCCGCCGCCGATGACAACTACGCGCATCGGCGCAGCTTGGCAGAAACCGGCTCAGGAACCGCGGTTTGCCGTCGCTTCTCGTCGTAGCTTGAGCGGCATGGCACGTTTCGGATACACGCTGATTTGCGAACAGCGCGGGCCGGTCGACCTGGTCCGTGACGCTGAGCTTGCCGAGAAGGCAGGCTTCGACTTCGCCGTGATCTCCGACCACTACAACCCCTGGCTGGAGGAGCAGGGCGAGAGTCCGTACGCCTGGACGGTGCTCGGATCGCTGGCCGAACGAATTCAGCGGATGCCGCTGATGACGATGGTCACCTGTCCGATCGGCCGCTACCATCCGGCGATCGTGGCCCAGAAGTCGGCCACGGTGTCGCTCCTCACCGGCGGCCGCTTCACGCTCGGCATGGGCGCCGGCGAAAAGCTGAACGAGCACGTGGTTGGGATCGCCTGGCCGACGGCTCTCATCCGCCACCGCATGCTCGAGGAGGCCATCGACATCATCCAGCGTCTCTGGACCGGGGAGACCGTCACCTACGACGGGGACTACTTCACGGTCGAGGACGCCAAGCTCTACAGTGCTCCGACAGAAGGCGGGATGCCCATTGGCGTGGCCGCCGGCGGAGTCGACGCGGCGCGGCTGGCGGCCAGCAGCGGCGGTGCCCTGATCGCGACCGAGCCAAAGCCGAACCTGGTCCAGGCCTACCGGGAGGCCGGGGGACTGGGGCCGACTTACGGACAGATCGCCGTCTGTTACGGAAGCGACGAGAGGTCGGCCGCCGAGACAGCCCGCCGCTACTGGCGCTTCGCGGTCCCCGGCTGGCCAGTGCAGACGGAGCTCCCGAACCCGGCTGCCTTCACGGCGGCCAGCGAGGCCTACTCGGTCGAGGACGTGGCCAAGCTGGTGCCTTCAGGGCCCGACCCTCAAAAGCACCTGGACGGGATCCGGAAGTTCGTCGAAGCTGGCTTCGATCACATCGCCCTCGTCCAGGCCGGCCCTGACCAGGAGGGGTTCGTCCGCTTCTGGGAGCGTGACCTGCGCCCGCGGCTCGCGGAGGCGGCCTGGGCGGCTTAGTTCCGCTCGCGTGGCGTCCCGTCCCCCTTCAGTCAATCGATGTAGCGCGTAGGTCCGGCTTTGCCGGGCCGGTTGAGTCCGTGATCCAGGCGTTGGAAACGTCGCGCCGAGTTCGGAGGGTGGTTCGGGAGGGAACCATCCGGGTTCCCTCCCGTTTGGCGGCCTGGGCGGCGTAGTCATCCGGCCCGCGCCAGGTAACGTGTTGTGGCCGTGGCTGACGTCGCAGTTCGCCGCCTGCTCGCGCAGCGGCTGATCGGGGATCCCTTCCCGTCGCCGGTCGGCGCCGTTCGCTGGTTGGGCGCCGTGCAGGCGCAGGACTACGGCGGCGCCAAGTGGGCGCTCGCTCAACGCGTCACGCCTGTCAGTGACGCCGAGATCGATCGCCTCTTCGATGCCGGCGAGATCCTGCGCACGCACGTGCTGCGCCCGACGTGGCACTTCGTGCTGCCCGAAGACATCCGCTGGCTGCTCGAGCTGACCGGCCCGCGGGTCCGCGCCGGCCTTGCCAGCCGGCACCGAGAGCTGGGCCTCGATGCGGCCACAATCGCGCGCGCCGAGGACGTCTTCGCGCAGGCGCTTACCGGAGGTCGGCAGCTGACACGTCCAGAGCTCGGCGACGCCCTGCAGCGAGCCGGGATCGCGCCTGACGGGCAGCGCTTGCCCCATCTGCTGCTCTGCGCGGAGCTGGACGCCGTCATTGCCAGTGGGCCCCGGCGGGGGAAGCAGTTCACGTACGCGCTGCTCGAGGAGCGCGCACCGCAAGCGCCTCGCCTGGAGCGTGATCAGGCGGTGGCGGAGCTCGCTTGCCGCTACTTCCGGAGCCACGGACCGGCGCAGGTGCAGGACTTCGTGTGGTGGTCGGGCTTAACGGTCGCTGACGCCCGCTCCGGACTCGAGCTGGCCGGGTCAGCGCTGGAACGCGATGTGATCGACGGCAAGGACTACTGGTTTGACCCCACCCTCGACCCAGACCCGCCGGTGGCCGGCGAGGCGCACCTGCTGCCGAACTTCGACGAATACACCGTCGCCTATCGCGACCGGAGCGCGGCCCTGCATGCCGACCGGCCCTTCGACCCGTCCTTCTTCCCGTACTTCCGCGAAGCCGCGCCTCAGGGCGGCATCCTCTCCAACGTGCTCACCGTCAGCGGCCGGGTCAGGGGAGCCTGGCGCCGCACGCTCCAGCGGCGCGCTGTGCGCGTCGAGATCAGGCTCCTCGACGGCCTCGAGCCGGCCGAGAAGGCGGCCGTCGAACAGGCAGCGGAACGATACGGCCGCTTCCTCGAACTCGCTGTCGAGCTGATCGGAATCTAACCCAGCTCCACCTCCCGCCAGTGCGGAAGAGCTCAGTGCCAGACCTGTCTCCAGCCTGATTGTGGACTTGCATGAAAGTTGGAGTCGCTATAAAGTTACCTCAGCTAGAAAAAGGGGAGGTGGCTGAGGTGGCGGTAAAGACCAGGGGTGAAGTCCGGGGGACGAGTGGCCGGTGGTGGGCGGCGGCGGCTCTGCTCGTCAGCGCGCTTGCGATCGGCCTCGACATCACCGTCCTCTTCACAGCGCTGCCAACCCTTGCCACCAAGCTCTCGGCGAGCACGAGCGAGCTGCAGTGGATCTCGGCTTCCTACACGCTCGCGCTGGGCGGTCTCCTGCTCCCCGCCGGCGTGCTCGGCGACCGCTACGGCCGCCGCCGCCTGCTTCTGATCGGACTCGTCATCTTCGGCGTGGCGTCCGTTCTGGCCAGCCAGATGACCACCGCCACCGGCTTGATCCTGATGCGCGCCCTGATGGGCGTGGGCAGCGCGATCGTGCTTCCACTCTCGGTCTCGATCCTGCCTTCGATGTTCTCGGAGGCCGAGCGGCCGCGCGCAGTCGCGCTGCTCTCCGCGGGCGCGTTGGTCGGACTTCCGGCTGGCCCCCTGGTCGCCGGCTACCTTCTGACGCACGCGAGTTGGGGCACGATCTTCCTGATCAACGCGCCGGTCGTCGCCGCCGGCCTGATCGGCGTTTGGTTCCTGGTGCCCGAGAGCAAGGACCCCGAAGCCCGGGCCTTCGATTGGGTAGGAGCGATCATGGCCGTCGCCGGCGTGACCGCGCTCGTCTACGGGATCATCGAGCAGCCGGCAAACGGCTGGGGCGCCGCGCGCGTGCTCTTCGGTCTCGGCGCCGGCGTGATCGTCCTCGCCGCCTTCGTCATCTGGGACCTGCGCCAGGCCTCACCGTTCGTCGACCCGCGCCTTTTCCGGAGCCGCATGTTCGCCTGGGCGACGATGGCGTTCGTGGTCGTCGGTTTTGCCATGACCGGCGCCCTGTTCGTGCTCACGCCCTACATCCAGGTCGTTCTCGGCTACGACGCCCAGGCGACCGGCCTTCGGCTGATTCCGATGATCGGCGCGATGATCGTGGGTGCCGTGCTGGCCGACCGGCTCGC
>CAZHAC010000119.1:0-7078 GCA_964529765.1 uncultured Actinomycetes bacterium
AGCACATCTACTTCGACGCCTGCCGGGGGGACAGCGCGAAGTACGCCGGCTGGACTCTACCCGTCTACTAAACGAGGGCCCGGGCCTTAGACTCCGCCCGGCGATGAGACTGGTCGCGGCACCCAACCCGTTCAAGGGCTCACTCGGATCGCCCGCGGCCGCCGCGGCGATCGCACGCGGCGTGCGTTCCGCCCTGCCCCACGCCGAGGTCCTCGAGGTGCCAATCGCCGACGGCGGCGAAGGGACCGTCGAAGCCCTGGTCGCGGCCAGGCACGGCGAGCTGGTCGAGGTCAGGGTGGAAGGCCCGCTCGGTGAACCTGTGAACGCCCGGTATGGGCTGATCGACGGAGGCGCAACGGCGGTTGTCGAGCTGGCGTCGACGAGCGGCCTGACCCTGGTTCCAATCGAAAAGCGCGATCCGCGCGTTACTTCCACGTACGGCCTCGGCCAGTTGCTCGAGGCGGCACGGAGGCGAGGGGTAACAAGGATCATCGCCGGCATCGGCGGTTCGGCTACGAACGATGGGGCGGCTGGGATGGCCCAGGCGCTCGGCTTTCGCCTGCTCGACAGCCGGGGCCAGGAGCTGCCGCGTGGCGGTGCGCCGCTGGCCCGCCTGGCCCGGATCGACGCTGGCGGTGTGGACCCGGGTTGGTCCCGGGTCGCGGTCCAGGTGGCGGTCGACGTGACCAACCCGCTCTGCGGTCCGGAAGGGGCGTCGGCGGTCTACGGGCCCCAGAAGGGGGCGACGCCGGAGATGGTCGCGGAGCTCGATGCCGCCCTGGCCCACTTCGCGGACGTGGTCGAGCGCGACCTGGGGCGGGACGTGCGCGACCTTCCGGGCGCCGGGGCCGCCGGGGGCGCCGGCGCAGGCTTCGTCGTTTTCCTGGGCGCCGAGCTCACGCGCGGTGCACCCCTGGTGGTTGACGCCTCCGGCTTCGATAGCGCGCTGAGCGACGCTGCCGCCGTCTTCACGGGCGAGGGCCGGGTCGACGCGCAGACCGCGTATGGCAAGGGACCGGCCGAGGTCGCGACCCGCGCCCGCCGGGCTGGCGTGCCAGTGGTTCTGCTCGCCGGCGGATTGTCCGGAGGCTGGGAACGCGTGCTCGAGGTGGGCGTCGAGGCGGTGCTGCCGATCGCGGAGGGACCGGCGACGGTCGCGGAGATGGAAGCAGGGGCGGAGGGCCTGCTCGAGCGGGCGGCCGCCCGGGCCTGTCGCCTGATGGGGATCACGCTGTGAAATCGGTGCAGCGCGACGAGCGCAGCGACGTCGAGCTCGTCCGCGCCTTCAAGGCCGGCGAGTCGGGCGCCTTCGAGGAGCTCCACCGGCGCTATATCGGGTCTATCTACCGCCTGGTCCACCGCAAGCTGGGCGATGGCCTGCTGGCCGAGGACATCGCTCAGGAGACCTTTCTCAAGTCACTGAGAAACCTCCACCGGATGGACGACGACTTCAACTTCGGGGGCTGGATCCACACGGTCGCCCGCAACCTCTGCTACGACGAGCTCCGGCGCCGGCAGCGCGACCCGCGTGAGCTGGCAGGTAGCAATGAAGAGGACGACGAGGACCTCATGCTCCGGCTGCCGGCGCCCGCGCACGCCTACGACCCGGTCGTCGCCAGCGAGCAGAACGAGCTCCGCCGCCAGGTCTGGCTGGTGGCCCAGCGCCTGCCCGAGAAGTACCGCCTGGTGCTCACGCTCCGCGAGCTTCAGGGCCTCAGCTACCGCCGGATAGCGCAGATCATGAGCCTCAGCGAGAGCGCGATCGAAACCCTTCTTTACCGCGCCCGGCTTCGCTTCAAGGAGGAGTTCGTCATTCTCCAGGGTGGTGGATCCGCACTGACCTGCGCCGAAGTCCAGCCGCTGCTCGCGCCCTACCTGGCTGGGAAGCTGAGGACGTCGCAGGCGGAGGCGGTGCGCCGGCACATCGCCGAATGCGTCGCCTGCATGCGCAAGCTCGGTCACCGGCGCCCCGTTAAAGTCTGAAGAGACCAGGCAGCAGATGGCACAAGTCACGGTCAAGTTCTTCGACGACGAGGTGATGGAGGGCACCGCCCGCGACCTCGATTTCGACGAGCCCGACTTCATCATCGACGTCAACGACGTGGCCGGCATCGAGAACAACGAGATGGCGTGGGTGCCGCTGTCGGCCGTCAAGTGGGTCGACCTGCCCGTCGGTGAGATCGAGGAGCCGGAGACGCCCAGGCGCAAGGTCGCCCTCCGCTTCCTCGACGGCGAGGTCCTGCGCGGACACATCGACGGCGCCCTCCAGCGCCACCGCTACGGGATCGTGCTTCACCTCCATCCCGAGACCGAGGGTGAGCAGGTCGTGCGCAAGCTGGGCATTCCCTTTTCGTCGATCAAGGCGCTCTTCTACGTGCGCGAGTTCGACGGCCGCCGCCCTGAAGAGCAGGGCCTGGCCTCCGACGCGTACCTCGCCCGGCGGACGATGGCACCGCTTCTCGATGTCCTCGAGGAGATGGACATGCTGGACCGGCTCCACTCGGGCGGCGTGCTCTCGGACGACGAGTACGAGGGCAAGCGGATCGAGGTCCTGGAACGGCTGTAACCCGGCACGCGCCCTAACCACGTCGCTCCGGGGCGAGAATGACGGCGGTGCCCCGTCTGGTCGTTCTCCTTGTCACCTTCGTCGTCATCGCCTGCCAGCCGCCGGGCGCGCCGCAGCCGCCGTCCGCCCCCTCGACCACCCCGAGCGTGCAAGCGGCGGCGATCCCCGCGCGCTACTCGCCTGAGCCCGCGCCGCGCGACGGTGGCACGGTGAGCGTCGGCGACTGGCTGCTGCCCCCGGCGCTACCCGCGATCTACTCGCAGCCCGCGAGCGCCGTCTGGATCGAGCAAGCGCTGTTCTCCGGCCTGGTCGGGGTCGATCCGGCGCTCGGCTACTACGGCGACCTGGCGAAGGAGGTGCCGACGTTCGAGAACGGGCGGGTCAAGCAGGTCGGGTCTGGCATGGACGTGACCTACACGCTTCGAGCCGGCCTCAAGTGGTCGGACGGACAGCCGATCACTCCCGACGACGTCATCTTCACCTGGCATGCGTCGCAGTCCCAGGAGGGCTACGACCGTATCTCTGCGATCGACCGCGCCGGCGACTCCTTCACGGTTCACTTCCGCTCCCTCTATCCCGCTTACCCGCTGCTGTTCTCGGTCATCGTCCCGGCCCACCGCCTGGCCTCGATCGACCCTGCCAAACTGCCCGCCGACGGCTACTGGGCAAAGCCGGATGTCGTGTCCGGCCCATTCACGCTCGTCGACGCCCCGGGCGACCGCTACGTACTCCAGCGCAACCCTCGCTACGCGGATGGGCGCTCGGAGATGCCGTACCTCGGGCACCTCGCCCACCTCGACCGGCTCGTCTTTCAGGGCTATGCGACGAAGCAGGAGGAACTGGCGGCGCTGAAAGCTGGCGAGATCGTGGCTGCGCTCGACCTCAACGAACGGGATCTGGATACAGCGGCCGCGATCGGTGAGAGGCTGCTGACGGCTCCGGACCTCTCCTATGAGCAGGTCACGCTCAACCGCGCCGACCCTCTGTTCAAGGACGATCCGCGGCTTGTCGACGCGCTCATGCTGGGGGTCGACCGCGCCGCCGTCATCCGGGACGTGCTCCATGGTCGGGTGACCGCCGCCGACAGCCCGCTCAGCCCGTCCATTCGCTGGGTGCCGCGAGCGGCACCGCTCCGGCTCGACGCCGCCGCCGCCCGCCAGGAGCTGGATGGCGACGGCTGGATCGCAGGTTCAGACGGGTTGCGGAAGCGGGACCAAAAGCCGCTCGCCTTCACGCTCGTCACGACTTCTGACAGCCCACTGCGGGCGGCCGAGGCCGAAGCGCTGGCTACGAGCTGGCGGCAGCTCGGGGCCGACGTCAAGCTGCAGGGGGCGTCCCCGGACGTCCTCTTCGGTCCGCCGACGCGCCCCGGCTCGCTAGGCGGGGGCGGCTACCAGGCGGGTCTCTGGGCCTGGAATACCTCGCCCGATCCGGACGGGGTGCGGGGGCTCTTCACTTCCGGGTCGCCGGCGAACTACGCTCGCTGCGCTTCGCCAGGGGTCGACGGGGCTCTCGCGAGCGGGGCGGCCACTCTCGACCGGAGCCAGCGCGCCGCCGCCTATCAGGCTCTGGAGGCGGCCTACCAGTCGGCTCGCTGCGAGACGCCGCTCTTCTGGCGGCTGGACGTGGGGCTGGCCGCCAAACGGCTGCACAACTTCGCGCTCAACCCATCGGCGGCAGGCAACACCTGGAACGTCGCCGACTGGTGGGTCGGCTAGCGCCTCTGCGGCGTTGCGGCGTCGCCCTCGCCTGGAAGACGTGGCGGCGGCAAATTCCGGGCTATGACCTGACCGAAGCCGCCAACTCCGGTCGCTGGCGCGCGGGTGCCAGTGGGAGCCGGAGGTGGAAGGAGCTGCCCTGTCCGACCACGCTGTCGACTGTCAGCCGCCCGCCCATCTCTTCCGCCAGCCGGCGTGACAAAGCAAGCCCCAAGCCGGTGCCCTCCTGGTTCCGGGTGCGCCCGCCAGTGAGCTGGGTAAAGGCCTCGAAGATGCGTTCCTGGTCGGCGGCCGGGATTCCGATGCCGGAGTCGCGAACCGTGATCACAGCGGCTTCCTCGGCCTCGAATGCGCGAACCGTTACCTGCCCGCCGTCGGGCGTGAACTTGATCGCGTTCGAGAGCAGGTTGAGGATGATTTGGACCACCCGTCTGCGGTCCGCGAGAACCGTGGTGCCCGGCTCCGCCTCGACCGCCAGCTCGAGTGACTTGGCGTCCGACTGCGGCTTGACCTCGGCCGTGCATTCAAGGAGTACGGCACGGAGCGCCATCGCCTCGGACTGCAGCTGAAGGTGCCCGGCCTCGACCTTGGACAGATCCAGCACGTCGTTGATGAGCGATAGCAGGTGTGCTCCGCTCGCCGATATATAGCCGAGGTAGCGCCGCTGGCGCTCGTTGAGGCTGCCGAAACCGGGGTCACCCAGCAGCTGGGCGAAGCCGAGCACGGAGTTCAGCGGCGTCCGCAGCTCGTGGCTCATGTGGGCTACGAATTCGCTCTTGTGCTGGTCGGCCGCCTTGAGCCGCGCCAGCAGCTGGGCAACGTGCAGGGCACCGGCCAGGTCGGCTACCGCTGGTTCGATCATCTCGACGTCGGAATGCGTGAAAGCACGCTTGGAGTCGAGCCGGACGAGGGTCAGGACACCGAGGGAGCGGCCTCCGGAGCGGAGTGGAACCGAGAGCGCCGGTCCCCATCCGTTCGACTCCGCGAATCGCCGGACCACCTCTGACCACCGCTCTTCGCGGAGGTCGGTCAAGGCCGGACCTCCGCTGGCGCCGACCGCGCGGCTGGGTGCATCCCGGGGTACGTTGGCCGTCTCGAAGGGACCCAGCTCGCCATCCTTGAAGGTGCAGGACAGGGTCGCCTGCCCATGCACGTCGACCAGCGTGTAAGCGGCCATGCCGGCCTCGAGAACCCGGCATAGAGTGGCAGCGCCGCTCCGGAGCACGTTCTCGACGGAGAATGACTCGCCGACCTGCATCGTGGCGTCAGCCATCGTGAGGCGCGCTTCGGAAGCTCGCCGCCAGCTCTCCAGCGCCGCCGCCAGCACCCGGACCTCGCTGGCGCCCAGCGTGGTCGGGATCTGTGCGGAGTCACCGGCGGCAAGCGCCCGGGCGGCCTCGGCCAGGAGGTGAATCGGATGCAGGGTCGACGCGAAGAGCAGCCACAGTGTTGCCGCCAGTCCGGCAAGCAGGATCGCTGCTGACGTCACGGTGACCGCGACCAGCACCACGTTGAGCTCGGCCAGCTGGCGTTCCTGGCCAACAGACGCCTGCCGGGCGCCGACTTCGGCAACCAGGTTGTCGCGCTGGAAGGCGACGTGAAGGGCCGTGCCACGGTCGAAGCTGGGCAGTTGTGCGCCCGGCTGCGTCAGGGTCGTGCGCGCGTCCCTCGCCCACGCCTCATAGGCATCGGCGCTGGCGAGTACCGTCCGGAGAGTGCGCCCGAGCACCGGGTCCTGCGCGTACTGCGCGAGCTCCGCCCGGCGAGCGTCGAAAGCGGGCACCGCGGCCTCGAAATCGCCGAGGGTGGAAAGGTTCTCGGTGAGGACGTAGTCGTCCAGGGAATTGCCCTGGTCGCCGATGATCTGCGCGAGCGCGTTCAAAGCCGAATCCGCTGTGCGATCGAGCGTGTCGGCGGCTGATGCCTGCTGCTGCATCCGTTCGGTTTCGACGATGGCGCCGCCCGTGACCACGATGAGCACGGAGAGCGCAGCGAAGATGACGAGCACCTGCCGGCCGAGCGGCAGACCGGCGCTCGTGAGGCGCGCTCTCATGTCGTAGCTGGATTCAACCGCAGTGGTCCGTCGGGCCGGCGTCGCCGCGGCGTCGCCTCCCGATCCCGGGGCGGTCATCCCGCCAACCACCAGTCGGAGACCAACGGGGGAAGAACCTGCGGTTCCTCCCCCGGACCCTACCTCCCTTTCGGCGCCGCCCCGGTACCAACGCTTGGATCACCGACTCAGACGGCCTGGCACAGCCAGGCCTTACGGCAGGGCGGGTTCTTGATTCGGTGGCGGCCCGCCGAGGCGGCCGGAGAGCTGGTCGAACGAAGCACTAATTCAACCACCAGTCGGAGACGTTCCAGGTCTCGGCGGGCATTCCGGGGTTGGCGGCAAAGTTATGCAGGCGGCTGGCGACCGCTCGCACATCGGGCCACTCGAAGAGGGGAATCGTGCAGTGATAGCCGAGCCAGGCACGCTCTGCCGATCGCGTGGCGTCCCGGCGGGCGGCGCCGAAGACCGTGGATATGCGTTCGAGGTCCGAATCCAGCTTGGCGTCCCGGCAGCGGTTCCAGTTCAAACCCCCGGGCGCCCCCGCGGTCGGGATCTGGGACGACGAGCCGGCCGGCACCCAGGCCGAGGGATCGGGACCCCACGCGTTCGAGTAGAGCGTCATGTCGAAGGCGCCGATCGCGTTGGTCCCGTGGTCGGTCCAGCCGGCGAAGAAGAGTGCGCGTCCCCTGCATTCCGTCTGCACCCGGGCGCCGGCCTCGGCCCACATCTGCTTGACGGCGT
>CAZHAC010000120.1:0-7054 GCA_964529765.1 uncultured Actinomycetes bacterium
GCACCGCGTCGGACTCCGATTCCAGCGCCTCGATCACGCCATCCTCGCTCCAACCCACCGCGCGCAGGCCCGGGGCGACATCCTTCACGGCCTGATGGTGCAGGCTGTTGACCTGCAGGGTCGGGCCGAGCAGCTCGCCGAGAACCGAGTGCGGATCCAAGCGTACGGTGTGGAGGATCGCGGTTCGGTCCCCGTTGGAGTCACCACGCGGGTGGTCCTCCAGGTGCTGGACCAGCGTGCCGCCGAGAGCGACGTTGAGCACCTGCTGGCCACGGCAGATGGCAAGGATCGGCTTCTCCTCGCCGGCCGCCGCTCGCGCAAGCGGGAGCTCCAGGTCGTCCCGAACGCGATCGACGAAGTCGGTCTCCGGCGCTCGCTCCTCGCCGTAGAGCTGCGGATCGACGTCGGCGCCACCGGTCAGGACGAGACCGTCGAGCTTCTCGAGCAGGGGAACCGCGTCGGAGCCGGGTGGGAGGAGCACCGGTGCGGCGCCGGCCGCCACCAGCGCGTCCACGTAGGCGCGATTGAGCCGGTAGCGAGCAGGGGCGTTTGGATTGGGATCGCTGCCCGCCGTGACGCCGACGACCGGCCTCAACCGATCACCGCCTCCAGCGTCGCCTCGACCCCGACGGTTCCCTGAGACTTGGGCATCGGGCCAATTGCGGCCAGCGTCAGGCCGGCCTGCCGGTAGCGTTCGAGGATGTGGTTGATGTCGTCGACCGAACCGATGCCGCCGAGGTCGGCGAGCATGGCGTCGGAGATCTCACCGCGGTCGAGCGTTTCCTTGAATCCGCTCGCCTCCATCATCCGCCGGTAAAACGGCAGCGAAGCGTAGCGCTCCACGGTGGCGCGGAAAGCGTCGCGTGGCCCCTGTGAGTCGGCCGCCAGGCCGACCGGGATAGCCGCCATGACCTCGAAGCCTTCGAGCGTCTTGCCGGCGCGCTCGCGCCCGCGGGTCACCGTGGGGATGACCGTTCTTTCGACGTACTCAGGCGAGCACATCCAAAGGGAGACGCCGTCGGCGACCTCGCCCGCGAGCTCCAGCATCTTCTCGCCCAGTGCGGCGACGATGATCGGCAGGTTCTCGTTCCGCGGCGCAGCGTAAGCCCAGCGGGCAGTGAAGTAGCGGCCCTCCAGTGAGGAACCGCCGGTGCGGAAGCTGTCGCGCAGGATCTGCACGTACTCGCGCATCGCCTGGACGGGCTCTTCCAGGGGCAGGCCCCACATGTTCTCGACCGTGACCCGGTGGCTCACGCCGAGTCCGAGCAGGAAGCGGTGATTGGAGAGCTCGTCAAGGGTCTGCGCCATCTGCGCCATCTGGGTCGGGTGGCGGACGTAGATCGGGAGGACGGCGGTACCGAGCAGGATGCGCTCGGTGGCCTGGGCATAGGCCGACAGGACGAGCGAGGTGTCGCGCGCGGTGGGCAGCTGCGAGGACCAGATCGAGTGGTAGCCAAGGCGGTCCGCCAGCTTGGCGCGCGCCACCGCCTCGTCCAGCGACCGCCCGGCCTCGACCGCGACGCCCAGCTTCACGCGACGAGTCTAGCCGGGAGCTCAGGCGGGTGGTCTAAGCCTCGGGTCTCAGCCTCAGCCGGTAAGACCACCAGCCCCGCCGCCGCACCGGCTGGACGCGGAGAGCGCTCAGTGCGAGCGCCAGCACGCAGACGGCGAGCTGCATGGCGACGCTGGCCTGCCAGTAGTGCCACCCGCTGAATGGGCCACCTCGAAGGGTGGTTCCGGAGCTGCCGCCGCTGGCGGCGGGACGCCCGGCGGGAAGCGCCTGCACCGGCCCACCCTGGCAGACCACCCCTCCGCTGGGGCTGCTGAAGCACGATCCGCCCCCGGCATAGATCCCAGGCCCCCCGCCGCCGTTCGGGTAGCGGATGCCATAGCCGGGGATCGGGGCATTGGTGGCAATCGTGGCCAGTGGCACGAATGGCCCGAAGTACGTAATCGCGGGCGGCGATGGCAGCGCGGTGGCCGTTGGGTTGATCTCGGTCGGCAGCAGAAGGCCGTAGCCGAGGGTGCCGACGAGCAGGACGAAGGATGCCGCGTACGACGCGACCGTGGCCGGCAGCGAGCGCCGGATCCAGGTCGAGAAGGTGATGCCGATTGTCCCCAGCATCAGCGCGGTCACCGCCATGACGACGAACGCGTAGATGACCTGGTCGGGCTCGATCCCTCCGAACAGGAAGACGAGGCTGAAAATCGGAATCGAGAGGACGAGAAGCAGCAGGATGAAGGAGAGTGAGGCGAGGAGCTTCCCCCAGACGACCGCGAAGGGCGGGAGGAGGGTCACGAAGAGCAGGTCGATGGTCTGGCGCTCGCTCTCGCCGCTGACCGCCCCCGCTGTGAGGGCCGGTGTGATGAAGGCGATGAGGACCATCTGGAAGATCACCAGCGCCAGGAAGAGCGACTGCCCGTAGTTGGCGGGGGGAGCGCCGAACTGGTTGCTGCTGCTGCTCGCCATCGACGCGAAGATCGCCCAGCCCAATCCGGCGAGCAGCAGGATGTAGACCATCAGGGCCACCGGCGACCGCCACGTCCGCATCCGAGAGCGGAACTCCTTGGCGACGATCGGGTTCCACAGGGCTCGACCGACGGCGTTCATTCCGGCACCTCGGCGGTTGCTCTCAAGAAGGCGTCCTCCAGCCCACCCTCCTGGGGGCTGAATGCCGACACCGGAATCCCGGCCCGCATCAGCTCACTCAGGATTGCGGCGGCGGTGGCCTCGGCGCCGTCGTACTCCACCTCGATGGAGCCGTTGACGACTTCGACCAGCCGGACCGTCTCCATACGGGACAGGACGTCGATGGCCGCCGTGGTAGCTCCGAGGGTGGCGATCCGGACTCGGCGCCCGACGGTCAGCTGCTGGATCACCTGGTGCACGGGACCGGTGGCCCGCATCCGGCCGTGATCGATGATGCCGATCATGGTGCACAGCTCAGTCAGCTCGGGCAGGATGTGGCTCGAGATCACGATCGTCTTGCCCATCTGCCGAAGCTCTTTGAGGATCTCCCGCATCTCGACCCGAGCCCGAGGATCGAGGCCCGAGGCGGGCTCGTCGAGCAGCAGAACGGCAGGGTTGTGGACAAGCGCCCGCGCCAGGCAGAGGCGCTGCTTGAGGCCCCGCGACAGCGTGTCCACCGCCTGGTCCCGCCGGTCCGTGAGGACCACCAGCTCGAGCAGGTTTTGGACCACCGCGCGGCGTGAGCGCTTCGGCTGCCGATAGCAGGATGCGTAGAAGTCGAGGTACTCGGCGACGGTGAGCTGGTCGTAGAGCCCGAAGAAGTCCGGCATGTAACCAAGCCGGCCATGTACATGGTCAGGATTCTTGGTGACCTCGGCGCCGTCTACGACCGCGGTTCCTGAGCTCGGTTCGAGCAGCGCGGCGAGTATCCGCATAGTCGTGGTCTTGCCGGCGCCGTTGGGGCCGACGAAGCCGAAGATCTCACCCTCGGGGACCTCGAACGAGATGCTCTCGAGCGCGACCCGGTGGCCGTACACCTTGCCAAGGTTTTCGACCGAGATCATTCGACGTCCCCCATGAGCGAGAGGCTGTTGACCATGAAGGTCGAGTTGGTGACCGTGACGCGCAGCCGCACCTCGCCGCCGGCGGGATTCACCGTGGCCGCCGGCAGCGTCGTGCTGCCGTTGCTCTGGAAGGGGATCTCTACCCAGCTCTGGCTGGTCCAGTCCCAGGCCTCCCCGCGAAGCGCCGGCTGCGGCCCGCCGGGTCCTATCGGCTTGCCCATGAACTGGTTGGCGGCCGAAATGCTGGGTTGCCCGGCGAAGTGGAGCCCGGGGGCCAGCTGGGGCGTGAACTCGTACGTCACTGTGCCGTTCCCGAGCATCACGGCGCCGGGCGGCCCCGGTGCCGTGGCGCCTTCCAGATCGATGATCCGGCCCCCCACGACACCGGCCGGCAGCGTGCCCTTGCCGATCTGGTCGACTGGCAGCGACATCACGACGGCGGTTTCGGCATGAGCACCGGGCCGCCCGCCGTTGACGGTGACGTCCTGGAAGGATTGATCGGTCCAGGCCACCACCATCGGCCGGGAGCCCGCAGCCGGCCCGCCCGGGTAAGGGCCGCCGTGAAGCAGGCTCAGGATCTCTGTCTTGGTCTCGCCCGACCGCAGGGCAGAGGCGCTCTCACTGGGCTGAACGCCATACGAGTAGTTGGGATAGATCCTGAAGATCGCCGGCGGACCGCCCATCGTGACGGCTGCGGGTGCCACGTCGACGCTGATGGTGGCGCCCGGCTTGAGCCTGCCCAGCTTCTGGTAGCCATCGCCGACGATCACCAGCGAGTCCGAGAAATCGGTCGAGGAGAGGTTCTCAATCTCTCCTGTCAGGCGCCCGTTCACCTCTTGAAGGTGTCCGGCGAGGTGCGGAGCGGTCATGATCCGCTCGGTTGCGAAGCCGCGCATGGTGAAGGCGCTCATCCCCGGCAGCCCAACCTGTCCGGTATCCGCGTCGACCCGGATGTCGCCACCTGTGGGACCGCCGAAGTTGAAGGTGGAGATCGGGCTGACGAGCAGGCCGCGACGGCCGAGTCCGACCTGGTAGTCGCCCCGAGTCGGCGTGATGACCCCGGTGTAGGTCTCCTGGTAGGCGCGATCCGACTCCGGATCGAGGTGGATGATCGACAACTGGTTGGTCTGGACCGAGCGCCCTTTGACCATCAGCGCTCCCCCATAGGCGCCGGCCGCGACCAGGGCGGCAATCACCGGAAGCGTCACCCAGGCCAGGGCCCGGCGCCGGAGCGCGCGGAGAAGGAAGAAGTTGACCGGTCCGACAAGCAGGACGTAGCCCAGGACCAGGCCGCAGGTCAGCACCAGCGAGGGCAGTTCGAGCGCCGGCAGGTTGCCGAGCGCCCGGCTCAGCTGGCTGCTCCTCTGGAAGGTTGAGTTGCCACCCGGTCCGCCGAACTGGTTCGGCAGGGTGGCCGGTTCGGTACCCCCGTAGAGAGCCCTGGCCAGCACCTGCCGGAGAAGCACCTTGGTGCCGGCCCAGTCAGGCATGGGATCTTGGATCCAATCGAAGGTGGCCAGGGTTACGGAGCCGCTGCCAACGCTCCTTTCGGCCAGCAGAGGCTGGCCGCCCTCCGAGAGCCAGGCAGTCCCCGAGGTCAGCGAGCCGGTTGCGATCTGGACTCCGGCAAGGCCGCCCAGAGCAGTGCTCGCACCAAGCGTGGTCACCGCGTCGAGCTTCATCGGAAGGAGGTCGGCAGGCAGCCCGGCGAGGGCCCTGCGCCAGCTTGCCCCGGTGCCGATGAGAAGGGCGCCCCCGGTACGCACGTAGTCGCTGATGGCTGTTTGCTGGGTCTGGCTCAGGCTGTCGGTGGCGAAGCCGTCGATGACGAGGAGGTCGAAGGCGCGCAGCGCCAGCGCGGAATCCGGGATGTCCTCGAGGTGTAGGTGAACCACGTCAACGCTTGGGCGACCTGGTCGGACGGCCGCGGCGTCGTCGAGCGCGGTGCCGTTGTCCGAGAGGACGCCGACTAGAGTGTTGGTGGTGCGACTGCTGGCGGCGTTCGCAGTCGCCAGGATCCGTCCGTCCTTGACGATCCGGACGGTGGCGGTGGACGCGTCGCCCATCAGGTAGGTGCGGACCCGCTTGCTGGTGCCGCCGGCAATCGCAACCGGGACCGAGTAGATGGCGGGCGCCGCGGGTGCGCCCTTGCCGAAGCTGGAGGTGCCCTGGATCTCCAAGGTCCCGATGACATCGGCGCCGTTGTTGGTGATCGCAATTGAGACAGGCATCCACTGCTGCGACTTGATGACGTCGGAGTAGCCAACCCTCGCGCTGATCAAGATCGGGTTGTCAGCGGCCTGGGCCGGTACCCCAGCGAGGGCGGTGATCCAGCCCGTCGAAAAAAGAGCAATGGCAAGCCGAGCGCCCAGGCGCCGGCCGCTGGACGCTGTCATGTGTTTGGTCATAACGCTGGCTGGACCGAGAAGGTAATGCGGAGAGGCCCTGACGTACAGACCCTCCGACGGAGGCTCCGAGCCGGCCGCTGTCTAGTCCGCGTTCAGAGGATGAGCGGCGGGGCTTTTGACTCGTCGCGGAGGATCTGGCGGGCGGCTTCGATCCAGGTCGGGTCGCCATTCTGCAGGCGCCAGAGCCAGTACTCGGCGCCCCAGAGCAAGACCGTGTGGTTGCCGGTGTCCTTGAGGTCGGCAAACATCCGCTGCATGTCGCCGGCCACGAAGCTCTTCGGGTTGGCGAGCTCAGCGCCCTCGGGCTCCCAGGGCTCGGCCTGCATCTCGGTGATCCAGGTGCTCTTCCCCTGGCCGGCCGCGGTCGCGCGCCAGCGAGCAACGTACTCGTCCCAGTCCGGACTGGCCTGGGCGACCGCCTCGTGACCGAAGAACTTGTAGCCGATGCGCGTGTAGACGTCGAAGCCGATGGTGTCCCCGGGCGAGAGGACGGACAGGCTGTCCCGCTCGGCGGCGTCGGCGTCGAAGCCGAGAAGACCGCCGAGGGTCATGCCGTTGCGGCTCGAGAGCTGGTCGAGCCGCATGTCGAAGTGGCCGAACACGTTGAGGATGACCGGGCGCCGGTCGAGCGAACGGACAGTCCCGACCTCCTGGGCGAGCAAGCCCTTGCCGATCCACCAGCGGTTGAAGCCCGCCCGGTTGAAGGGCTCGTTCTCTACCTGCCAGCGGACGATGTTCGAGTAGCCCTGGTAGCGCTCGACGGTGGTGGTGACGAAACTGAGAACGGCCGCGCTCAAAACTGGGTCCTGGGAGACGTCACCACCGTCGGGCACGTGGGGCTGGTAGCGCTCCGGGATGTAGAACTCGGGCCAGCCGAGCCCCTTCATCCCGACCGTGAGGACGACCGGCTGCCCGGCCGCCGCCGACTCCTGCATGAGCCAGTCGGTCGTGCCGTAGCCGTTGGCGTCGACGTCGTCCCAGTAGACGGAGAGACGGACGACGCGGAAGTGCATCTGGAGGATGTCGCGGTAAGCGGCGCGGTAGTCGAGGCCGAGACCGGCGGCCCGGCGCTCGCTGAAGCTGACTCCGACCTGAACCGGCGCCGCCACCTC
>CAZHAC010000121.1:0-7036 GCA_964529765.1 uncultured Actinomycetes bacterium
TGATCGTGGCCGCCGTGGCGACCCGCCTGCCGCTCTTCCCGCTCCATGGCTGGACCGAGGCGCTGGCGGAAGCTCCGGCGGGCGTGGTGATCCTGATCGCGGGTGCCACCAGCCGCAGCGGGGCCTACGTACTGATCCGGCTCCTCGACGGCAGCCTCAACGACGGCACGCGCCTGCTGGCGCCCTTCGTCGCCGCGCTGGCCGGTGTCACCGTGCTCTTCGCCGCCCTGGCCGCCTTCCGCAGCCTCGACGTGCGCCGGGTGGGCGCCTACCTGGCCCTCGTGCCCGGAGCCATCACGGTGCTCGGCGCTTCGGGGGTCACGCCTCTCTCACTCGACGGCGCGGCCCTCTCCCTCTTCACCGGCGGGATGGCAGCGGCCCTGATTGCAGGCGCCTGCGCGGTGACCGCCGAGTTTGCGCTGGCGCGCGACCTGCGCCAGCTGGGCGGCCTGGCCGGGCGAACTCCGCGCCTCTTCTGGCTCCTCGTGCTGGCCGGGCTCGGGGTCGCTTGTCTACCTCTGACGGGCAGCTTCATCGCGCTCCTCCTGATCCTCTTCGGATCCTTCAAAGGGTCGGCGCTGGGCGCCCTGATCCTGGCCGCCGGCCTGGTTGCCGCCGCGGCGGCGGTCGCCTGGCTGCTCTACCGCGTCCTCTTCGGCGCGCCCCACCCGGAGGCGCCAGTCCCAGTCGACGCCGGACTGACCGAGACCTGGGCGCTCGGCCTCCTTGCTGGTGCACTGCTCTGGGTCGGCCTCTTCCCGGGCGGGCCCAAGCTGGCCGGCGTTCCGTTCTTCGATCCGGGCATGACGAACGTCGTCAACGCGACCGTGAGCGAGCTGGCGTCGCCATACGCGCCGCCCACGCCGCCCACCAACGCCGGAGGAACGGGCTAGTGACGCTCTGGGTGCTGGCTCCGGAAGGCCTGGTCATACTGGGTGCGATCGGAGCGCTGCTCTTGCCGGCGCTGGCCTCGCCACGGACCCGAGCACGGATGCGGGGCTGGCTCGGCTGGGCGGCGGGCCTGCTTACGCTGGTCGCGTTCGGCCTCGAGCTCTGGGCGGGCGGGCAGGTGGGCACCCTCTTCGCGGGCGGCTTCGTTCAGGATCGCTTCGCGCTCTTCGCGAAAGCGGTGGCGCTGCTTGCGCTGCTGGTGGCGTTCGCCGTCACCGACTGGCACGAGGAGACGCTGCCGGGCGCTCTGCCGTTCGCATTTCTAGCCGCGCTCGGAATGATGACCGCGGCTTCGGCGGCCAGCTTCATCCAGCTCTGGGCCGGGCTTGCGCTCTCCGCGATCGCGGGCGCCACGGCGCTGAGCCGCCGCGTTCGAGGCGCTGTCGCTGCGGGCGATGAAGGGCTGCTCAGGGAGGGAGCGGCACGGGCGGCGCTCGCCGCCGGCGCCCTCGTCATGCTGGCTGGGCTCGCCTTCGTCTATATCGCCGCCTTCGCCGGCAGTTCGGGTCTTGCGGAGGCGGGGGCGGCGCTGGGGACCCACCAGGTGAGCGCAGCCGGCACTCTGCCCGCACTCGTCGGGATAGGCGCGCTGCTGGCGCTGATGCTGCTGGCACCCTTCCGGTTCGGGGCTCCGGCGGCCGCGGTCGCCTCGCCGCTCGGGTCGGGCGTAGCCGCCGCCTTTGCGGCTGGCGCCGGCGGCGTGGCGCTGATCAAGTTCGGCGCCGTGGTGGTGCCCCAGGCAATCGACTGGGCAGTCGGGCTGGCCGGGGTTTCGGCGGTCGCCATCGCTCTAGCCGGCCTGGCAGCGGTCAGTGCTGGCGCCCGGGCCCGGACGGTGCTCGGCGTCGCGGCGGTGGCGCAGCTGTCCTGGGTTGCCGCCGCTGTGTCGGCCCATGACCGTGAGGG
The DNA here is from genome assembly GCA_964529765.1 of uncultured Actinomycetes bacterium. Lineage (GTDB taxonomy): Bacteria > Chloroflexota > Dormibacteria > Dormibacterales > Dormibacteraceae > CAZHAC01. The sequence goes on from CAZHAC010000121.1 coordinate 1,858, forward strand.
CACGGCGGCGGCCGTTCTGCTGCTCGGGCCGGTCGTGCTCGCGCTGGCGGCGGCGCCGGTCCTCCTGGGCGTGCTCGAGTTGGGCGGCGCCCTGGAGCCTTCCGGGTTGGCGCAGCGGGCGCCGGGCCGGGTGGCGGCGCTGGCGCTGGCAGGACTCTCGCTGGCGGGGATACCGCCGCTGGGTGGGTTTGTCGGTCAGGCCTTGGTCGGGCTGGCGGTGCTGCGGACCGGCTACGGCGCCGCTCTCGGCCTGGCGCTGGCCGGCTCGCTGCTCTGCTGGTTGGGCGTGTTCCGCCTGGTTCAGGCCGCCTACGCCGGCGCGGAAGTGGAGGAGGTGCGCGGGCGGCGGGCTCCGGTGCCGGCAGTCCTGACGGCTGCCTCAGGCGGGGCCCTCTTGGCCGGGGCGTTGCTGCTCGCCTACACCGTCTTCGCCAACCCAATCAGCGGTCTCGCCTACCAGAGCGCCGAAGCGTTGGGGCTACGCTAAGCCGGTAACGCCGTCGTAACCCGAGGCGCCCGGACCTCGTTACCCTCCCGGGAAGCAGCACCTACTTGACGTCTTCAACACGTGCCCGCAAGTCGCGCCGGCGCAGTGCTCCCCGCAGCGGGGGGCTGCGGCGAGGTCTCGGCGTCCTGCTCGCGGTCCTGCTTGTGCTCGGTGTCTTCGGGAGCCTGGTCACCCTGGGCGCGGTCAACTACTACGCCGGGGATCTGCCCTCGATCGAGGCGATCAACGAAACCGCTCTCCCGCAAACCTCGCGAATAGTCGACCGCAACGGGAACCTGATCGAGGTCCTCTATCACGAGAACCGCACGGTCGTGCCCCTCGCCAAGATCGCGCCCTACCTTCGCGAGGCCACCGTGGCAACGGAGGACCGGACCTTCTTCCAGAACTCCGGCGTCGACTACCGGCGGATCGCGATCTCGGCCTTTCTCGACCTGACCCACCGCTCGGCGGCTTACGGAGGTTCGACGATCACCCAGCAGGTGGTGAAAAACACGCTGCTCAAAGACCAGGCGCAGGACAAGGCGGTCAACCGCAAGATCAAGGAAGTCCTGCTCGCCGAGGAGATGGAGCGGCGGTACTCGAAGGACCAGATCCTGGAGCTCTACCTGAACACCATCCCGTACGGCAACGGGGCGCTGGGCGCGGAGGCGGCGGCCGAGACCTACTTCGGAATCCACGCGTCGGAACTGGACGCCGCCCAAGCCGCTTTCCTGGCAGGTCTTCCGCAATACCCGGCCGGCTACAACCCCTTCGGAACCGAGTCGCAGAAGGCGGCGACCAAGGTGAGGTTCCAGGCGGTCATCCAATCCATGGTGGCGGCGGGCGCGATCAGCACCGCCGCGGCCGACAAGATGGCGGCCGAGGACATCTGGAAGCAGATGGCCGACCACCACGCCCAGGCCCACGGCCGCGATGGGCGAACAGCCCACTTCGTCGACTACGTGCTCCAGTACCTGACGACGAAGTACAGCGACGCCCAGATTTACGAGGGCGGTCTGACCATCCAGACCTCGCTCGACCTGCCTACCCAGCTGGCGGCCGACGCCGCGGTCAAAGCGGGGGTCAAGACGTACGCCTATAAGGGCGCCAACACAGGCGCGCTGCTGGCGATGAACCCGGTGGATGGCGAGATCATCGCCATGGTCGGGAGCGCCGACTACAACAACGAGGACATCCGCGGGCAGGTCAACCTGACGGGCGGCAATCCGAGCGGTTATCGCCCGGTGGGGTCGTCGTTCAAGCCTTACACCTACGCGACCGGGCTGGAGACCGGACAGCTGACGGCGGCGACCAAGGTCGACGACCAGACCGACGTCATCGACGGCCACCGCTACTTCGACTGGGACGCCAAGAGGGAGGGCATGATCCCCCTCCGGCAGGCGCTCCAGGAGTCCCGCAACCTGCCCGCCCTCTGGTCCTATAAGGCGGTCGGCGGGCCCAAGGTGGTCTCGATGGCGCAGAGGTTGGGCATCACCACCAAGATCGAGAACCCGGACAGCCTGCCGACCACATTGGGCACGAACTCGATGAGCATGATCGAGCACCTCGCCGCCTACTCCGCGTTCGACAACGGCGGCAACAAGGTCAGCGCGCACGCGGTGCTCAAGATCACCGACCCACAGGGCAAAGTGCTGGAGTCGTTCGACCGTCAGCCTTCCCACGACCGCGTGATCTCACCGGAGCTCGCCTATCTGACCACCGACATCCTGCATGGCCCGCCGCGCATCTACCTCGGTTACGGCTCCCAGCCCGTGGCGGCGAAGTCAGGCACGACGGAGTCCTGGACCGGCGCCTACTGGATCGGCTACACGCCCGACCTCGCGGTCGCCACTTACATGGCTCACATCGACAAGGGGGACACCTGCAACTCGGGCTTCGCCAAGCTCGCCGACGGCTTCCAGCCCTCGGGCTGGCTCTGCCCGACCAACGTTCTCTGGGGCGAGCACGTCGGGTTGAGCGTGTGGAAGCCGTTCATCGACGGCTACTACAAGACCCACCCCTGGCCGGCCGCCTGGACGAAGCCCGCCGGCATCGTCACCCGGTCGGTCTGCAAGGCTGACGGCAGCGCGGCTGACCCCAGCACTCCGGCCGACCAGAAGTACGACGAGATCTTCATCCAGGGTTCAGGCGAGCCCGCGCCCGGCCAGTGCGCGGCGGCTGCGGCCGCCGCCCGCGCCGCCAAGCCCTCGCCGTCGCCCGCAGGGCCGGCGGCCTCACCGAATCCTTCGCCGCCCGCACACTAGTCAACGTATTGAGGATCGGGCGGGCGGGCGTCATCGGCGGCGCCATCTATCTCGTGCTCTCGGCGCTCTGGCTGGTCGCCGCCCGCCCGCCGGGCAACCGCATCCTCTACGAGCTCTGGTTCATACCGCTGCTGCTGGTCGGGCTCTCGCTGCCCGGGCCCGCCAACCAGGTCAGCTTGGCGCGCGCCTACCTCGCCCTGCCCTCGTTCGTCTACACGCTTTCACCGTCGACGTATGGCCCGCTAGCAGTCTGCGTGGCGCTGGCCGGCGCCACCGACCTCGCGGACGGAACCCTGGCCAGGCGGTTCGGCACGACTCAGCTGGGGGGCGGGCTCGACCCGGTCGTGGACGGGATCTATTTCGGGTCAGTGGCCGTCGGCCTGGCGGTCGGCGCCGCCTACCCGGCGTGGCTGGCGGGGGTGGTGGTCGGACGCTACGCGCTACCCGCCCTGGTCGGTGCCGTGCTCTTCGGACTCGGGCGGCGTCCCGACCTTCGGCACACGCTTTTCGGACAGCTGTCGACGCTGCTCATCGCGTGCCTGCTCGGCCTGGTCGTCCTGCTGCACGCTCTCGGCCAGGAGACCTTGGGAGTGATTGCGATCGCCTCGGTGGTGATCCCGGTCGCCACCCTGACGACGTTCGGCAACCTGGCCTGGCAGGCGCGGGGCGTGCTGGGTTCGGGGGATGCCCCGGAGGGGTAAGATTCGGGTGGCCGCGCTAGATGGGGAACTGGCGATGCCCTGCACCGGCAATTCGCCTCAGCCGGGTCGAATTCCCCCTCCGAGGTTCGGACTCTCGGGTCCGTTCACGGTGGAGAGCGTTGAAGGTTTGGACCTGCGCAGCCCGGGTCTCCGAACCCCGTCAGATCCGGAAGGAAGCAGCGGTAAGGAGGAAGCCCGGGGGTGCCGCAGCCACCCGGGCCGGAGCTTGAAGCCGTGGGCCCGCCGGGAGGCCCGCTATCGAAGAGGGGGTGCGCGGTCACCCCATAGCCTCACTTGAGCACCTACCAGACTCTCTACCGCAAGTACCGATCCCAGACCTTCTCCGACCTGGTGGGGCAGGAGGCGATCTCGCGCGCCCTCCAAGGCGCTATTGCGACCGATCGGGTCGCGCACGCCTACCTTTTCAGCGGCTCCCGGGGGACGGGGAAGACGTCCACGGCCCGGCTGCTGGCCAAGTCCATCAACTGCCTGACGCGGGCTCCGGGGTCCTCGGAGCCGTGCAACACCTGCGAGTCCTGCCTCCAGATCGCGGCCGGCGCCGCCCTCGATCTGATCGAGATCGACGCCGCCTCCAATCGCGGGATCGACGAGATCCGTGACCTGCGCGAGAAGGTGAACCTGGCACCCGCGCTTGGGCGCAAGAAGGTCTACATCATCGACGAGGCGCACATGCTGACCACTGAGGCCTTCAATGCGCTCTTGAAGACGCTCGAGGAACCGCCCGAGCACGTCGTCTTCGTGCTCTGCACGACCGAGTCGCAGAAGGTTCCGCTGACCGTGCTCGGGCGCTGTCAGCAGTTCGTCTTCCGCCGCTTCACGGACGAGCAGGTCGTACAGCGCCTGGGCTGGATCGCCGGGCGCGAGGCGATCACCGTCGAGCCGGGTGTGCTGGCGCTGGTCGCGCGGGTGGCGCAGGGCTCGATGCGGGACGCGGTCGGATTGTTCGACCAGCTGGTGCCGCTTGCGGATGGCGCCGTGACGGTGGAGTCGGCGCGCTCGCTGCTTGGGATTGCGGATCCGGCCGAGGTGGCGGCTCTCGTCGAGGCGGTGCTCGCCGGTCAGGCGTCGGAGGCGCTCGACCGGCTGGCCGCGATCTATGAGTCGGGGGGCGAGCTGCGGCAGGTCGTGCGGGGTGTGATGGAACGCTGCCGGGACCTGCTGGTCTCCGCTATCGAGCGGCGGGACGGGGTGCTCCGGGAGCGGCTGTCGGGGATGCTGGACGCGCTGCTCCACCTCGATGGTGAGGTGCGCCGGCACGCGGAGCCGCGGTTCCTGGTCGAGGCGACGCTGGTGCGACTGGCGAGCGAGGTAACGGAGGTACCTCGGTCGGAGACAACACAAGGCGCCCCTCCGCCGGCGCTGCGCGCCGACGCCTCCCCATCGAGTGGGGCGGAGACCAACGTCGTCGATAAGCCAAAGACCCCTCCGCCGGCGCTGCGCGCCGACACCTCCCCGCCGAGTGGGGAGGAGACCAAGGTCGTCGAGAAGCCAGAGACCCCTCCGCCGGCGCTGCGCGCCGACACCTCCCCGCCGGCCGGGGAGGTGTCTTCTGCCGTTGACCTGGTCGGGGGATGGAAGTCGGTGCTCGACCGGCTGGACGTGCGCGACCGCGCCTACCTGAACGTGGCGCGGCCGGAGCTGGAAGGGACCTTGCTCGTGCTCTGGTTCCCATACTCGTTCCATCAGCAGAAGGCGAAGGAGAACGC
>CAZHAC010000122.1:0-6989 GCA_964529765.1 uncultured Actinomycetes bacterium
GACGCATTGGACGCGGTGGCGGACTCGGCCATCCTGGTCACTATAGAAGTCTGCCGCGCCGCTTCTACCCGCGGTCCAATCGATTAGCTTTTCGCGCATGCGAAACGAGAGCGCGTCGTTTGGGGTCAGCGAGGTCGAAGAATTCATCGCCCAGGTCGAGGACGAGGACCGGCGGGCACTGATCGCACGCCTGCAAGTGGCCGGCGTTCGCCTGGCTGAGCTGGCCCCGCGAGTGCAGCAAACCTCTGGCGACGAACAGTGGTCGGCGCACGAAGTGCTTGCGCACATCGCCCTGATCTCGAAGTTCTACGGGATCCTCACCTACAAGATTGGCCGCGGTGAGATGACCGAGCTCGACCTGCTCGGCAGCGTCCGGCAGCGCGACGCGTTCGGCGAGCAAATGGCCAAGCTGCCGCCAGAGCAGCTGCTCGAGGCGGCGCTGCGCGACCAGCAGAGGACGATCGACTACCTGAGCTCGGCCACCGGGCGTGACCTGCGGCGGAAGGCCAAGCTGGCACATGGCGGCGAGATGTCCGCCGCCGACGTGGCGCGCTTGCCGCTCTGCGCGCACCTCGAGCAGCACATAAGACAGCTCGAAGAAGCGCTGCCCTAGCGAGCGCGGCCCTTGCCCTGGCGGCTCCCTCCCGCTATGCTGACATCAGCGTTATCACATTTCCCGATATGGCGGTGGGATCCGGCGCATACCAACCCCCTTCCTCCTCCTTGGCGGTCCGCCCTCGACGGCGGACCGCCCTCTTTCGTGCTGACTGATGTTGCGGTTGTTCGCTCGCGTTCTGATCGTCGCCGGCGTGACCTGTCTAGCGATCTTCGCGGGCAATGCCGGGCTGGGGCTCTGGCACGCTCGCCAACTCGATGAGACCTGGCGCCATCAGGTGCAGGTCGCGCCGCCACCGGCGACGCCCGACCCGGTCCGGATCGATCCCCGCCCCGTCGACGGTGTCGACTTTGCGATCGAGGTGTCGAAGCTCAGCTATAAGGCTGCCGTCGCCGAGGGGGTCGACGAGAAGACGCTGGCCGGGGGTCCCGGCCACTACCCCGGAATGGCATGGCCGGGCCAGGACGGGAACGTGGGCGTGGCCGCTCACAACGTTTACTGGATTGCCTTTGGCGACCTGGGGCCGGGTGACCTCGTGAAGCTGGACACCCGCTGGGGCACCTATACCTACAGGATCAGCAGCCGGCGGATCGTCTCGCCGGACGACCGCTCGATCCTGGTGCCGACGCCGGCGCCACAGCTGACGCTGACCACGTGCTGGCCGCTCTGGGCGGGCGCCTTTGCCACGCAGCGCCTGGTGTTCATCGCCGAGCAGGTCGATCCAGCCCCCGATCGGAGCACTGCCGGGACCGGATAATCTCGTTCCGTGACCGAGGCCGCGGCCGAGCTAATTGAAGCGACCAAGAAGTACGGGGACGTGCAGGCCCTGCGGGGCGTGAGTCTTCGCATCGAGCCCGGTCAGGTGGTCGCCATGCTCGGCCCCAACGGCGCCGGGAAGACCACGGCGATCAGCCTCATGCTCGGGCTGCGGCGCCCGACCACCGGTTCCGCCCGGCTCTTCGGGCTTCAGCCTTCCGACCGAGCCGCTCGCAGCCGGTGCGGCGTGATGCTCCAGGAGTCGGGAGTGAGCGGAGCCCTCAAGGTCCGCGAGCTGGTCGACCTCTTCCGCTCCTACTACCCGAACCCGATGGCCGCCGAGCGGGCGCTCGGGATGGCCGGTCTGATCGAGCAGGCCGGCGTGCCGTCGGCGAAGCTCTCCGGGGGTCAGCGGCAGCGGCTCTACTTCGCGCTCGCGGTTGCCGGGGATCCGGAGCTGATCTTCCTCGACGAGCCGACCGTCGGCATGGATGTGGAGTCGCGGCGGGCGTTCCTGGCCGGGATCCGCGAGTTCGCGGCAGAGGGCAAAACGATCGTGCTGACCACCCACTACCTGGAGGAAGCGGATGAGCTTGCGCAGCGCGTGGTGGTCGTCGATCGCGGCGTCGTGATCGCTGACGCGCCGCCGAGCGAGATCAAGGCGCAGGTTGCGGGTAAGCGGGTCAGCTTCGTCTCGCCGGGCGCCGACCGCACCCGCTTCCAGGGACTTCCATACAGCGACCTCGAGCTCGAGGGCGACCGTGTGCGCATCCTCAGCAACCAGCCCGAGCAGCTGCTCCAGGAGATATTTGCCCGGGGCGTAGCGGTCGCCGACCTGGAAGTCGCGGGCGCCGACCTCGAGGAAGCGTTCGTCAGCCTGACGCACCGAGACCGCCAGGAGGCCATCGCGCGATGAGCGTGTCGGTGCCGAACCGGCTGTCGGTGGCCCCCATCCTGCCCATGCTTCTGGCGCAGACGCGTGCTCAGCTGCTCGGCTATCTGCGGGTCCCCGCCTTCAGCGTGACCAGCCTGGCGCTGCCACTGATGTTCTTCGTCTTCTTCGGGCTGCCCAACGCGCAGAAGCACTTCGGGGACGGCACCAGCGTGGGCGCCTACCTGGCCGCCTCCTTTGGCGCCTATGCGGTGTCCAGCATGATGGTCTTCAGCTTCGGCATCGGAGTCGCCCAGGCGCGTGGATTGAAGACCGACCTCCTCCAGCGCGCGACCCCGCTGCCGCCGGCGGTGGCGATCGTCGCCACCATCCTCAACGCATTGGTCTTCGCGCTGGCCGGGCTGGTCCTTCTCTTCGGCTTCGCCGCCCTGGTCGGAGGCGTCAGCGAGCCGTTCAGCGTCTGGTTCAACCTGACCTGGCGGCTGCTCGTAGGGGCGATCCCGATGATTGGCATGGGCATGGCGTTCGGCTATTCCGCCGGTCCCAGCTCGGCGTCGGCGGTCGTGAACCTGATCTACCTGCCGATGGCCTTCGCTTCGGGAATCTTCATCCCGATCGAGCAGATGCCCGACTTCATCCAGAAGCTGGCGCCCTGGCTGCCCCTCTACCACTACGGCCAGCTGGGCTGGGGAGTGGTAGGCCACGCCAACGAGCCCCTCTCACGTGCTGCGCTCGCCCTCGGGATCTGGACCGTGATCCTGTTCGCGCTGGCCGTGAGAGCCTACAACGCCGACCAGCAGCGCAAGTTTTCTTAGCGGCTGCCTGTCAGCCCCAAAAGGCGGCCGGCAGGTCCTCGCCGAAGGACTCGCGATAGCGCTCTTCGAACTCGGCCGGTTCGTACGCGTGCTCGACCGTCCCTGTGTGCTCGACGGCGTAGGCCGCGGCCAGGCTCGCCACTCGGCCCGCGGTCGCGACGTCCAGGCCCCGCAGCAGGCCGGCGACGATGCCCGCCCGATAGGCGTCGCCGGCGCCTGTCGGGTCGACCTCCCGGCGCGCCGGCGCGGCGGGAATCTCGTGACAACCGTCCCTGCTGTCGATGCGGGAGCCGGAGCGGCCGAGCGTCGTGATCACGAGGTCGGATAGCTCGAGCAGACCCGTCATGTCGCGGCCGGTGCGGTCCATGATCAGCTGCAGCTCGTAATCGTTTCCGATCAGTATCCAGGCGCCGCGGGCGCCCTCCTCGAGAGTCTCCCGGCTCGAATGGGGGAGCTGGTGGGCCGGGTCGTAGACCCAGCGAACCCCGCGCTCACGGCACTCACGGACCAGGCGGGCCATGGCGTCGGGTGCGTTGGGCCCGATGATCACCGCCGCCGGATCGGGCACTGTGTCGGCGAGGCCGATCCGGCCCGCCTTGACCATGGCGCCGCCGTAGTACCCCGTCACCTGGTTGTGGTCGAGGTCGGTCGTCGTGAAGCCGGTGGCGGTGTATTCCTCGGGCAGGATCCGGAGGCCGCGCACATCGACGCCGCGCGCCTCCAGCCAGTCACGGTACTCGGTGCCATCGGGGCCGATGGTGGCCAGGACGGCGCACGGGTAGCCGAGCAGGCAGAGGTTGTAGGCGTAGTTTCCGGCCACGCCGCCACGACGCTTCTGGAAGCTTTCGACCAGGAAGCTGAGATTGAGGATGTGCTTCTTGTCGGGGAGGATGTGGTCGCCGAAGCGGCCGTTGAAGGTCAGGATGTAGTCAAAAGCGACGGAACCTGTCGCCACCACGGTCATCGCAAGGGAGGTTAATGAAACGCGCCGCTCAGGAGCGGCGCGCCTCGCTTATCGGCCGGGCTTGGTTCGCCTCCTGGCGCGCCCGCTGGTACGCCGGGCGCTGGCCGACGTTCGCGCCGCGCTCGGCCGCGCCGGGGAGGCCGTGCGCCGCCCGCTGCGAGTGGGCGGTTGGGTCGCATTGCGGAACTTGTCCACTTCTTCGACGTAGCCGTCGAGGCCGCGATGGACGAGTTCGAGCCCGCGGAAGAGCACGTTGCCGAGCAGGTCGTGCCGGCGTGCCCGCTCCTTCGCTGCCCGGATCCCGGCCAGGGCCAGCCGCTCGGCCAGGTTGCCCGAGACCACGTCGGCCCCGGTCTCGACGGCCTGCTCGGCCGACCGGCCCACTTGCTGTTGGAGCCGCCGGTTCACCGGCGCTCCCCGCTTCTCCAGCCGGCGAACGGTCTTCCGGGCGGTGCCGACCGGATTTGATGCCGCATCGGCGACGCTGACGGCCGCGCCCATCGCGGCGTCGGCAACAGTCTCCCGGCTCTCGGCCGCGCGCTCGCGTATTTCCTGGACATCGATGGCCATGGCTGATCCTCCACTCAGGCTCTTGCAAGCTTTCGTACGGTCTCGTACCAACCAGGTTGACACCGTGCGCCATGGCGCGTCAAGACACCGGCTCGATCCCCGCGATCAACTTCTCGGCGAACTCTCCCCAGACGTCGATGTGGGCCACGCGGCGCCGCTTCTCGGGCTGGATGGCCTGGACCGGGATGCCATGCCGGGCCGCCCAGGTGGCAAGTACGGGACGGAGGCCGAGCACGTGCAGGAAGGGGGCTGTCATCGTCATCCCGCGGAAGGAGATGCGGCCGCTGTAGTGGTCGAAGTTGCGGTGGATGGCGATGCCGCCCGCCTCTGCGAAGGCGATCGCCTGACGCACCTGCCGCCGCTCAAAGTACCGCTCGCGCAGCTCCACGTGCGCCAGCTTAAGAAGCGCTGGAGGCACCGCGGGGCTTCACGTAGCGTGAAGCGGCACAGTGGGTGTCGGTAGGCGCAGGGTCCGTCCGCACGAAACTGGACCTCGCCTTTACCTTCGCCGGCTCGGGCCTGGCATCGTGGCCGGCGCCTCCGACAACGACCCCACCACGGTCGGCACGATGTCGGTGGTCGGGGCGACTACCGGCTTCGCGCTCTCCTGGTTGGTGGTTCTCATTTTTCCGATGCTGGCCGCGGTGCAGGTGACCGCGGCCCAGGTCGGAACCGTCGCCAAGCAGGGGCTCCAGGCGAGCGTGCGCAGTGCTTACGGCCGGCGTTGGGGCGCGGTGCTCATGGTGTCGGTGCTGGCGGTGAACTTGATCACGATCGCCGCCGACCTCGAGGCCGGTGCCGCCGCTATCGATCTCGTGACCCACATCAGCTTCCGCTGGTTCGTGGTGCCCTATGGACTGGTGGTCGCGGCCATCCTCTTCAAGGGCGGCTACGACGAGGTCGTGCGCATCCTCGAGTACGTCGTCCTCGTCTTCGTGGCCTACATCGGCGCCGCCTTCCTCGCCCATCCCGACTGGAACGCCGTTCTGCGCGCCACCTTCCTTCCCCAGATCTCACTCAACAGCGACACGATCACCGCCATGCTCGCGATCCTTGGCACCACGCTCACCAGCTACGCTTATGTGTGGGAGACGCAGGAGGAGGCGGAGGCGAAGGAGCCGCTCAGGCTGCTCGGTCTGGCCAAGTTCGACGCCGTCGTCGGGATCGCGATCACGACCGCCATCTTCTGGTTCACCGTGATCGCGGTGGGGGCCACGCTCGGGGTGCACCACCAGCCGGTCCAGACCGCCCAGGAGGCGGCTGCGGCGCTGACGCCGATCGCCGGTCCGGCTGCCTCGTATCTGTTTGCGGTGGGGTTGCTGGCCTCGTCGTTCATCGCAGTTCCCGTCCTCGCCGCGACGTGTGGATACGTGCTCGGCGACGAGTTCGGGCGGCCGACGGGGCTCTCTCGGCCGATACGCCGGGCGCCCGTCTTTTACGGTTCGCTGGCCGCCGCGCTGGTGATCGCGGTGTTGTTCAGCCTGGCCGGCGTGCCCGCGATCACCCTGCTCTTCTGGGCCAGCATCGCCGGCGGCCTGGGCACCCCGACAAGCCTGGTGTTCCTGCTGCTCGTGGCCAGGAACCGGTCGATCATGGGCAGGCACGTCGCCGGCCCACTGCCGCTGGCCATCGGCTGGGCGACCGCCGTCATCGTCACCCTGGTCAGCCTCTACTTCATCTGGCAGCAGGCCCTCTCCAAGCTCTTCCAGCATTAGGGTTGCGCTTGCCGTGCTGCGTTCGCGGCCCCCTCTGTCGCCGTTGCGCGGCGACACCTCACCGCCAGGCGAGGCGGGCAGGAGACCTAGCCGACCGCGCTCGGGCAGAAGCTCCGGTAGGCGCACAGGTGGCACGGCCGGCGGGCGTGCTCGGGGCGCAGCTCGAAGTCACCGCCGCCGATCCGTTCGGCCACTTCCTCGACCAGCGCTCGCGTGCCCGCCGGGTCGGGCGTGACCTCGATCGTCTCTCCGCGCCGGAGGTCGTAGAGAACCAGCCGCGGGTCGCTGCCACCTGGAAGCAGGCCCAGGCTGGCGGCCAGGCCATACAGCCGGAGCTGGGTCGAGTAAGCCTCGACGAGCGCCTGGTCGAGGCGGGCGTTGGTCTTGTAGTCGATGAGCAGACTCCGGCCGTCGACAAAAGCGACGCGGTCTACCAGGCCGCGCACCCGGCAGTTGGCGAGGCGCACGTTGAACTCGAATTCGGTGGCCAGAGTTCCGGCGCTCGCCAGCGGCGAGGCGGCATAACGCTCGAGCATCTCCTTGCCCGCGGCCGGCCCAGAGTAGCGATCGAGCAGGTCTCCGCCGGCGCTGTGGAAGGCGGCCAGCGCCTCGTGCACCGCCGATCCGAGCTCGGAACCGCCCAGGGCTCGGACCTGCTTCG
>CAZHAC010000123.1:0-6963 GCA_964529765.1 uncultured Actinomycetes bacterium
TGGCGCGTCTACGAGCCCTGGACGTCGTCGGCGCCTCGCGTCGTCATGGGCGCCCTCGACGACACCCACTTCGCCTGGGTCCACCCAGGCCTTCTCGGTGACGAGTCGCATCCCGAGCCGCCCGACCACGAGGCACACATGGAAGGCGAGTATCTCGTCTCCTCGTACTCGACCCTGCAGCCGGCCAACGAGACGATCAGCGGGTCCGAGGTGTCGGGGGAGCTGGAGACGGTCACCTACACGAACTGGTGCACTCCCAACTCGATCCGGCTGTTGAAGGCTGGACCCGCCGGCCGCTACGCGATCTACGAGGTGGTCTCCCCGATCACTCACAACCGCTCGCGGGTCTACCTGCGGATGGCGCGCGACTTCGACACCGACCCGGCGCGGGACCAGGACTACATCGAGTTCGAAGACCTCATTCAGTCGCAGGATCGCCCGATCGTGGAGAGCCAGCGGCCGTGGCTGCTGCCTCCGCTGACGTCGCGGCTGATGCTGTACGTGCGCCCGGCCGACCTGCCCCTGATCGCGTATCAGAAGTGGATGGAGGAACTCGGCATCCCGGCCCTCTAGCAGGGCTGCTAAGCGCCGGCCGGCCGCCGGCGGGCCAGAGGCGAGCTCACCACCCAGGGCAGGATCGCCAGCCCGCCGACCGCCATCACCCACAGAGTCGGCCGCAGGCCTATCTGCTGGCCGAGCAGCCCGCCGAGCAGGGCACCGAGCGGTTTCGCGCTTTGGGTCACGAACTGCATGACGGCGACGGTGCGGCCCATCAAGTGCGGAGGCGTGATCGACTGCCGGAGCGCCGCCGAGTTGACGTCGAAGATCATCACGCCCAGCCCTCCGACAAACTGCGAGGCGGCGAGCACGGGAGCCGCCAGCAGCTGCGGTCCGGCCGCCAGGGGCATCAGGGCCAGGGAGACCGGGAAGAGAAGGGCCGAAAGTACGATCGCTCTGCCCTGGCCAAAGCGGCGAGCAGCCCATGGCGCCGCTACCGCCCCCAGCAGGGCGCCAGCGCTGGCGACCGAGATGGCTGCGCCGAGCAGGGCCGGCGAGAGGTGCAGGTCGCGGATCGCGAACAGCACCTGGATCGCCAGTACACCCATGCCGAAGAAGTTGAGCGTGGTCGCGCTGCCCGCGATCGCCAGCTGGATGGGATCGCGAAGGACCTTGAAGCCTTCCCGGAGCTCATGGAACGCGCTCTGGCGGAGCGGTCGCTCGAATTCGGGCTCTGGCGTCCGGATTGCCACGAACGCGATCGCCGATACCAAGTAGGAGACGGCATCGGCCGCGACCGCGATCGGCGCGGTCACCGCCTGCACGAGCACGCCCGCCACTCCGGGACCGGCCAGACGGGCCAGCGACTCGCTGGTCATAAGACGGCTGTTGGCCTCGGTCAGCTGCTCGCGCTGGACCAGGCGCGGAATGTAGGACCAGTAGGAGAGCCGGAAGAAGACGTCGAGGCAGCCCGTGCCGAGCGCCACCAGGATGAGCTGGAGCAGGGTCAGGCGGCCGAGGATCGCCGCCGCCGGCACGGTCGCCAGCAGCAGTCCGCGCCCCAGGTCGGCGGCGAGGGCGACGCGCTTCAAGCGCCGACGACGGTCGGTCCATACCCCTGCCGGCAGGGACAGAAAGATGAAGGCGGCCATCGACGCGGCCGTCAGCAGCCCCATCTCGAACGCGCTGGCATGCAAGGTCAGGGCGGCCGCCAGGGGCAGGGCCAGCTGTGTGACCTGGGTTCCAAAGGCGGAGACCGACTGGCCAGTCCAGAGCTTGAGGAATTCACGGTTGCGCCACAGGCTGCTCACCTGGGTCGGACTGCGGGAACACCGATGATCAGCAGCTGGACGTCTCGCTTGTCCGCTCTCGGCTCCGCCCCCTCGGCGTTACGCCGGCGCACGATCGCCATCAGCTCGCGCTTGAGGTCGCCCATCTCGTCGACGGTCAGAAAGAATGACGACTGCGAGAAGACGGTTCGCCGCCGCCACCCAGGGTCCTCTGCGTCCTCACTTTCGAAATAGCGCTGGATGGTCTCCAGGGCGCGGCCCAAGACGACGTCGCGAACTGCCCGCCCTTCCGGCCTCGAAGTGTCCCAGCCAAATCCGGTCACGAGCGCTCGCCATGGGCGGCGGCGGCCCGAACCTACCTCCTCGGCCTCGCCGATGAGACCGTAGCGGGCCAGCTCACGGAGGTGCCAGGAACACGCGGAGGGACTCTGGCCGGTGACTGCGGCACACTCGGTGGCCGTCGCCGGTCCGTGGCGCTGAAGGTAACCGAGGATCTGGAGTCGCAGCGGGTGTGCTAGGGCCCGCAGCGTTCTGGGATCCTCGACGATCGGTTCGGTCGCTGGTCGTGTCGGGTCGAAGGACATCTTTCGAAGGAATTATTTCGAAACGGACGCTTCGAAGTCAATCCTTCGAAATCGGCTGCCGGCGCTCGGCGTGGTTCGGCGCGGTTAGAGCTGCCGATCGCCCTCCTGGCGGGTGAGCTCGAACAGCTTCAGCTGCGACAGCGGCATCTCGGTGATTCGCACGCCGAGCGCCTCTTCGACCGCGCTCGCGATGACCGCCCCGACCGGAATCACGCCCGCCTCGCCCGCGCCCTTGATGCCCAGGGGGTTGATCGGCGACGGCGTTTCTATGTGGTCGATCACGAGCACGGGCACCTCGGTCGCGTAGGGCATCAGGAATTCCATGAAGGACGCGTTGTGCAGCTGGCCGTCAGAGTCGTAGGCCAGGCGTTCGTAGAAGGCACCGCCGATTCCCTGCGCCACGCCGCCCTGGATCTGGCCCTCGAGAACGGTCGGGTTGATCACGCGCCCGCAATCGTGGACGACGACATAGCGCAGGAGGTGGAGCCGGAAGGTCTGCGGATCGACGTGGATCCAGGCGGCGTGGCAGCCCGCCGCCCAAGCCGAGCCGGTGGGGCTGAAGTAGCCGGTCGCCTCTAGCCCGGGCGTCTCGCCCTTGGGCAGTGGCGGGCCGTTGCGCGCACGCGGTTTGAACTGGGTGGCCGCTTCTGTGCCGCCGCCGAAGGCGTAGCGGACGGGGTTCGAAAGCACGGCGACGGCGGACAGGGGAATGCTGCGGTCGGGTGAACCCTTGACCCTGACCTGCCCGTTCATCAGTTCGAGGTCCACCGGATCGACTTCGAGCTGCTCCGAGGCCACGCGCTTCGCCTTCTCGGCGGCCATTCGCGCGGCCACGCCCATCGCATTGCCGGCGACCACCGCAGCGCGTGACGCAAAGGTGCCAACGCCCCACTGGAACCGCCGGGTGTCTCCCGTTGTGATCGTCACGTCGTCGGGATCGACCCCCAGCTCGTCGGCCACGATCTGGGCGAAGACGGTTGCATGGGCCTGACCCTGGGTTGGAATGCCGGTCTGGGCGACCACCTTCCCGCTGACCAGCACCTGCACATGAGCGCCCTCGTAGGGGCCCACGCCGGTGCCTTCCACGTAGAGCCCAAGACCCATGCCCACGTTTTCGCCGGCGGGACGTGGGCCGAGAAGTTCGAGGGCGCGCTCGAGCAGCGCCGGGTAGTTCCCGCTGTCGTAGACGGCCATGTTCCCGTCCTGCCAGGCGACTCCCACCTCGTGGGGAAACTCCTCGGGAAGGAGCAGGTTGCGGCGGCGCACCTCGGCTCGATCGAGACCGAGATCGGCAGCGATGGCGTCCAGCGTCCGCTCCATCACAAAGCACGCGTGGGGCCGGCCGGCACCGCGGTATGGAGAAGTCGGGGTTGCGGTCGTATAGATGTCGCGGAAGCGCACCCGGTAGTTGGGCACCCGGTAGGGACCTGGGATCTGGGCGGCGGTGATGATCGGGAGGATGATCCCGTACGGCGTGTACGCCCCCGCGTCGTGGACGAAGTCGACGTCGAGCGCGATCAGCTTGCCGGCCTCGTCGAAGGCGACGGTCACGTCGTGAAGCTGCGACCGCTCGTGGTTGACCGCCGTGAAGTGCTCGCGGCGGTCCTCGGTCCACTTGACCGGGCGGGCCATCTGCATCGCTGCGTATGGGACCAGGAGCTCGTCGGGGTAGAAGAGCATGATTTTCGGCCCGAACCCGCCCCCCACATCGGGCGCGATGACCTCCACCGAGGTCTCGGGCAGTCCAAACAGCACCGCCAGGCCGCCGCGGATGGACGTTGGCGACTGCGTCGAGTCGTACATCAAGAGCCGGCGCTCGATGGCGTCCCAACGCGCCCATACGGCCCGGCCTTCCATCGGCGCCGCGGCACCGCGCTCAAAGCGGAAACGCAGGTTGAGCGTCCGGGCTGCGCCGGCCAAAGCGATCTCGACGCTCCCCTTCTCCTGCGTCAATTCGGCCGCCACGTTGCCGGGCACGTCGTCGTGGACCAGGTGCTCGGCCGCCAGCCCGGCCTCGAGCGGATAGACCGCTGGCAGCTGTTCGTATTCGACCTCGACGAGGTCGGCGGCGTCCTCCGCGATATAGCGGCTGTCGGCGACAACGAAAGCCACCGCCTCCCCCTGGTAGCGCACCAATTCGCTCGCCAGCGCTCGCTGCGTTCGGCCGTGCGTCAGGGCAGGATGGGGGATCAACAGCGGCAGGTCGGTGTCCCCGAAGGGCAGGTCCGCGGCTGTGTAGATGGCGTGAACCCCAGGCAGAGCCCGGGCCGCCTCGGTGTCGATCGCGCGAATGCGCGCATGGGCGTAGGGCGAGCGGACGAAGCAGGCCTCGAGAGCACCTTCACCGACGTCGTCCGTGAAACGGCCGGCTCCGCGCAGCAGGCGGTCGTCTTCCCGGCGCTGCACCCTCTCGCCGAACCAGCGGGTTGTCATTGCTGCCGCATCAGCTCGGTGGCCCGGCGGACGGAACGCCGGATGTTGGCGTAGCCGGTGCACCGGCAGAGGTTGCCCGAGATCCCCTCTTCGATCTGCTCGTCGGTGGGTTCGGGGTTCTCCTGCAGGAGCCCGAGCACGGCCATAACGAAGCCGGGCGTGCAGAAGCCGCACTGGAGCCCATGGCAATCCTTGAAGGCCTGCTGGACTGGATGGAGCGGATCGCCGGGTCCTGCCAATCCCTCGACCGTCGTCACCTCGTGACCATCAGCCTGCACTGCGAGCAACAGACAGGAGCGGACCGGCCGCCCGTCGAGCAGCACGGTGCAGCAGCCGCAGACGCCGTGCTCGCAGCCGACGTGGGTGCCCGTCAGGCCCGCGTCATGCCGCAGCCAGTCGCTGAGCAGCGTGCGCGTATCGCGCGGCGGTTCGTGGCCGGAGCCGTTGACGCGGATCACGCCGCCATCACCCGCTCGGCCAGTACTCGCACGAGGTGGCGACGGAACTCCGGCGTCGCCTCCAGGTCGGCGCTCGGTTCCAGGCCGCGTGCCGGATCGGCGGGGTCTGCCAGTACGGGTGTCGCGGCGACTCCGAAGAGCGCCAGCCGATCGCCGGCGCGCACCACGCCCGCGAGGGCGAAGTCTCCGTGCCGGCGCGACTCCTCGGCTATGGCCGCGGTACCGGTGAAGCCCGGAAACCACGCCTCGACAGCCAGCTCATCCGGCTCCAGGGCGCTTTCGAACACCCCCTGGAACAGCTCGTCAGCCGGGATCTCGCGATCTCCACGGGTGGAGTGGACGCGCAGCCGCCCGCCCAGCGCGAGCAGGACGGCGGGCAGTTCGGCAGCGGGGTCGGCGTGGACCAGCGAACCGACCACGGTGCCCCGGTTGCGGATCACAGGGTGCGCCACCAGCCGCAAGGCGTCCGGCACCAGCGGACACGCCTTCGCGAGCAGTTCCGAACGTTCGGCGTCGGCCTGCCTGACGAGGGCCTGCACGGCGATCCCGCCATCGCGCTCGTAGATCCGGTCGAGCTCGGCGACTCGGTTTATGTCGATCAGGTGCGCTGGTAGCGCCAGTCGGAAGTTGAGAAGCGGGACCAGGGACTGCCCGCCGGCGAGCACCTTCGCGTCCTCGAGACTTCCGAGCCTGCTCACTGCTTCGGCCACCGTCGAGGGCGCGTGGTACTCGAAGCGGGGCGGTTTCACCCCTCAGCGCGCTCCAGACAGAGTTGATGCGCGCACCCGCCGGCCATCGTCTTAATAGGCACCGTTGACACCACTGCCCGAGCCGGCGAACCTGTCCAGCCAGCAACCCCCCGGGTGGGTGGTTATGGCGGAGGGCTGTGAAGGTGGACTTTGCGCCAGCATCGCGTGCTCGGACCTTACTCGTCCAGGAAGGCGACCGCCCGGCACATCGCCGCCTCCCCACCCTGAAACCGCCAGGGAAAGCAGCCAAACCTGACCTTTCGGTCGAGCACCTTGTCGATCTCCCCGCCCAGGTTCTCGATGTG
This sequence comes from uncultured Actinomycetes bacterium, assembly GCA_964529765.1. GTDB lineage: Bacteria > Chloroflexota > Dormibacteria > Dormibacterales > Dormibacteraceae > CAZHAC01. The sequence goes on from CAZHAC010000123.1 coordinate 6,317, forward strand.
AATGACGTCGTGCGGGAACAGGAGCGTGTGCATGATCTGGTAGTCGGCCTTGGGAAAGATCTCGGCCAGCGGCCGGCCCAGTTTGGCCTCCGCGTCCTCCGCCTCGTCGTCGCGCAGCCGCCGGATCACGGTGTTCATGGGATGATCCGCCGTGCCCGCGTCCACTGCCAGCCAGCGCACCCCACGTTCGAGCACCCACTCCGCAAACTCCCGAGCCGGTCCGGGATGGCGAATGAAGTACTTGGTCTCATCGGGCTGGCGATCCGCGCTGGCCCAGTCCTCAGGGTAGTGCTTGTGGTAGCCGGTGTGGATCACGAGGATGTCGCCCCGCTCGATCCGGTTGCCCGTCTCCTCCTCCCAGCGCTCGAAGTGCGATGGGCCATAGATCTCGTAATCGCCGACCCCCATCCGCTCCAGATCGACCACACAGGCCGGCCCGACCAGGAAATCGAGCGGCAGGTCGCCGATGAACTTGCCCCCGGTGAGGAAGTGTGCAGGCGCATCGAGGTGGGTCGAAACGTGAAGCGTGGTCGTGATCTCCTGACCGCCCGCCTTCTCGAAGGCCAGGTGCTTGATCCACTTGATCGCGGGGCCGGGATAGGACGCGAAGGCCGGCGTGTGCATCGAGAAATCCTGGGTCAGGTCGA
>CAZHAC010000124.1:0-4856 GCA_964529765.1 uncultured Actinomycetes bacterium
GCGCTCAGTCAGTACGCGGAGCCGCGCTACGGCCTGGAACTGATCGATCCAAGCGCCGAAGGTCGGGCGTATCTCCTCAAGCAGAACGTTCGCGATCGCGAGGAGCTCCTGCTGGCGATAGAAACGGTGGCGAGAGGCGGATCGATGATCGATCCGGGCATGGTGGGCATGATGATCGACGCTCAGCGGCAGCCGCTTGATTCGCCTCTGTCCCGATTGACAACCCGGGAGCGGCAGGTATTGAGCGAGATGGCGCACGGTAAGAGCAACGGCGCCATCGCCGAGGCACTGGTTCTCAGCAAGCGTGCGGTCGAGAAGCACGTAGGCTCGATCTTCGACAAGCTTGGGCTGCCCGGAGAGGATATGGTCAGCCGCCGCGTGGCCGCGGTTCTCCTCTACCTCGGCGACACGAGGGGGCGTTGACGCCCGGAGGAGGGGGGTGCCTACAGGGGATCCAGGGATGGCGCATGCCCCATTGAGCCCGTGTTTCAGGACTGACATGCTCCCAGAGTGCCGCCGGTCGAAGGCGTGCGCCGCAGCAGGCGTCGGAGCCCGAGGGATCGATCAACGGCCCGCCCGCTGCCGGTACCTGAATTCGTGGAGGCGCTGGCGGCCGGTGACGAGGCTACCGCTGCGCAGGTTGCCTCGTATGCCCTGCGGCAGTCGGCGACCCGGGTCGGGGTGTTCGCCGACCTCGTGCAACCCGCCATGCGGCTTCTCGGCGAGCTCTGGTACGCGGGATCGATCGGGTCGGACGACGAGAGCCGCGCGTGCCAGATCGCCGTTCGCGCCGGCGAAGCCCTCGCACCGACACCGGCGGTTCAACCGGTATTGAAGGGCAGCACCTGTCTGCTCACGACGCTGGCCGGGGAGCGGCATTCGCTGGGTCTCGGCCTCCTGGCGCGGGCACTCGAAGACGACGGGTGGCGCGTCCATACCCTGCTCAGCGCCGCCCCACAGACCTTGCTCGAGGCGGTGGGCGACGTGCGCCCGCGTTGGGTAGGCATATCGGCCTCGTACCTCAGGTCACCCAAGCCGGCAGCCGATATGATCGCCGCCCTGCGAGGGCTGAACGTACCGGTCGTGGTCGGCGGCCAGGCCTTCAACCGCGTCCCGGACCTCTGGCGGCGCGTTGGTGCGAATGGCTACGGGTTGGATGCGCGGGTGGGCGTGGTGATCGCCAGGAAGTTCGCGATGTCGCGGCCCGGGCTGGCGGCGCTGATCCGAGAGTGACTCTGAATAGACGCGGCTCCAGGGGTGAAGAGATTCGGGCAGGCCAGGTCACCTTCTCGATCAGCGAAGTGGCGGAGATGGTGGGCGTCTCCGCGCACGCCATCCGGGCCTGGGAACGCCGTTACAGGACGGTGAAACCGATTCGGACCAAAAGCAATCAACGCCGGTACACCCCCGAGGACGTAGAGAGCCTTGCCCGCATGAAGAGTGCGGCTCGGGTCCAGGGACTGTCACTCCGCCTGGCCGCGGTCGAGCAGGAGACCGGCCACCTCGCCAACGTCCTTGCCCTGTCTCCTGCATTTGAGGTCGCCGGCGCACATGCATATGAGCCGGACGCCTGGCGGGCGGTTGCCGATCTGCTTCGCCGGTTGGTCTTCGTGATCGACAGCCGTGGGCGCATCGTGGACGTGAACGTGGCGGTCGCTCGGGCCGCGCACGTGCTGCGCAGCCGGCTTCGTGGCCTGTCCTTTGCGGACATGGTCGATCCCTACGACCGGGCGAAGGCTGTCATGGCGTACCGGTCGGGGGCCCGGCAGCGGAAAGGCTGGGACCTGAACCTGAGGATCGGCAGGCTCTCCGGCCTCTATGCCTTCGATTGCTGGTCCGTCACGTCGAAGGGCCAGCGCCTGACGATCCTGGTCGGCCGAGACCTCTCTGAGACGCGGGGAGATCTCTGGGCTCGACCGTCCGACCGATGAGTGCCAGCATGACCGTTTCGTTCTGCCCGATCGGCCAGCAGTCGAAGCACAGTTCGTGCGTCCCACCCAGGGTTGACAGAGTGAGGACCACATCCCGCCTCTGCTGAAGCGGAGGGCGGATGATCGACTCCAACCGGCTGCGGTCGCGCCCACGCAGGTAGGTCGACAGCCGGCGACCTGTCAGGTGGCGGCGGTCCACTCCCAGTTTGGTCGCGCATGCTTGGTTGACGTCCAGGACGCGCCCGGTCATGTCGACGAGAAGGATCGGTTGGTCGAAGAGGTCGACCACGAACCTCCAGACCATCCCATCTTCGAGCGCAACCGCTGACTGGGGACCGCTGCCCGACGCAAACCTGCCCCTCTCGTCGTGGATGGCGCGGCGCAGCTGCACGCCGTGCCGTGAGGTGGCTTCCCTGACCCGGGCCAGGACCTGGAGATCGCTAACTGTGTAGCGGCGCTGATTGGTCCGGGTCCGCCGGGGTTTCAGAATTCCGTAACGGCGTTCCCAGGCTCGAAGAGTCGGCGCGGAGATTCCGAGGATGGCCGCTGCCTCGCCAATCGAAAAGCTGTCCGGGACAGGCATCAGCCCAACTATGGAGGGCTGGCGAGGATTTTGTCTAACGCCCTGGAGACCGCCGAAAGGCAGCGTGACGGCGGGGACTACCGTGAACGAACGCACGCGCACGACCATCAGATGCTTGACCGGGTGCACTGTCGATGAGTTCTGAACACAGCTCGATGGGGAGTACTCCGGCCGCGGCTGCGGTATCAGCGCGGACGCTCCTCCTGCCGCTGGCGCTCGCGCAGTTCGTCGCCAGCTATGCGGCCACGAACATGAACGTCGCGGTCAGCTCCATAGCGCACGACCTGGGCACCACCGTCATTGGTGTCCAGATCGCGATCACGCTGTTCACGCTCACGATGGCGGCCCTGATGATCCCCGGCAGCAAGCTGACGGACATCTGGGGCCGGCGCACTTGTTTCAGAGCCGGACTGCTGGTCTATGGGATCGGTGCGCTGCTCGCCGCCCTGGCACCCGGGATGGCAACGCTTGTCACGGGCTACTCGCTGCTCGAAGGTGTCGGCTCGGCGCTGATGATTCCGCCCATCTACATCCTGGTCACCGTGTACTCGCCCGACCTCGCCACTCGTGCCAAGGGACTCGGCGTGATCAGCGCAGCGGCCGGTCTGGGCGCTGCCACCGGACCGCTGGTTGGAGGTATTGTGACGTCGGCGATCAGCTGGCGAGCATCCTTCATCTTGCAGGTCCTGATCGTCGCCGGCATCCTTGTGGCGAGCCGCCGCCTTGCCGACCAGCAGGCGCCAGGCCCCCGCCCGCGGTTCGATCTCCTCGGCGCGGTTCTTTCGGCGGCCGGTCTCTTCTTCATAGTCCTCGGCATCCTGCAGTCGGGTACCTACGGCTGGTTCACCGCGACGGCGGACTTCGCCATCGGCGGAGTGGTGCTGATCCACCAGGGCGGAATCTCGCCGGTCTGGCTGTTGGTCGGGATCGGTGCCCTGTTCCTGGTCGCCTACTTCTGGCACGCCTACCGGAGTGAGCGAACCGGGCGTGAGCCGCTCCTGTCGCCCAGCCTTTTCCGCAACCGCACCTCCAACCTGGGACTCATAACCCAGAACATCCAGTGGCTCGTACTGCAGGGTGCGTTCTTCGTCATCTCGGTTTTCCTGCAGACCGTCCGCCATTACAGCCCGATCGAGACCGGCCTGATCCTCACTCCGGCGACGATTGGGATTCTGCTGTCGGGGGCGTTGGCGGGCAGGATGGCCCGGAACCGGACCCAGCGTTTCCTGATCCGTGGCGGATTCGTGTGCACGCTACTGGGCATGGCATTGCTACTGCTTCTTGCCAGCGCCAGCACGAACGTCCTGACGTACATTCCAGGCCTGCTCCTGATGGGCCTAGGTGTCGGAGTGATGCTCACCGCTTCGGCCAACGTCGTCCAGTCCGCATTCCCCGAGAGCCAGCAGGGCGCGATCTCTGGCCTGTCTCGCAGCGTTTCCAACCTGGGATCCGCCCTTGGGACCGCGATCGTCGGCTCGGTGCTGGTCGCCGGGACCACGTCGGGCGGGTCGTACGCGCGCGCTCTGATTGCGCTCGGAGTGATCTCGCTCATCGGATTGGGAGCCGCGATGCTGCTTCCTGCGACTCCGCAACCTCAGCCGGCGACCGCGCCGCGGCGAGCGGTCACGTAAGCAGAGCCCGGCCAGGGTTGGCTCACGTTCTTCGCCGCTGGACCAGGTTGCCGATCAGGATTGCCACCACGGTTACCAGGTACAGCTGTCCCATCAGGGCCTCGGTGATGGCGAGCATCCGGCCAAGTCCGGTCCGGGCAGTGAGGTCGCCGTACCCGACCGTCGTCAGCGTGACGAAGCTGAAGTACAGGAAGTCGAGGCTGCTGGCTTCCGGCTGCTGCGCGAAGAATGGACCCGGAGCGACCAGGGTCGTGAAGGCGTAGACGAAGGCGAAGAGCATCCCAATCAGTACGTAGATGCAGAGCGCGCCAAAGACGATGTGCAGCGTCACCACGGGCTGGGCCACGAGCCGGCGCCCGATCACGAACGGTGTAACCAGCACCAGAGCGCCCGACACGGCTGTGTTGATCAGCGACGCTGTCCGCGATGCCCCGAGGACTTCAGCAGCCAAGGAGAGGACGGCGGCGCCCGCAACGAGCAGGATGGCCATTCGCATAAGGACGGGCCTGACCATTGAGGTGCGGAGTGCGAACAGCAGCGTCGCGCCCAAAAGCCAGACGGTGATCACTCGCCCAAGTGCCGACGACCCTTCGGTCGCCGACGTCAGCAGTGAGAGCACGATGAGCGCCAGCACCAGGCCATAGCGGTCCGGTTGCCGCAGGCTCTCCCGGACGGTCACGACTCAGGGTCGCAACGCGGGGCTCGACATGC
>CAZHAC010000124.1:4956-6867 GCA_964529765.1 uncultured Actinomycetes bacterium
CGCAGGCTCTCCCGGACGGTCACGACTCAGGGTCGCAACGCGGGGCTCGACATGCAGCGGCCGACCGCGGAACAGCTAGACGGGAGCTTGGACAGCTCTTCACCGGGCGGCGAGCAACGATTTGTCTAGGTGCCGGGATCGGGCGCCTCCGGTAGCGGGCTCGGGGCAACTAGGGTCGACGTGGATCGGTCCTCGGCTGCCTTTGGAGGTGTTCACATGAGCGACTACCCGGAGATTGCTGACCACGGCCTGATCGGCGATCTTCAAACTGCCGCGCTGGTCGCCACCGACGGCACCGTCGACTGGTATTGCTGCCCTCGCTTCGACTCACCAAGCGTGTTCGCCGCGCTGCTGGATCGTCAGCGCGGGGGCCGCTTCCGGATCGCACCCGTCGGTGACGGCTACGTGACCAGGCAGTTGTATTTCCCAGATACGGCCAACCTCATCACGCGGTTCCTGACTCCGGATGGAGTTGGCGAGGTGATCGACTTCATGCCTGTCGTCCAGGCGACCGAGGCGACGTCACGTCACCGCCTGGTCAGGGCGGTCAGGGTGGTTCGCGGCGAGCTTCGCTTTGCGTTCGAGTGCGAGCCGCGCTTCGACTATGGGCGGCAGGAGCACGATCTCGAGCTCGTCGAGAACGGCGCCGTCTTCCACAGCCGCGACCTCGACCTCACGCTCAGCAGCACCGTGTCGCTCGAGCGCCAAGGCAACGATGTCCGCGGCGAGCAGACGCTGCGACAGGGGGAGGTCGCCGGCCTCGTCCTGGAGTCGGCAGCCGGCCGTGGCCCCCGCCCTCTGGCGGCCGCGGAGGTCGTCCAGTGGTTCCAGGACACGACGAACTTCTGGCGCGGCTGGCTGCGCCGCTCCACGTACAACGGCCGCTGGCGGGAGACGGTGGCGCGCTCGGCGATAACGCTGAAGCTCATGACATATGCGCCGACCGGTGGGCTGGTCGCCGCCCCGACTGCAGGCCTACCCGAGCACGTCGGGGGCGAGCGGAACTGGGACTACCGGTTCACATGGATACGCGACGCTTCCTTCTCGGTCCAGGCGCTGCTTGGGCTCGGCTACGTGGAGGAGGCGGCAGCCTACATGCTCTGGCTGAGTGATCGCGTCGCTGAGCAGCAGCCGGAGGGCGACTCCGGACCGCTCCGGATCATGTACCGCCTCGACGGGACCTCGGACCTTACCGAGGAGACGCTCGATCATTTCGAGGGGTACCGGGGCTCACGTCCGGTTCGGATCGGCAACGGTGCCGCCGACCAGCTCCAGCTCGACATTTACGGCGAGCTGGCCGACGCCCTTTACCACGCCGACGAGAGCATGCCCCTTGTGGGTCACCCGGGCTGGATGCAGCTCCTGAGGCTCCTGGACTGGCTGGCCGACAACTGGGACCTTCCGGAGGAGGGGATCTGGGAGACGCGGGGCGGCCGGCGGGACTTCGTGTACGGACGCCTGATGTCGTGGGTGGCCATGGACCGGGGCATAAGGATGGCGGAAAAGCACGGCCGGCCCGCCAACATCGAGAGGCTGGGGCATACGCGCGATCAGATCTACCACCAGATCATGCAGAAGGGTTGGAACCCGAAGGTGGGCGCCTTCTCGCAGTTCTATGGATCCGATGTCCTCGACGCATCGATTCTGCAAATGCCCCTGGTCAATTTCGTCGTTCCCACCGACATGCAGTGGATCTCCACCCTTAAGGCGATGGCGCGTGAGCTGGTTTCGGACAGCCTCGTCTACCGGTACAACCCGAGCGCCTCGCCCGATGGCTTGCCCGGCGAGGAGGGCACTTTCTCGCTCTGCACGTTCTGGTACGTCGACGCGCTCGCTCGTTCCGGCTACCTGGATGAGGCTCGCCTCACGTTCGAGAAGATGCTCACCTACGGCAACCACGTCGGGCTGTTC
>CAZHAC010000125.1:0-6832 GCA_964529765.1 uncultured Actinomycetes bacterium
GCCCGCTTCCCCGCCAGCTCGAGATCGAAGATGTCCCCCTGTCCGTGTGGGCGCAACAGCACCGGGTCGCCGACCCGAAGCTCACAATCGCCGACCCAAACCGTGGACATCGGCTTGGTGGCCCCCCAGGGATCCCAACGCGGGTCGAGGTCGCTCACCCGTCCTCTCCTTCAGGCCACCCGATACGCGCCGTGCCGTGCAGCCGCAGCAGTTGCTCGCCGTTCAGGGCTTCCGTTCGCTCCAGCAAAAGGCGCGTCTTCTCGTCGGCGCCTCGCATCTCCGCCTTCTCCTCGTCGGTGAGGGTGAGGATGCGCAGACTGAGCAGCTCGTCGATCTCGGTGGCGTCGAAGAAGTCGCCGGGGCTCTGCTGAGCGACCCGCGGGTAGTCCTCGAGGATGATCGGGGAGGCCAGCATGGTCAGCCGGCCCGGAGGCTCGCCCACCAGCACGGGCCAGCAGCCCATGTTCTGGCAGGCCGCCGCCGGCTGGCGAAGCTCATCAGGAGGATCCGTCGCGGAAACGAACTTGCCGTTTTGGACGCGCAGGACGATGTGAGACGAGACCATCGCGTGGGAGGCGACTTGCTCGCGGGAGGCGCCCGCGGACAGCTGAAGCGGGGTGTCGTTCACGACCCGGACGGTGATCCGGGCAAGGTCGCTGCCAAGCCGCTCGCAGTCCACATCGACCTCACCCCGGATCAATTCCCAGGTCCTGGCGATGCCAGCGCTGCGCCCGCCTTCGTTGGACAGCGGCTCGAAGCTGCGGCCGGCCGGTAGCTGCACGCACAGGCGCATGACGCCCCCGGGTTCGACCTGGCCGGCGTCGAGGCTCTGCTCCACCGCCTCCTGCCAGGAGACATACGTCTTACCGCCGATCTCCAGGCTCTCCACGGGTTCGAGCTCGCCGGGCTCGCGCCCGAGATGCCCAACAGTGCGATTCACCAGCTGCAAGAAACGCACCGTGACCTGCACGCGACAGCCCGGGCCACAGTCCTGTACCAGGCACTGCGTCTGCATCGACGACGGATCCGACCCCGGGTTCGCCTCGCAGTACGGTCTGGGGAAGACGCCGCCGAACGTCCACCGGCGCTGGTTCTTGAGCGCGGAGGCGCGATAGGGATAGAGGATGTAGCCCTCGTAGAGGACCGCGTTGGCGATCGCGTCCACGAGCTCGGCCCCGGCCGTCATCGGGGACTCGGCTCCTCGGCCTCGGCAAGCAGCCTCTCCAGGGCCTGGTCCCAGGTGGGGAGTCCGGCCGCCGACTTGTAGGCCGCCAGACGGTCGACGACATCTCGCCGCAGACTGAGCCAGGCGACGCCTGGGTAGTAGAGGTCGATCAGCGACTTCCACGCGGCCACCGGCAGCACGTACGAGGCCTCCTTGTTCCAGGAGACGCGGCCGATCTGAAGTCTTCCCTCCTCGTCGCTGTAGAAGATCGTCCCGCTGAAGAGGAGCAGGAGCGGGACGCCCTCGCCTTCCAGCGCGTGGAAGTACTTGGCCACAAGGACGTTCAAGTCGAACGTGCAGGGGACCGGCAGCTCGACGGCGGTGCTGCCGGAGAAGCCGGGGACGCTGACCCCGGTGTGGGTCCAGAGCAGGCTGCGGACCGTCTGCGACCAGCGGGAGGGCTCGCCGAAGAGATCGAACAGGCGGACCTCCTCGGCCTCTGAGTAGCGGCGCCGGCGGGCTTCGATCCGAACCTGGCAGTCCAGCTGCACGCTCTGGATACGGGCGGGCGCAGCCCCCTCGGCGATTGGCGGTTCGCTGTCCGAGATGCGCAGCTTCAGCCCGAGCGTGGGCGTCGCGCAGTGAGGTATCGGCGCCGCATCCTCAACGGCGAAATCGAGGTCAGGCATGGCTGCCGGTGACAACCTCCGCGCCCTCTTTGAGCTCTCGGAAGAAGGACGCGATCTCCTTCCACACCTCGGTGCCGCCGGAGAGGCCGCGCCAGTTGAGCCGGATCAGGCCGACCAGGCGGTAGCACTCGTCGATTGAAACCAGGTAGTGCTCGCGGGCCCCCGCCGCCCGGTTGACGAGCAGGGCTTCGACGCCGGGCGCCATCTCCCGCAGGAGCGGATTTAGGCGCTCGAGCTCCTCCCAGGTTTTGAAGGTGAGCAGCGACTCGGTGGCGCCGGCCGGGCTCGGGTAGCGAGCGACCACCTGGCCGTCCGGCAGGGTGTGCTGCACCTGCCCGGAGGGCAGACTCTTAATAAAGAAGGCGACGTTGACGGGCAGCCCGAGTCCCTCCCACAGCTCCTCTGGCAGGTCGAAGCCGGGCAGGAAACGCACGCGGTGCGGGACCAGGCGGTAGCGGCCGGCCGCGTCGCTGCTGAAGAGGATCGAACACGCCTCGCAGCTGCAGGCCAGCCGCTGGCTCTCGGTGTCGAGCAGATGCCTGTGCCCGGGCATCAACGGGGCGCTGCAGAGATCGCACTTCTCCTGCGACTCCTCTTGCGGCTCCTCTTGCGGCTCCCGCGCTGCCAGGCGCCGGAGCGAGGTCATGGGATCCCCGGCCACTCCGGTCACCTCGCCGCGCCCGCGACCACTCGGACCTCGCCCGCCTCTTTCAGGAGCGGCAAGGGCTCGAGGTGGACGCCGGGCGAATCCAGGCAGCGCCCGGCGACACGGACGTCGAAGCGCAGCCCGCAGCCGGGACAGGTCAGCAGGCCGGCCTCGACGGCGCCCGACTCGAAACTGCGGCCACACTCGGGGCAGCCGTCCGCGTACGCGTACCAGTTCTCGTCGAGCCGGCAGAAGAACACCGGTCTGTCCGACACATCCTTGACGACGAAGCGGCCCGGCTCCAGTGCCTCGAGCCCCGCCACCGTCAGCCAGTCGGAAGCCTCGGCCGCGGGCGCCCGCTTGATCTGCGTCAGGGGCACGAAGCCGGCGGGCTCGGGCGGCTGGACGCCCTCAACCTCGATCGAGACGACGTCCGGCGCGGCGTCCAGGATCGACTGCTCGATCGCGTGTTTGAGAGTCATCTGCGAGGAGGCACAGCCGTGACAGCTGCCCTCGAGCCGCAGGTTGACAACGCCATCACTGACACCGAGCAGCTCCACCCCACCGCCGTGCGAACCCAGATATGGGCGCACCTTCTCCAGGGCCTCAACGACCCTGTCCTCGAGGCTCAGCGGGTGCAGGCCGTGAAGGACCAGCAGCCCCCCAACCGTTGGGTCTCGACCGAGGCTGTCGATCAGCTCGATGCCCTGGGGCCCGGACTCGTGGATCACCTCGAGCATTCGCCCGATAACCTCGCCGTGCAGCTCGAGAACCGCTTTGACCGCGTCGACCGCGGTCGCCTTGGCCTGTTGGTCGGCCAGCTCCTCGAGCCGGCCGACCAGAGACTCGACCTCTTCTAGACGGCGATCAAACTCCCTTTGCTTCTGCTGAGTGGGCACGGCAGCTTTTTGCTTCAGCTCGCCTGGTGACCGAACATCGGCACGTGCTGAAGGTCCAGCTCCTTGCCCTTCCCGAGGTACATATGGACGCCACAGGGCAGGCAGGGATCGAAGCTGCGCACCGTGCGCATGATGTCGATGCCCTTGAAGTTGTCGGGCCCGTTCTCCTCGAAAATGGGCGTGTTCTGGACAGCATCTTCGTAAGGACCGGGAGTCCCAAATGGATCGCGGACGCTGCCGTTCCAGCAGGTCGGCGGATAGGGATGGTAGTTGGCGATCTTCTTGTCCCGGATGACAACGTGGTGTGAAAGAACGCCCCGGACAGCTTCGTGGAACCCGCAGCCGATCGCCTGGTCGGGCACCTCAAACGGCGTGAACGTTTGCGTGCGGCCCGCCTGCAGCTCGGCCATCGCCTTCTCCACGAAGTAGTAAGCGGCAGCGCACGCGTAGGCCTGGAAGTAGGTGCGCGCACGGTCCCGCTCGAGCGCGTTGCTCCAACGCGGGACTTTCCACTCGAACTCCATTTCGGGCTTCATGGCCGTCTTCGGCAGGTAGATCTTCACGCTGTTGCCGGTCGCCCGGATGTACCCGATGTCGACGTGGTTTGCCTTCGCCGTCGACCAAAGGCGAGGCAGCGGCCCGCCGCCCGTGTCCAGCGCCAGGTATTTCTCGGTGTTGGCGTCGTACCAGCGCGGCGACATCGTCCAGGAGTACCTGCCGCCTGGCTGCATCTCCCGCTTCTGCGGCTTGGGAATGGTCGTCTGGTTCCACGGATGGCGGCGGTCGACAGAGTTCCCCAGCGGATCTCGCTGGACGAACATCGGCTCCTGGTCCCAGTCGTCGTAGTAGGAGCTGGCGAGAAGGATCCGGATGCCGAGATTGATGTCGACGAGGTCGGTCGTGCGCAGCTCGCCGTCGACGATGACGCTCGGGGTCACGAACATCTCGCGACCCCAGGTGCTCATCGTCTCGTAGCGGTAGTCGCAGAAGTCGGGGTTGTTGAAGGAGCCCCAGCAGCCCATCAAAGGCTCGCGCTGACCGACCTTCTCGTATCCCGGCAAAGCCTCATAGAAGAAGTTGAAGAGGTCGTCGTGCAGCGGCACGCACTGCTTCATGAACTCCGCGTACTTGGCGAGACGCACAAGATAGTCGGTGAAGAGCTGGATGGTCGGCGCAGTGCCGACGCCGCCCGGATAGAGCGTGGACGGATGTACGTGCCGCCCCTCCATCAAGCAGAACATCTCGCGTGTCAGCCGGCTGATCTGCAGTGTCTGACGATAGAACTCGCCCTCGAAAGGATTGAGGGCGGTCATGATTTCGCCAATCGTCTTGTAGCCGTGGTGCGCCGCGTTCGGCGCTTCCGTTCGCGTCGCCTGCTCCCAGACCTTGGGATTGGTCTCGCGGACCATCTTCTCGCAGAAGTCGACCCCCACCAGGTTGTCCTGGAAGATGTTGTGATCGAACATGTACTCGGCCGCTTCACCCAGGTTCACGATCCACTCGGCAAGCGCCGGCGGCCGGATACCGTAAGCCATGTTCTGCGCGTAACAGGAACAGGTGGCGTGGTTGTCGCCGCAGATTCCACAGATGCGACTGGTGATGAAGTGCGCATCGCGCGGGTCTTTGCCGCGCATGAAGATGCTGTAGCCGCGGAAGACCGACGAGGTCGCGTAGCACTCCGCGACCTCCTTGTTGTCGAAGTCGATCTTGGTGAAGATTCCGAGGTTGCCGACGATTCGCGTGATCGGGTCCCAGGCGACGTCGACCAGCTGCTTCTTCTTCGCCTGCTCCTTCTCGGTAACCGCCATCTCTTCGCTCCTATCGCATTTGCGCGTAATTGCGAGGGTGGTATCCAGTCTCCAACCTCGGTCCCCGATGGCGCCACTTGGGCTCCTTGTTGACGGTCCGGTTGGTCATCGTGCGCAGCCCGCGGATCAAGGTTCCGTAGGTTGCGACCCCCGTCGATGAGATACGGGCACCCGGCGGCTCGTCCATGAAGGGCATGAACTTGTCGGGGAACCCCGGCATCGTGCAGGCGATGCAAATTCCACCTACGTTGGGGCATCCACCGATACCGTCCATCCAGCCGCGCTTGGTCACGTTGCAGTTGACCACCGGACCCCAACAGCCCAGCTTGACCAGGCATTTGGGCGATCCGTACTCGGCCGCAAAGTCGGCCTGCTCGTAGTACGCCGCGCGGTCGCAGCCCTCGTGAACGGTCTTGCCGAACAGCCACGTCGGCCGCAGCTGCTCGTCGAGCGGGATCATCGGGGCCATCCCCGCTACCTGGTAGAGCAGATAGAGGAAGGTCTCCATGAAGTTGTCCGGCTGCACCGGGCAGCCGGGGACGTTGACGATGGGCAGTCCAGCCTTCGACCTCCAGCCCCAGCCCAGATAGTCGGCCAGGCCCATGCAGCCGGTGGGGTTGCCGGCCATGGCGTGGATACCACCATAGGTGGCACAGGTACCGGCGGCGACGACGGCGGTCGCCTTGGGCGCCAGCCGGTCGATCCAGTTGTTGAGGGTGATCGGCTGGCCGGTGGCCGGGTCCGTCCCCAGGCTGGTCCAGTAGCCGTCGCCATTGATCTCCTCGTTTGGGATCGAGCCTTCGACCACCAATACGAAGGGTTCGAGATCGCCGCGCTCAGCCCCGTACAGGAAGTTCATGAACTCGCTGCCGTTCTCGTAGGCCAGGACCTTGTTGTGGAGATGGACCTTCGGGAGGCCGGGTATCGAGCCCAGGATCACGTCCTCCAGGCTGGGCAGCGTCGCGGCGGTGACCGAGACGCTGTCGCCATCACAGCTCATGCCCTCAGACATCCAGACGACGTGGATGTCCGAAACGGCCGGCGTGTGTTGGGTTTTTCTGCCGTACGGAACTGCCTCAGCCATCGCGGCCTCCTGCACGTACGTGTTGACGGCACCGCAACGATCGCACCCAACGGGCGTTGCTAATCGTGGTGTAACACAAGGTCACGCAATGTGGTCAGCAATTTTGGACACCATGCGCATGCGGATACGTTTGCGCATGGCTGACGTGACCGGGTCTGCGATTGGACCTGGAAAGGCGAGTTAGGGCGGGAAGAGCGGCGGCATGCTCGGGTCGATTGGGTTCTCAGCCCCAGGGTTGATGCCGGTCGACCACCTGGCGTCGGTCCGGCCGGCCGGCCGGCCGGCTCCGGTCATTCCACCCGGCTGGCGGCCCGCCTCACGCTCGTGAAGGCCGATGGTCTCGCCTCCGCGAGTCTCGCTGACGCCGCTGATCCGCTCCTCGCCAGTCGTACCGGTCGGATGCTCGCTCATGGCGCCCTCCGCGCTAACGTTTCCTTCTAGCACCGACTATAGCTTTCGGGCTGCAGACGCGACCGCTCCGCGAACGCAGGTCACTCGAGCCGCCGCCTGGCTGTATGGGCGTCCGCCGGTTTTCGATAGG
>CAZHAC010000126.1:0-6828 GCA_964529765.1 uncultured Actinomycetes bacterium
GGTCGCCAGTCGCGGCAGGAGGTCGGGACGCTCAGCCCCGGGCGGAGCCGCCATGAACTCGTTCGACCAGCTCTGGGATCGCCTGGCGCGCCTTCTCGAGGTCCTCTTGGTACTTGAGTGCGGCGCCCAGCGTGGCCTCGACCAGTTCGGGATCGACGTGCGAAGCCCCAAGCGCGGCCAGGGATCGAGCCCAGTCCAGCGTTTCCGCCACCCCGGGAACTTTGTAGAGCTCCATACCGCGGAGGTTCTGGACCAGGGCCGCCACCTCCGTGGCCAGCCCGTCCGCGGCCTCTGGCGCGCGGGCACGTACGATCTGGATCTCCTTGTCAAGCGTCGGGTAGTCGATCCAGTGGTAGAGGCAGCGGCGCTTGAGTGCGTCATGCACCTCGCGCGTGCGATTGGAGGTGATGACCACGAAGGGAGGCTGCCGCGCGGTGATCGTGCCCAGCTCCGGGATCGAAACCTGGAAGTCCGAGAGCAGCTCGAGCAAGAAGGCCTCGAACTCCTCGTCGGAGCGGTCGATCTCGTCTATCAGCAGGACCGGTGGCACCGGGTCGTCGTTGTCGATGGCATCGAGGAGCGGCCGCCGGAGCAAGAACTCAGAGCTGTAGATCTCGCGCTCGGCGGCGTGCCGGTCCTGCCCCTCATGGAGCAGCCGGATGTGCAGCAGCTGGCGGGGATAGTTCCACTCGTAGACGGCGTGCGCGAGGTCGATGCCTTCGTAGCACTGGAGCCGGATCAGGCGCGCGCCGAGCACGTCGGCCATCACCTTGGCCGCCTCCGTCTTGCCCACGCCGGCTTCGCCCTCGAGGAAGAGAGGCTTGCCGAGGCGCAGCGCGAGAAAGATCGCGGTCGCGAAAGCGCGGTCGCCGATGTAGCGGCGCTCGGCGAGCCGCGACACGACCTCGTCGATGCTCTGGGGAACGCCCGTGGCGGTGGCCATCCTCACACAGGGTAGCGAGAAAGGAAGGAGGCCCCGAGCGGTGCCGCCCGAGGCCTCTATTTGCTGAGTCCTGTCCTCAGGCCGACGCCTGCTCGATCGCCCGGCGCGTCAAGACCCGAGCCAGGTGCTTCTTGTACTCGGGAGTGGCGCGGATGTCGGCGCTTGGGTTGAGGCCGTCGGACGCGTGCTCTGCCGCCTCTGCGACCGACGCGCCCTGGCCGAGCGCTTGCTCGACCGCAAGCGCCCGTACCGGCGTCGGCCCAACGTTGGTGAGCCCGATCCGCCAGCCCTGCTCGGTCTGCTGGGCGGCCGCCCCCACGATCGCCCAGTCGAAAAGGCGGCGCCGGAACTTGAGGTACTTATGGGGTCCGTTTGCGATCGGAAAGACCACCTCGCAGACCAGCTCGTCGGTGTCCAGCGGCGTCGTGAACAGGTCCTGGAAGAACTGCTCCGCACCGAAGCGCCGCTTGTTGGTCACGATCTCGGCGTCGAGCATCTTGCAGAGCGTGGGATAGTCGCCGGCCGAGTCGGCGTGGGCGATGACGCCCCCGATGGTGCCCAGGTTCCGGACCTGGTTGTCGCCGACCTCGCTCGCGACCTCGGCCAGGATCGGCAGGTTCTGCTTGACCACGTCGCTGTTCTGCAGCTCGACGTGTCGCATGAGCGCGCCCACGCGCAGCTTGCCGTCCTCGGGAACTACGTAGCTGAGCTCGCGGAGGCCGTTGATGTCGACCAGCGCCGAGGGCTGGGCCAGCCGCAGCCGCATCAGCGGGATCAGGCTGTGGCCACCGGCCAGGACCTTGGCGTCCTCTCCGTATCTGGCGAGCAGCTCAGACGTCTCCTGGACCGAGCCCGCCCGGGCGTATTCGAATGCCGCCGGGATCATCTACTGCTGACCTCCCATTTGCTGGCTGCTGGCTGACTCGCCGCGGCGCTCCTGGATCTGCTTCCAGAGGCGGTCCGGGCTGGCCGGCATGTCGACGTGAGTGATTCCGAGCGGTGCCAGCGCGTCCACGATGGCATTGATCACGGCCGCGCTGGCCGCGATCGTGCCCGCTTCTCCGATGCCCTTCACGCCCAGCTCGTTGCTCGGCGAGGGGGTGACCTGGCTGTCGAGAGCGATCGCTGGCATCTCGTTCATCGTCGGCACCATGTAATCGGTGAAGGTCCCGGTCTTCAGGTTCCCGGACTCGTCGTAGACGACCTCCTCAAAGAGCGCCTGCGCGATGCCCTGGGCGATTCCGCCGTGCAGCTGTCCCTCGACGATCATCGGGTTGATCACGTTGCCGCAGTCGTCCACGGCCACGTACTTCTGCAGCTCGACGCCGCCGGTGTCGGGATCGACCTCGACAACGCAGATGTGGGTCCCGAACGGCCACACGAAGTTGGGCGGGTCGAAGTAGCTGACAGCCTCCAGGCCCTGCTCCATGCCCTCTGGCAGCCCGGTGCCGTAGGCGGCGAAGGCCACCTCCTGAATGCCCTTGGCGTTGTCGGGCGAACCCTTGACGTAGAACTTCCCCTGGTCGAATACCACGTCTTCGGGCGCCGCCTCGAAGAGGTGGGCGGCCAGCTGGCGTGCCTTCTCGACTACCTTCTGGGCCGACGTTCGCACGGCCATGCCACCGACGGCGAGCGACCGCGACCCGTAGGTCCCGTAGCCGAACGACGTGCCTTCGGCGGTGTCACCGTGCTTGATCTCGATCTGCTCGTACGGGATCCCGAGGGTGTCGGCCACGATCTGCGCGAAGGTCGTTTCGTGACCCTGGCCGTGCGCGTGAGTGCCTGTGTACACAGTTACCGAGCCGCTGGGGAACACCCTGACCTGAGCGGATTCCACGAGACCGATTCCGCCCGTCGCCGGAGCCGTCGCAGCCGAGGGACCGAAGCCGCAGATCTCGATCCACGAGGAGACGCCGATGCCCAGGTAGCGGCCGTGCCGGCGGGCCTCCTCCTGCTCGCGCCGCAGATCGTCGTAGCCGGCCAGCTGGAGCGCCTTGTCGAGCGTTCCCTCGTAGTTGCCGGAGTCCATCACGAGCCCGAAGTTCTGCGTGTAGGGAAACTCGTTGGGCTGGATGAAGTTCTTCCTGCGGAGGGCGACGGGATCCATGCCGATCTCGCGAGCGAAGATGTCGACCGTCCGCTCCACCAGATGGGTCGCCTCCGGGCGTCCGGCGCCGCGGTAGGGGTCGGTCGGCACCCGGTTGGTCAGGATTCCGACCGTCCGGCCGGCGATCTGCTTCCACTTGTAAGCGCCGCCCGCGAGCAGAACCGCGCAGGGCTGGAAAGCGCCGAAGGTGCCGACGTAGGCGCCCGCGTCCAGGTACTGCGTGACCTTCATCCCGAGCAGCGTGCCGTCTCGCCGGCCCGCCACCTCGACGTCGAAGAACTGGCCGCGGCCATGTGTGGTGGCCTGCAGGGACTCGGTCCGGGTTTCTATCCACTTGACCGGGCGGCCCATGAGCTTGGCGGCCGCGGGCACCAGGTAGTCCTCGGAGTAGGGGCTGATCTTGCTGCCGAAGCCGCCGCCCACGTCAGGGGATATGACGCGGACCCGGCTCTCGGGCATGCCCATGGCGCCGCCCACGAAGAGCCGGATGAAGTGCGGGTTCTGGCTCGACATCCAGATCGTCATCTCCTGGTCCTCGGGCGCATATTCGGCCATCACGCCCCGCGGCTCCATCGGCGTCGGCGCCAGCCGCTGCTGCCAGATCCGCTCCTTGACGGTGACCTCGGCTTCAGCGAAGGCGTCGGAAGCGTCAGCGCTGTACACGAAGTCCCAGGCGATGTTGTCGGGGAGGTTGGTGTGCGCTTTCGGGCTATCCGGCTGCATCGCCTTCTCGAGGTCCATGACCGCCGGCAGCTGCTCGTAGTCGATGGCGACCAGGCCGGCGGCGTCCACCGCCTGGTACTGCTCCTCGGCGATGACCATGGCCACGGGCTCACCCTGGTAGACGGCCTCGTCGCGCGCCATGGGCAGCCGGTCGGGCACCGTCTTCTTCTCGGCCACGAAGGCCGGGGCTACCGGAGCCGCGCCCGAGAGGACGCCTTCGAAATCGCGCGCGGTCAGGACCGCGAGCACTCCTGGGGCTCGGCGTGCCTCGGAGGTATCGATAGACGTGATGCGCGCGTGTGCGAAGGGACTGCGCACGAAAGCCGCGTAGACGGTGCCCTGGCGCTTGAAGTCGTCGATGTAGCGGCCGTGACCGCTGACCAGACGCGGATCCTCACGGCGGTGGATCTTGGCTCCGATCATCGTTGTGATCGCCATCGCTCTAACTCCCGCTCGAGGTGCCCGCGCTGAACGGCGCGGTGGCAGTCGCCGTGGTACCACTCATCTGGCGGGCCGCGGATTGCACCGCCTTGATGATGTTCACGTAGCCGGTGCAGCGACAGAGGTTGCCCTCCAGGCCCTTGCGGATCTCGTCCTCTGTCGGATTGGGATTGGTGTCCAGCAGGTATTTGGCGGCCATGATGAAGCCGGGGGTGCAGTAACCGCACTGGAGACCGTGCTCGTCCCAAAACGCCTGCTGGATCGGGTGCAGGTTGCCGTTCTGGGCGAGCCCTTCGATGGTCGAGATCTGGCGGCCCTCGGCCTGGACCGCGAACATCGTGCAGGCCTTGATCGCCTTTCCGTCAAGGAGGACTGTACAGGCTCCGCACTGACTCGTATCGCAGCCGATGTGGGTCCCGGTCAGGCCGGCAACATCTCTGATGTAGTGGACGAGGAGGAGCCGTGGCTCAACCTCATCCTCCCTGGGGCGGCCATTGATGGTCGTCGACACCTTGAGCTTCATGGGCTACCTCCGCACCACAGCTATAACCGGAAACCATTCGATGGGTTCTGTCAAACGCCACACCCCACCCAGGCAAAAAGCCTTGACCCAGTCGGACGTATATTGGCGCTAATTTAGGCCCAAATGCAGATCGAAAACCGATTCCAAGTTCAGGCGCCCCCGGACACCGTCTACGCGTTCCTGATCGACGTCAACCGGGTCGTCACGTGCATGCCCGGTGCGGAGCTGTCGGAGGTCGTCGACCCCGAGACCTTCAAGGGAAAGGTCAAGATCAAGGTCGGCCCGATCACGGTCGCCTACAACGGCACGGCAAAGATCGTCGAGAAGGATGACGCGCAGCGCCGAGCCGTGCTCGAGGCCAGCGGCAAGGAGACCACGGGACCCGGTTCCGCCCAGGCCAAGGCGACGATGACGGTTGCCGACCAAAATGGCGCCTCGGAGGTGGTCCTGGCCACCGACTTCACGGTCGCCGGACGGGTCGCCAACTTCGGCCGCGGTGTCATGGAGGACGTCTCCCGCCGCCTGGTCTCGCAGATGGCGGACTGCATCAAGGCACAGCTCGAGGCCCCGGCCGAGGTGAGCGCGGCGGAAATGCCGCAGGCGGTCGAGGGGACGGCGCCGGGCGCTGAGGCGCCTCCCGCCCCGGCGGCGGCCCCCGGAACCGCCCCCGCTCCCGCCCCGGCACCTCGGCCCGCGGCGCCGCCGCCGGCGCCCGCCAAGCCGGTCAATGCGGTCTCGCTGTTCTTCGCGGTCATCTGGGACCGCATCAAGCGCCTGTTCGGCAGCCGCGGGTGAGCACCGCCCTCAAGAGCCCGGCCAGAGCTCGTTTCGAGCAGTTCTTCGCCGTCCGCCGCTGGTACTTCCTCAACAACCTCGACTTCTCCCCTGACGGCCGCTCCGTCTCCTACACGCACGACGGCTCCGGCCAGTTCAACCTCTGGGCGTCGCCGGTCACAGGCGGCTGGCCGCGACAGCTGACCACGCAGGAGGAGGAGGCGGTCCGGCACCACCGCTGGACCAAGCATGGTTTCGTCCTCGAGCTCGACCTCCAGGGCGCCGAGCGCTGGCAGATCAACTTGCTCGACTCCCAGGGCGGCTGGCCGCGGCCGGTGACGTCGAACCCGCAGGTTCAGTACTCCATCGGACCGCTCGCCGATGACGGCCGGCGAATGCTGATGTCGGGGAACCAGGAGCGCCCAACCGACGTCAGTCTCTACCTCCTCGACATCGTCGAGGCCGAGTACTCGCTGCTCCTCGACCGGCCCGGTGGCAAGTTCTATGCCGCGGCGTGGCACCCCGACGGCCGGCAGGCCGCCGTCATCGACCTGCTCGGCAACACCGACCAGCACGTGTACTTGTTCGACCTCGATTCGCGCGCCACCCGAGACCTGACAGCGCACGAAGGCGATGAGGTCAACGTCGCCGTCGGTTTCAGCGCCGACGGCCGCCGGCTCTACAACGTCACCGACCGCGATCACGAGTTCCACTACCTGGAGTCGATCGACCTGGCGACGAACGCGCGCGAGGTGGTGTGGCGGTCGGATTGGGGCATCGAGCACGCGGCCCTTTCAGAGGACCGGCGCCGGCTCGCCTTCACCGTCGACGAAGACGGCTACTCGATCCTTCGCGTGCTCGACCTGGACACGGGCCGCGAACTCCCCGCTCCCGAACTGCCCCGCGGCGCCTGCCTGCAGTTCGCGCTGGCACCTGACGGCCAGAAGGTCGCCGCCCTGGTCGGTACGGGCAAGCGTCCATTCGACGTCTACGTCGCCGACATCGAAGCGCGGTCGGTGACGCGTATCACTGAGAGCTTCCTGGGCGGCATCGCCGAGGACGAGTTCGTGGAGCCGGAGTTGATCCGCTTTCCGACCTTCGACCACAAGCAGATACCGGCCTGGCTCTATCGTCCGAAAAACGCCAACGGAAAGCTCCCGGTGCTGCTCTCCATTCACGGCGGCCCGGAGACGCAGGAGCGAACGCAGGTCACGCGGAGCTCGTCGTTCTACCAGTACCTGCTGAGCCGCGGCATCGCCGTGCTGGCGCCCAACATCCGCGGCAGCACCGGCTACGGCAAGAGCTACCAGAAGCTGA
>CAZHAC010000127.1:0-6815 GCA_964529765.1 uncultured Actinomycetes bacterium
GCCGCTACGGCACGCCCCAGGACTTCATGTACCTGGTCGACACGCTCCACCAGCGCGGCATCGGGGTCATCCTGGACTGGGTGCCGTCGCACTTTCCGACCGACGCCCATGGACTCGCCTACTTCGACGGCACGCACCTTTTCGAGCACGCCGACCCGCGGCGAGGCTTCCACCCGGACTGGAACAGCTACATCTTCAACTACGGCCGCTACGAGGTCCGCAGCTTCCTGATCTCGTCGGCGATGTTCTGGCTGGAGAAGTACCACGTGGACGGGATCCGGGTGGATGCGGTCGCGTCCATGCTCTATCTCGACTACTCGCGTAAGCCGGGCGAGTGGATCCCGAACGACTTCGGAGGGCGCGAAAACCTGGAAGCGATCGAGTTCCTCCGCCGCCTCAACGCCGAGGTCTACCAGGCGTTCCCGGACGTGCAGACGATCGCCGAGGAGTCGACCGCTTGGCCCCTGGTCTCACGGCCGACCTACGTCGGCGGACTCGGCTTCGGCATGAAGTGGGACATGGGCTGGATGCACGACACGCTCCAGTACATGTCCCGCGAGCCGATCTTTAGGCGTTATCACCAGAACGAGCTCACGTTCCGCGCGATCTACGCCTTCACCGAGAACTACGTGCTGCCGCTCTCGCACGACGAGGTGGTGCACGGGAAGGGATCGCTGCTCGCCAAGATGCCAGGCGACGAGTGGCAACGCTTCGCCAACCTGCGCCTGCTCTTCGGCTTTATGCACGCGACGCCGGGCAAGAAACTGCTCTTCATGGGCGGCGAGTTCGGGCAGGGTCGGGAATGGAATCACGACGCCCAGATCGAGTGGTATCTGCTCCAGTACCCGTTTCACCACGGCGTCCAGGCCTGGTACCGCGATCTCAACCAGGCCCACCGGACGGAGCCGGCGCTCCACGAACGCGATTTCGAGCCCGCGGGCTTCGAATGGATCGACGCCGCCGACACAGAGAATTCGGTGCTTTCCTTCCTGCGCGCGTCGGCCGGCGGAGATGTGATCGTCTGCGCGTTCAACTTCACGCCGGTGCCGCGACCGGGCTACCGCCTCGGGGTTCCTCGAGGCGGCTTCTGGAGGGAGCTGCTGAACAGCGACGCCGAGGCTTACGCCGGGTCAGGCTGGGGCAATCTGGGTGGGGTCGAAGCCGCCGAGGAGCCGTGGCACGGGCGGCCGTTCTCAATCCAGGTGGCTTTGCCCCCGCTGGGCGCGATTTACTTCAAGAGCACCGCGCCGGGCTAACCTCGCTTCAAGCAACGATGGTCGGCTCGCTGCTCGCCCAGTTCCGGCGGCTTCGCCGCGGCCACGAGAGTGGGCTGGCCGCCCGTGACTGGGTGGACCTCGTCGCCGATACCGGCTCCTTCCGGCGCGCGCCCGGGTGGCATGGGCCGGCGTCGGTCTTGACCGGCGGCGCGAAGATTGAGGGCCACCCGGTAGTTCTCGTGATCAGCGATTTCGAGGTTCAGGCGGGCACCCTCGGCGTGCGCGAGGGGGACCTCGTCGCCTCCGCCTTCGATCACGCCACCGCCACCCGGCGTCCGGTCCTCGCCATCTGCGCGTCGGGCGGCGTGCGCCAGCAAGAGGGCGTGCTTGGCTTCATGCAGATGGTCAAGGCGATCGATGCCGTCCGCCGGCATCGCGAGGCGGGAAATCTCTACGTCTCGTACCTCTGCCAGCCGACGACCGGTGGCGTCTTCGCCTCTTGGGGCTCGCTATCGCAGGTCACCTGGGCTACCCCCGGCGCCCTGATCGGCTTCACCGGACCGAAAGTCGTGGAGATGCTTACCGGCCACCAGGAGTTGCGGGGAGTCCAGATCTCGGAAAACCTTTTCCGGCACGGCCTGCTCGACGACCTGTTTCCGCCTACCGAGCTGAGGAGCCGGATGGCGACCCTGCTGCGCGCCCTGGCGCCGGCCGAGCCGCGGCAGCCGCCGGGGGTGCTGCCCGCCTCCCTGGAGCTGGACATCAGCGCCTGGGAATCGGTGCGGCGCACGCGTGACCCCGAGCGGCCCTCGAGCCGGGAGCTTCTGAAGCAGGCGCTGACCGACTTCACGATCCTGCGCGGAGACCGCGCCGGCGGGAAGGACGACACCGCCTGCCTGGCCATGGTGGGCCGCTTCCTGGGCCGACCGGTGGTCGTCGTGGGCAGCGACCGCGGACTTGGCGTCGAGGTCGAGCGGATCGGCGTGTCCGGTCTACGCAAGGCACGGCGGGCGTTGAGGCTGGCCTCCCAGCTCGGCCTGCCCGCCGTGACGCTGATCGACACGCCGGGTGCGGAGACCACGGCCGAGGCCGAGGAAGAGGGGCTTGCGCAGGGCATCGCGAACTGCATCTCGACCATGCTTTCGGTCAGGACGCCGACCATCAGCGTCCTCCTGGGTCAGGGCAGTGGGGGAGGGGCGCTGGCTCTGCTGCCCGGCGACCGCGTGATCGCCGCCGAGCACGGGTGGCTCTCGCCGATCGCGCCCGAGGGCGCCTCGGTCATCGTTCACGGCACCGTCACCCGAGCCCCGGAGATGGCCGAGGCCCAGGGAATCGTAGCCGCCCGCCTGCTGGGGGCCGGAATCGTGGACACGGTCGTGCCGGAGGCCGGAGGTTTGCTGGTCGAGCGCCTGCTCGGCGAGGTCGCGCGGGTGCTCGATGAGCTGGCCGGAGAACCCGGCGACGATCGCAGCCGGCGCCGGTTCGAGCGCTACCGCCAGGTCGGCGCGACACCCACTAGCCGTACTCTGTAGGCGGGTCATGCGCCCTCTCAACCTCGCCATCTACTGGCACATGCACCAGCCGTACTACAAGGACGACCTGTCGGGGACGTACCTGCTGCCCTGGGTCCGCCTGCGCGCGACCAAGGACTACTACAAGATGGCCGCCCTGCTCGACGGCTACCCGCGGGTACACCAGACGTTCAACCTTGTGCCGTCGCTGCTGACGCAGATTCGTGACTACGCGGAGGGCGAGCCGGACGACCTCTTCCTCAATCTGGCCAAGAAGCCGGCCGCCGAACTGACAGGCGAAGAGCGTTACTTCATCCTCCACTGGATGCGGGAGTCGCCGAGGTTCCTGCGCGTCCAGGCCTCACCGCGGTACTTCGAGCTGGCGTCTCGGAACGAAGACGAGACGTTCACCGAGCAGGAGATTCGCGACCTCCAGGTCTGGTCGAACCTGGCCTGGATCGATCCCGGGATCATCGAGGGCGATCCCCGGCTGGCCGAGCTGAAGGCCAAGGACCGCGACTTCACCGAGGTGGACAAGGCGGCTCTCTTTGAAGTCCAGCGGGAGATCGTGAGCCGGGTCATCCCCAAGTACGCCGAGCTGGCACGGCGTGGCCAGGCCGAGCTGACGTTCTCGCCCTACTACCACCCGATCCTGCCCCTGCTCAACGACTCCGAGTCGGCGCGGGTGGCGATCCCGCAGATCCACCTGCCGCATCGCCGCTTCGCGCATCCCGAGGATGCTTTGAGCCAGATCGAGCTTGGGATCAAGGACTTCGAGCGGATGACCGGCGTCCGGCCGCGCGGCATGTGGCCGAGCGAGATGGCGGTGGACGGTTCGGTGCCGGCGCTGGCGGCTCGTGCCGGCGTCGACTGGTTCGTGTCCGACGACGAGGTGTTGGCGCGTTCGCTGGAGATCGGGCTGGCGCGCGATGGGGAGGGGCGGCTCTACCAGCCCGAGATGCTTTACACGCCCTACTCGATGGAGACCGAGCATGGCCCGACCGCGATCGTGTTCCGGGACGCGCTCCTCTCCAACCTGATCGGTTTCGACTACCACCGCCGGCCGGTGCTGGACGCCGTCGGCGACTTCATGCACCGGCTGCGCCAGATACGGGAGCAGCAAGGCGACCGCGATTTCCTGGTTGCGGTGGCGCTCGACGGTGAGAACCCCTGGGACTTCTATTCGCGCGAGGGCAACGACTTCCTGGAAGCCCTCTACTCGGAGCTGGACGCGGCCGGCGACATCAATTGCACCACGATCGCCGACTACCTGCGTGAGCATCCCGACCGGCGCCCGCTGGCGCGCCTTCATGCCGGGAGCTGGATCGGAGCCAGCTTCGACACCTGGATAGGCGATCCGGAGCACAACAAGGCGTGGGACCTGCTCTCGGAGACCCGCGACTGGCTGGCCGGCCACCTCGAACAAACCCCGATCGAGACCAGCGTTGCTGAGCAGGCCCGGCGCGAGATCCGGATCACCGAAGGCTCGGACTGGTTCTGGTGGTACTCCAGAAAGCACGACAGCGGGATGGACGAGATCTGGGATAACCAGTTCCGGCTCCATCTGCGCAACGTCTACAAGGTCCTCGGCGCCCGCCAACCGCCGAACCTCTTCAAGCCGATCCTGGAACGCGTCCGGCCGGAGGAGCGCCGCCTACCCGTGCGCGAGATCTCGCCGCGGAAGATCGACGACCCTGCCTGGGAGGGCGCGGCGCGCTTCGAGGTGGGGAGTGGATTCGGCGCGCTCTACAGGCCGGTCGGGCACGTGCAGCGGATGCTCTACGGCTGCGACGCCGACAACCTCTACATCCGCATCGACAGCCCGCTCTCCGAGGAGGCGGCAGCGCGAGATGGAGTCAGCTTCTGGCTCTACTGCTCGGGGTCGCCTTTGAAGGAACCAATCGGCCCGTCCTTCCCCTCGGCCCTGCGAGCGCCAGCTCTCTCCGACCTTGGGTTCGAGCCGGGGACCGTGGTGCGCATCCGCGGCCGCGAGGCGGTAGTGGCAGGGCTCGAGGACGGCGAAGCAGTTCCGGTCGCCGCGTTCGACACCGCCTCGCCGTTCTGCCTTGCTATCCCGCTCGCCCTTCTCGACAAGTCACCCGGCGAACCGATGCAGATGGCACTGGTGGTCGAGCGTGGCGGACGTGACGTCGAGCAAGTGCCGCCCACCGGCTCTCTCGGCCTCCGGACGCCCCGCCGTGGCGGGCTGCCAGAGGCCGAGCCGGGGCCGCCGCTCAAGGTCCTGATCGCGGCCGCTGAGGTGGCCCCCTTTGCGAGATCGGGCGGCCTTGGGGATGTCGTCGCCGCACTCGCCAAGGAGCTGCGGCGCCAGGGTCATGACGTGCGGCTGGTCATGCCGCGCTACCGTCAGGTCAGCCTCGAGCGCTACAACCTGCAGCCGGCCGTCCGCCTGCTCCGGGTGCCGCTGGGCACCCAGCTGATGGACTGCACGGTCTACGAGGGTCAGGCCGCGGGGGAAGTCCCCGTCTACTTCGTCGACTGCCCCCCGCTGTTCGACCGCGACGGCCTCTACGGGTTCGGCGATGACGACGCGCGCTTTGTCCTTTTCTCGCGTGCCGTATGCGAGATGCTGCGCCCGCTCGGTTTCGTTCCCGACGTGCTCCACGTGAACGACTGGCACACGGCGATCGTCCCCAACCTTCTGGCCAGGGTTTATGAGGGCGACGGCGATCTCAACGGCATATCCACGGTGCTGACCATCCACAACCTCGCCTTCCAGGGCCAGTTCGGCTTCGGCGCGCTGGCCTTGGCCGGTCTTGAGAGGTGGGGGATGCTGAGAGTGGGCGTTCCACACCTGGACGAGGTCGTCAACCTGCTCGGGCGCGGGATCCACTTCGCCGATGTGGTCAACACGGTCAGCGAGCGCTATGCGCAAGAGATCCAGACGCCCGAGTACGGCGAGGGGATGGACCAGCTTCTCAAGATGCACGCGCACAAGCTCTACGGGATCGTGAACGGCATCGACACCGAGGTCTTCGATCCCTCGCGAGACCCGCATCTGCGGCATCACTACAGCGCCGAGGACCTGGATGGCAAAGCTTTGTGCAAGTCGTCGCTGCGGCTGGAGGTGGGCCTGCGTGACGAGCCGGTCCCGCTGCTCGCCCTCATCGCCCGCTTCTACGAGCAGAAAGGTCTCGACCTGGTCGAGCAGGTTCTGCCCCGGGTTCTCGACCACGGCGCGCAGGTCGCGGTGCTCGGCACCGGCGAGCGCCGGTACGAAGACTTTTTCCGGACCCTCAGCGCGCAGCGGAAGGGGGAGATGGCGGCGGTGATCGGGTTCGAACCTGGACTCGCCCAGCGCCTCTACGCCGCCGCCGACATGCTCCTCATGCCTTCCCGGTTCGAGCCCGGCGGTCTCGCCCAGCTGATCGCGCTCCGTTATGGGGCGGTGCCCATCGTGCGAGCGACCGGTGGGCTCGCCGAGACGATCTCCGACTACGATGCTGCGATCGGGCAGGGGCTCGGGTTCGTCTTCGAGGAGTACGACCCCTGGGAGTTCTTCGCTGCCGTGATGAGAGCGCTGGAAGCCTACCGGCACCGCGACGATTGGCTGACCCTGGTGCGGCGCGGGATGCGCGAGGACGTCTCCTGGGCGCGTTCAGCGCGGCGGTATGTGCAGCTCTACCGGACCGCCGTTAAGAGCCACGGGGAGCTCTCACCGATCTTCGCGCTCGAGCCTGCGGGCAGCGTCGATCGATAGGGGAGGGGCCGGCGTAACCAGCAAGCTCGTCACCGCCTCGGCGCTCCTGGCCGTGTGCATGACCGGACTGGCCGGCTGCGCTCCCCCGCGGCTGGTGTCGCCACTGGGAACACCGGCCCCCACGCGCGATGGCGCGGCCGGCTACGTCGGCCTCGAGCTCGGTTACGACCTCTCCTATCCGCAGTGCGCCCAGGGCGACCGCCCGCTCGGCGGCGCGCGCTTCTCGATCGTTGGACTCAACAACGGCCGCGCCTTCACCACCAACAAGTGCTTTGGACGTCAGTGGGCGAAGGCGGTGCACCCGCGGTCGATCTATCTGAACTCGGGCTACTACCCGCCCAACCTGCTGCGCACCACAAAGGCTTG
>CAZHAC010000128.1:0-6797 GCA_964529765.1 uncultured Actinomycetes bacterium
ACGCAGCCCTCTCAAGGCTGAGATCGCGGGTTCGAATCCCGCCGGGGCTACTTTTTTCTCTCAGGCCTGCTTCTCCGTCACTCCTCACTTCTCAGCCTGGAGAGGGGTCTTTTTGGGGAAGTGCGCCCTGCGCGCGCCCGGCGGGCTGAGATCGCGGTTTCGAATCCCGCCGGGGCTACCCCTTTTCAGCCAGAAGTGCCCAAGAGGGCTGCCTGCATGGGGCCCCTCTCCAGTTTTGGCCTGGTTGAGACAGATGCCGCCCATCTCCGTCGCGCCCGCCAGGTCCAGCGATTACTCGCTGCGAAAAGCGAGCGCGGCCGCAAGATTCCCTATCTGTTGATAGCGGCGGCCGCTGAGGGGCAGGCCTTGCAATCCTTCATTTCGGCCGATCAGCGGAAGACCGGCACTCATCAAGGGCGCCGAGCGTCGGAATGCGCCACGGTTCGACTGCCTGAGTCCGGGCGGTAATAGCCGCCGTACGCCTCCTGATGGATCAGACGGAATAACTTTTTGCTCGGTCGATGGGCGCGCGCGCCTCGCGAGGCTGACTTAGGCCAGCCGACGGGTTACCCAATAGAACGCGAGACCCAGCACCGCTAGGGCAAGCGCGCAGAGGATCGCGGCCTCCATCCACTCGAACGTCCAGAAGCGGCTGCCGGGCTGGTAGTGCTGGAGCAGATATACGCCATGGTCTCTCATGGCCTGCGCCAGGTTGTCCGGCTGGCCTAACGCGCTGACATTGACCGGATGCCCGGCTGCGTCAACCAAGGAGCCGCCGCGGTCCAGAATCCAGGCCGACGGGTCGGAGGCTATCCGGCCGCTGTTGGCGTCTTGACTCAGATCCGCCACAGGCGGCAGGTAGTTGGGGCGGAGAATCTCCGCGATCAGGATCCGCGAGATGACGAACGCGACCAGTGTGACGGCCATGGCCGGCACGGAGCGCCTCACAATAGCGCCGATCGCGAACCCTAGGGCCAGCGCGAAGAGCGTGGCTGCCGCCGTCACGGGCGCTTGCTGGTCAAAGAGTTCGAAGCGGTTGACCCGGGCGCCAAAGACATCCAGTTGCCGCGCCTCGAGCCAACCGAGGACGGCGGCGGCGGCAACCAGCGGCACCATCACCAGCACGACCTTCACGAACAGCCACCGGGCGCGCGTGACCCCCTGTGTCCAAGCCAGTCGGTGGGTGCCGGACTCCAGCTCGCGGGCGACGAGGGGTGCCGCAATGAAGGCCCCAGTCAAGCTGGGGCAAAAGGCGAGGGCGTAGGTATAGAGGTTGAAGCCGGCGAGCCACTGCGCCGACTGGCCCGCTAGGTCGCTGTGGAAGCAAAACGAGTGCGGCGCCGAACAGCCGGCCACGCGCAGCTGCGCAGTGACGAAGGCGATCGCCACTCCGATCAGAACGGCGAGCACCCCGGCCCAGAGCGCCTCCAGGCGGTGCTGGCGCCAGGTGACCCAGATCACGAGACAGCTTCCACCAGGCGCGGCTCGGGCAGGGCGGTCGCGCCCGGCGAACCGAGATAAGCGATCACAATCTCTTCCAGGGGCAACCGCTCCGCTCGCCAGCCGGCGGGTAGCGCCGGCGGCGCCCCGCGCACCCAGAAGCTGGACTGACGCTCGCCGTGTTGCTCCTTCACCACGTCGACACCGGGAGGCTTGGCGCCCTCCGGCAAACGCGGTCCGATCAGTAGCTGATGGGAGCTGAGCAGTTCCTCCAGGTCTCCCGAAAGCTGGAGCAGGCCGTGGTTGATGATGACGAGGCGGTCGCAGACGCGCTCCAGGTCGCTGACCAGGTGGGAAGAAAGGAGCACGGTCGTTTCTTCCTCGGCCACAGCCTCGGTCAGGCTCTGCATGAACTCTCGTCGTGCCAGCGGGTCGAGGCTCGCGACCGGCTCGTCCAGGAGGAGGAGCTCCGGCCGCTTACCCAGTGCCAGCGCGAGCGCCACCTGAGCTCGCTGGCCGCCAGACAGGCTACTGGTAGCCCGGTCGAGGGGGATCTCCAGACGGCGCAGGCGCGCCTGGGCCAGAGCCTGGTCCCAACGCCGGTTGGTGCGGCGCGCGAAGCGCAGCATGTCCTCCACCGAAAAGCTCCGGTAGAGCGGGGTTTCCTGGGCGACGAAGCCAATCCGGTCCAGCAGGAAGAGCAGGTCCCTTTGAGGCGAGCGACCGAAGACGCGAATCTCGCCCGAGGTGGGCCGGAGGAGGCCCACCGCAAGCTGCAGAAGTGTCGTCTTGCCCGCCCCGTTCGGACCGACCAGGCCTGTGATGTGGCCGCCCTCGACCCGCAGCGAGCAATCACGAAGCGCCCACGTCGACCGGTACCGCTTGGAGAGCGCAAGGGTTTCGATCGGCGCGTTCACGCGGCCCCCTCGACGCTGTCACGCAGTACGTCCCTGAAGAGGGACGCCATCGACTCCTCGTCCAGGCCCTCCACGCGGGCCCGCTCGATCCAGCGCTCCAGGCTCGCGCGCAAGAAGCGATAGCTAGCGGGCTTCGGGGGTTCGGATAGACCTCGCTCGACGAATGTGCCGAGGCCGGGGCGGCTGACGACGAGGCCCGCCGCCTCGAGGTCCCGGTAGGCTCGGAGCACCGTGTTGGGGTTGACCGCCACCTGTGCAGCCACCTCCTTCACCGTGGGGAGGCGATCTCCGGGGTGGAGCAGTCCAAAGCTGAGGGCGTGGCGGACTTGCTGGATGAGCTGGACGTAGGCGGGTACCGCCGAGCGTGGCTCGAGATGGAAGATCAGCGACGGCATGTGCTAGCACATTAGCACATCTGCGCCACTCTGCTGCACCTGGGCCGGCCGTAGCGCCCAGAGCCGTCACGACCGTCGCCGCTATTTCGACGTCTTTCTCAGGTCCTCGGTGCCACATGGCACGTCACGATCCAGGATCTCGGGGTCTCCAGTGAGCAGGGGCACGTTGTGAGCGGAAGCGGTAGCGATTGCGAAGCAGTCCGCCAAGGCAATTGGGAGCCGCGCTTTGATCCGTGCGGTCTCGACCATCCGGACCACACCCGGCAGTTCAACTTCCAGCAACTGACGCAGCTCAGATAGAACGTGATCCGCCTCGGACCTTCCGTGGTCACGCTCTACGCGGTAGTAGACCTCAACCGCGTTGACCCAGCTGATGATCGGTCTGTCTTGCAGCGCAGATTCAACCCGATGCTGTGCCGGCTCTTCGCCGTCCAGCCAGGCGAGGACGGCCCACGAATCGAGGCACGTTCTCACCTCGGCTCGGCTTCGCGTTCCTTCAGTAGACGGGCCGCCATGCCGCTTTGCCGGTATCGACCACCCAAACGGCCGCGCGACCCATGGAGCTTGACCACGACTTCACCACCCTCAGCCTCAACGTCCACCTCTGTGCCCGGATGGAGCCCAACCAGGTCGCGGATCTGCTTCGGGATCACAACCTGGCCCTTGGCGCCAATCCTCTGAGTCATACCGACTCAGTATAACTCGCGCCGTAGTCACTTTCGCCGCGCCGGCACCGCGGCCACCGTTACCTGCTGGCTCAGCTCATTCACCTCTGGGCCTGCGAGCCGCCGCGCGATAAGCGGACCAGGGGTCGTAATCGACCTCGAGCGGCTCCTGGGCCGGGCGCAGCTCCGCCGGCACGTGGCTCAAGTTGACGCGGATCCGGTACCAGGCGGAGCTCCGGCCGCGCATCGCGTCGATCAGGACGTCGGCCGGCTGGAGGTGGGGGACGATCTCGGGATGCCGGGCGCGCCAGCGTTCGAGGCCGGCCCGGGCCTCCTTCTCGGTCTTGGCCCGCGCAACCTCGACCAATGGCACAGTGGTTCGGCGGCGGCCGGTCGGGCCGGCGTTCTTGCCCAGAGCCGGCGGGGGGACCGTTCCCGAGCGGCGTGCGCGTGACGGTTGCACCCGGGGTGCCTCGCCCGGCTGGCGGGTGTAGTGAGGGGGCCACGGTGCGTCCGGCAGCCCGGCCGCCTCGTGGCGGGCGGCCAGTTCCAGGAGCGGCTCGAGCGACCCCGCCGCGGCGTCCATCCGGGCCGCGGGGTCGCCGATCGCGGCAAAGCGGGCCGGCACCGTCGCCAGCGTGAAGGCCTCCGCCTCGCACTCGGGCACTTCGTCCCAGAGCAGCGGTGTCGAGACCCGCGCGTCCGGCGTCGGCCGCACCGAATACGCGGAGGCGATCGTGCGGTCCTTGGCGTTCTGGTTGTAGTCGAGGAACACGCCGTGGCGTTCTTCCTTCCACCACTTCGAGGTCGCGATCGCGGGCGCCCGCCGCTCGACCTCGCGCGCGAAGGCGACCGCCGCTCGTCGCACCTCGGGATAAGTCCAGCGCCGCTCGATCCGACAGTAGATGTGGAAGCCACGCGAGCCGGACGTCTTCGGCCAGCCAGTGAGACCTACGTCGTCGAGCACGCTCTTGGCGACCATCGCCACCTCGCGTACCTGCGACCAGGGGATTCCCGGCATCGGGTCGAGGTCGATCCGAAGCTCGTCGGGATGGTCGAGGTCGTCGGCCCGGACCGGGTGCGGGTTGAGGTCGATGCAGCCCAGGTTGACAACCCAGGCGAGCTGGGCTGCGTCGCGGACGACGATCTCCTCGGCGGTGTTCCCGGACGGGAAGCTGAGCACGGCGGTGTCGATCCACGGGGGGCGGCCCGAGGGCGCGCGCTTCTGGAAGAACGCCTCGCCTTCGGCGCCCTGGACGAAGCGCTTGAGCGCCATCGGCCGGTTGAACACGCCCCGGATCGCGCCCTCGGCGACGGCCAAGTAGTAATTGACGAGGTCGCCTTTGGTGTACCCGGCCTGGGGAAAGAAGACCTTGTCGGGGTTAGTGATCCGGACCTCGCGCCCGTCTATCTGCACACCCGTATCTTGGGTCGAAGCCCGCCAGGGCTACCATCCAGCCCGCCATTCCCGCCCGCTGCCGGCCGCGGGCCACTAAGCGCGGCCGCTTCGGGCCCGCCGCATGGACGGGCCGTAAAGCGTGCAGACACCGCAACGCAGACCGGGAGGAAACCGATGAGAGATCTTCAGGCCATTGCTGATCGCGTCGAGATCGAGGCACTGCGCGGCGAGTTCACCGATGCGATATTCATGCGCGACTACGACCGCTTCGCCTCGCTGTTCATCGAGGACGGCGCGTGGCGGATGCCCCACATCAACCAGGAGTTCGTCAGCCGGGGGGAGATCCGGGCCGGGATCGAGCGGCTGCAGGGTCTCTGGGACTACTTCGTGCAAAACCCGCACCCGGGCACCATCCGGCTTGAAGGCGACACCGCGGTCGGCCGTTCATACATCTCGGAGCTCGGGCACATGCGCGACGGCAGCTCGCAGGTGAACTACTCCGTGTACCACGACCGCTACCAGCGCACCCCGGACGGCTGGAAGTTCACGGAGCGTGTCTACGAGGTCAGATACCTCGACACCACTCCGTTGGCGGGCTCGACGCCTCACGCAGCGGGTGGCGCCCGCTAACCCAGTGGGTGCCGTACGCACCGGCCGTAAAGCCAAATCTGGGTTCCCGACCTTGCCCAAAGGACGGGGCCGATGGAGGAGCCGAGTAGACTCCGTGCACTAACCACCCCTGCGCCAACACTAGGGGAGCACGGAGGAATGACCCATGGCAATGGAAGACGAGCTCCCGCGCCAGCAAATCACCAACAACGACCTGATGGCCGTCCTGGGCTGGCGCAAAGTCGCCCGGATCCCGGTCCACGCCGCCCGTGCGTGGCTGGATCATCACCCGGATGCCCGCGTGAGCCGGAGGGTAGACCAGATCATGCAGGTCAACGGCGGCCACATCGTGGTGGATACCGTGCCCTGCGGGGAAAACCGCGAGCGAGTGACCGCGCTCTACCGCAGCGACTACACCATCTGGGTGGTCGAGCGGGAGCGGGAGCGGGAGCGGTGATTTACCGCCCGCCGATGCGCGCCAGCCGCTCCGACCCGTCGGGCTCCAGAGCAACCGCCGGCAAGTAGTCCCCGACCGGGGTTCGCACCCACCAGGCGCCGGTCCGCTTCTTCTCCTCATGGGATGTGAACCGGTATTCGACGAGGGCCGCCCGGATGGCGCACGGAGGCCGCTCGGGGAACGGATTGTGCGCCAGCAGCTTGAGGGTCGGCCCGTCATTGCTAAGGAGCTTGCGCACGAGCTCCAAGAACCACCGGTGCTGACGCGGCGAGCCCATCGCGGCAAACCACATGAGCCAGTCGAGCCGTAGGTGATAGGGCGCTATCTGTGGCGGCCGCCGCATCGGGTTCCCGGGCTTGCCCTTGAACTCATACTCCTCCCAGTAGGCGCCGGGCCCGGCCGCCGGATCCTTAGTCCCCTCCACGACCACCTCGTACCGCTGCCTGGTGATCGAACCAAACGCGCCGTAGGTGTTGACGAGATGAAGCGGCTCGAAGCTCGTGTTCATCAGCTGCCGGCGCGAGAGCAGGTTTCGGACAGGGCGGTAGCTGAGTGCCGCGACGAGAACCGTCAGGCCGATCACAAGTACCTGCCACCAGATCGGGAGCGGCGCCAGGCCAGGCACTTGAACCGGAAGCACTCTCGCGAGCTCGGCGTTGTCGAACGCGGAGAAGGCAAGTGTCAGGGTCAGGAGATTGAGCCAGGAGAAGTTCCCGCTCAGGATCAGCCAGCACTGGGTGACGAAGACGATCGCGCCCGCGATGCCGGCGACGGGCTGGGGCGCGAAGAGGCCGAAGGGGACGATGAGCTGGCTGAAATGGTTGCCGGCCACCTCGATCTTGTGTAGTTGACGGGGTAGGTGGTGGAAGTACCAGCTGAGCGGGTTCGGCATCGGCTGCGTCTCGTGGTGGTAGT
>CAZHAC010000129.1:0-6734 GCA_964529765.1 uncultured Actinomycetes bacterium
AGCAGGGCCTGCAGCCGAACTTCCAGGAGTTCATGCAGAAGTTCGGCGACATGTTCCCGCCCGGGATCGAGACGCTCGACCAGCTGCTCGAGCACCTGCAGCGCCAGATGGCGCAGATGCAGTCGCTCCTGCAGAGCCTCTCACCCGAGGCGCGTGACGAGCTCCGCCGGATGATGGACGAGCTTCTGCAGGACGACTCGCTGAGGCTTGAGCTGGCCCGGCTTGCCGCCCATATGCAGAGCCTGATGCCCCCCTCTGAGCTGACCGAGCGGTACCCCTTCTTCGGCGACGACCCGCTATCGCTCCAGCAGGCGATGGGCCTGATGGAGCGCCTGCAGCAGATGGATCGGCTGGAGTCGCAGCTCGAGCGGGGCAGCTTCCGCCTGGACGACGTCGACCGCAGCCTGGCCCAGGAGCTGCTCGGACCGGAGGCGCGGCAGTCGGTCGACCAGCTGCGGCAGATGACCGAGGTGCTCGAGAAGGCCGGCTACGTCGAGCGGCGCGACCGGCGGCTCGAGCTGACGCCGCGTGGCATGCGCCGCATCGGCCAGAGCGCGCTCAAGGACATCTTCAACCAACTCAAGCACTCTCGCCTCGGCCAGCATCGCCTCAACTCAGGCGGGCTCGGCGTCGACGCCAGCGACGAGCTCAAGGACTACGAGTACGGCGATCCCTTCCTGCTCGACATGAAGGAGACGCTCTTCAACTCGCTCCAGCGCGAGGGACGCGGGGTGCCGGTGAACATCGAGGCGGACGACTTCGTCGTTCACCACACCGAGCATTCGACGCAGGCGTCGACAGTCCTGATGATCGACATGAGCCGTTCGATGTTCCTGCGCGGCTGCTTCCTGGCCGCCAAGAAGGTCGCCATCGCGCTCGACGCCTTGATCCGGAGCCAGTTCCCGCGCGACTCGCTCTACGTCGTCGGCTTTTCCAACCACGCGGTCGAGCTGAAGCCACAGTCCTTGCCCCAGATCGCGCTCAACGACTACGTCTACGGCACCAACATGCAGCACGGGTTCCAGCTCGCGCGCTCGCTCTTGGCGAAGCACCGCGGCAACCGCCAGATCATCATGGTCACGGACGGCGAACCGACCGCCCACCTCGACAACGGTCGCGTGTACTTCGCCTACCCGCCGACCTTCCGGACCATTCAGGAAACGCTCAAGGAAGTTCGCCGCTGCACCCGCGACCGCATCGTCATCAACACCTTCATGCTCGAGCGCGGTCCCTATCTGACCGAGTTCATCGACCAGATGACGCGCATCAACAAGGGCCGGGCTTTCTTCGTATCCCCCGAGCGGCTGGGCGAGTACATCCTCGTCGACTACGTCTCCGGGAAGCAGCGCCGGTCGCGGGCGAGGGCGTCCTGAGCGCGACCGTCAGTCAGCCCTCGCGCCCGAACGCGGCGCGCCTGCTCATCGTCCTCATGGCGGCAGCCGCCGTCCTCCTCGTCGTCATGGCCAGCGTGCAGATCGCGCGCGGCTTCAACGACGGCTATCCGTTCCAGGTCGACGCCAGCTGGGTCAAGTCGCGGCCGGACGCCTCGCTCTTCTACCCCAGCTCGCAGGTGCTGGCCCAGGGAGCGCAGGGCGAGCAGGACCATCCGCTGGCCATGAGCCAGGCCAGCATCCCGGCCACCGCCACCTCGGTGCTGGCGTCCGAAACCTCGCCGACCCAGGTCCTCGACTGGTACCGCTCGCAGCTGCGCGCGCAGGGCTGGGACGAAACGACCGATCCGGCCCGCACCAGCCGGCCTCATGCCGACTTTGCGCGCGGCACTCGGGAGTTCATGCAGGTCGACGTCTACGGCAAGCCGCCGGCCGGCATCCACTACACCGGCTCGGGCACGGTCTACTCGGTCACCTACGGGATCAACGCCCGCTACTAAGCGTGGCGATGGTCTTCAGGCCAAACGCCCCCTCTCCGTGCTCAGTCCAGGCCGCTGCCGAGGCTGATCATCAGCTTGTAGGCAAGGTGGCGGAGCTGCTCCATCTCTTCAAGGCTGAACTCCGCGAAGCCCAGTCGATGGCTTCCGACGACCTCGCACCATGCGTCCTCGAACTTGACGCGCCCCGCCTCGGTCAGCCGCACCAACGTCACGCGACGGTCCCTGGCGTGCGGCACCCGTGTGACCAGGCGGTCGCGTTCGAGCAGGTCGACCAAGCCGGTCACGGTGCGCGGCGAGAGGTCGAGGGCATCCGCCAGCTGGCTGAGCGTGAGCTGTTGATCGGGATGGCCGCCGATCCGGAGCAGCACCTGGAGGCGCACCTCGCTCAGCCCGAACTTTTGCGCCCAGCGACCACCTGAATACCGCGCCATCCGAGCCGCTGCTGAAACCGCCCGAACCGCCTCAGCCGCGCCGATAGCGCGTTCGCCGCCGGGCAGTCCCACCCGCCGCAGCTGCTCGCGTGCCCGCTTGTCGTAGAGGCGTCCGGCTCCGTCCTCAGCCAGGTGTCCTCCGAAGCGGAAGCTGGCCTCGGGCCCGCCCAGCTGCACTGCCGGAAATCCTATGGCCTGCAATTACTGAGTGGACGCAAAGTGAGGTGCCGCACTTGTTCTCGACCGATGCGAACTGTATAGGACATTCGACAAATGACGGAGGGCGGCGCGCCCGATCAACGTCGTCTACTCGTGGCCCGCGCGATGAAGCTCGCGCGTAAGCGGTACGGCACCATGCGCCGGTTCACAAATGAGCTGCGGGAGGCGATTGGGTGGCGGTCGCTCTCCATGGCCGCCGTCTACGCCTGGGAGGCCGGAAGCACCCGGATTCCGGCCGTCGCGCTGGTCGCGGCCGCCGAGCTGGCCCAGGTATCGGTGGACGACCTGCTCGCCGCCGCCGCCAGCGGCGAGGCCGAAGTCGCCCCCGCCACGCAGAGCATCGAGTCTCGGCTTCAACGTCTTGAGGACCGTTTGCAACTGATCGAGTCCCGAATCTCGTAGTGACGTAACTGCCCTCGCTGAGGACCGGCCGCCCGTATCATCGGGTCAAGATGCTGATCAAGAAAGACCCCGTGCTGCAGCACGTGGGGGTCCGGAAACCAACGCGGACGTGGCACAACCTCTCGGTCGCCGAGCTTTACGAGCACGCGGTGCGTCGCGGTGAAGCCACGATTGTCGCCACTGGCGCTCTGACCGCCGAGACTGGCCAGCACACCGGCCGCTCGCCGAAGGACAAATTCTTCGTCGAGGAGCCGACCTCGAAGGACAAGATCTGGTGGCATCCGGGCAACCGTCCGATCGCGCCCGACAAGTTCGACCGCCTGCTCCAGAAGATGACCGACTTCATTGCGGAGCACGAGGTCTACGTCCAGGACCTCTTCGCCTGCGCCGATCCGCGCTACCGGCTCCGCGTCCGCGTTGTCACCGAGCTGGCCTGGCACAGCATCTTCGCCCACCAGCTCTTCATCCGCCCTTCACGCGAGGAGCGTGAGGCGTTCGAGCCCGACTTCACGGTGATCTCCCTGCCCTCGGTGACCGCCGACCCGGCCACCGACGGCACCCGGTCGGAGACCTT
The DNA here is from genome assembly GCA_964529765.1 of uncultured Actinomycetes bacterium. GTDB lineage: Bacteria > Chloroflexota > Dormibacteria > Dormibacterales > Dormibacteraceae > CAZHAC01. The sequence goes on from CAZHAC010000129.1 coordinate 3,518, forward strand.
CATCCTGGTCAACCTCCAGCGCCGGATGGTCATCATCGGTGGCACCAAGTACGCCGGTGAGATCAAGAAGTCGATATTCACCGCGCTCAACTACCTGATGCCCGAGCAGGGGGCGATGCCCATGCACTGCTCGGCCAACGTTGGGCCGGAAGGCGACGTCGCACTCTTCTTCGGCCTCTCCGGAACCGGGAAGACCACGCTCTCGTCCGATCCCACCCGCCGCCTGATCGGGGATGACGAGCACGGCTGGTCCGACTCAGGCGTCTTCAACTTCGAGGGCGGCTGCTACGCGAAGACGATCCGCATCTCCAAAGAAGCCGAGCCCGAGATCTACGCGGCCACCGAGCACTTCGGGACGATTCTCGAGAACGTCGCTTTCGACCCCGACACCCGGATCCCGAACTACGACGATGACAGCAAGACCGAGAACACGCGCTCGGCCTACCCGGTCGACCTGATTCCCAACGCCGACCTGTCCGGCCGTGCCGGTCACCCGCGCAACGTTCTCTTCCTGTCCGCCGACGCCTTCGGCGTGCTGCCGCCGGTGTCCAGGCTGGACGCCGACCAGATCCGGTACTTCTTCCTCTCCGGCTACACGGCCAAGGTCGCCGGCACCGAGCGTGGTGTGACGGAACCCGAGCCGACCTTCAGCACCTGCTTCGCGTCGCCCTTCCTGGTGTTGCCACCCGACACCTACGCCGACATGCTGATCGAGCGCGTGCAGGCGCACGACGCTGAGGTCTGGATGCTCAACACCGGCTGGGTGGGTGGCCCGCACGGAGTCGGCAGCCGGATCTCGATTGCACACACTCGCGCGATCGTGCGCGCGGTGGTCGAGGGCAAGCTGCGCGGCGTCGGCACCCACCAGGACCCGGTGTTCGGCGTCCACATTCCGGACGAGGTGCCCGGCGTGCCCAAGGAAGTTCTCGATCCGAGAAGCGCGTGGCCGAACTCTGAGGATTACGACCGCCAGGCACAGAAGCTGCGCCAGATGTTCGACGAGAACTACCGGGACGTGGGGCGGGGCGGCTCGACGGCGGGCTAGCCAGCGCCCGTGCGGTGCGCCAGCTGTAGCGAACGATGAAAGTCCAGGTCTACCTCTTCGCTCGCTTCCGTGAACTCGCCGGCGTGGAGCACGAGGAGCTCGAGCTGGCGGAGGGGGCGAGCGCGCGCGATGCCTGGAACGCACTGCGCCTTCGGCACCCGCTGCTGCCGGCCGACCCCGCCGGTCTGCGGCCGGCCCGAAACGAGGAGTTCTGCGCCTGGGACGACACGGTCGTCGATGGCGACGGCCTAGCATTCATCCCGCCGGTGAGCGGGGGAGCCGCGGTGTTGATCGAGATCACCGTTGAACCCCTGGACGCGCGCCGGCTGGAAGCCGCGGTCTCGCACCCCGGTGCGGGCGCTATCTGCAGCTTTACCGGAATCGTGCGCGACTTCTCCCGCGGCGAGACCGTGACCCACCTCGAATACGAGGCTTACGCGGGCATGGCCGAGCGGCAGATGGAGAAGATCGCGGACGAAATCTCCGACCGCTGGCCGGGCACACGCGTCGCGATGGCGCACAGGACCGGGCAGCTGGAAGTGGGCGAGGCGTCCGTCGTGGTGTCGGCGTCGGCACCACATCGGGCGGAGGCGATCGCGGCCTGCAAATGGGGCATCGATCGCCTCAAAGAGTCGGTGCCGATCTGGAAGAAGGAGTTCGCGGAGTCGGGCGCGACCTGGATCGAGGAGTCTGGGGGGTGAATCTCCCCTGGCGGTTGAAGGCGCCAGCGTCTCTATCCTAGGAGCCCCAATGGCTCTCATCCCCACAGTTATCGAGAACGAGGGCGGCGGCCGCGAGCGCGCCTTCGACATCTACTCGCGGCTTCTCCGCGACCGGATCATCCTCCTCGGCCGGCCGATCGACCAGACGGTGGCCAACCTGGTCGTCGCGCAGCTCATCTACCTGGCGTCCGAGGACCCGGAGAAGGAGGTCCAGATCTACGTCAACAGCCCGGGCGGCCAGGTGGCGTCCGGCTTCGCGATCTACGACACGATGCAGTACATCAGCGCCCCGGTTTCGACGGTGGCTGTCGGCCGCGCCGCCAGCTTCGGCACCATCGTTTTGATGGCTGGCGCGAAGGGCCGCCGGTTCGCGCTTCCCAACGCCCGTATCCACGTGCACCAGCCGTTGATCGGGGGTCGCGGGATATCGGGCCAGGCGACCGACCTCGAGATCCACGCCCGCGAGATCGTCCGGATCAAGCAGGAGCTGAACGAGCTGATCGCGCGCCACACCGGCCAGCCGATCGAGCGAATCGAGAGGGACACTGATCGCGACTTCTACATGTCGCCTGAGGAGGCGATCGAGTACGGGTTGATCGACGGGATCATCGATGCCCCGCTGCCAGCCGGGGCGGCCGCCGTGGCGGCGAGCTGATCAGCGACTCTCGCTCAGCCTGAGCACTGTTACTGCGGGGCGGATGATCGTGCCCTGGAATACCAGCGAGAGCGCGACCACTCCGTAGGCGATGACCGCCACTGTGGAGTTCAGCTCAGAGGCCGCCAGGGCCAAGGCGACCGAGAGCGCTCCACGGACTCCGCCCCACCAGAGCAGCTGGCGCCAGCGGTGGGGAATACCGAACACGAGCAGATAGACGATCGCCAGCCGGGCGCCGAGCATGATCGCGAAGCCGAGCCCGACCGCGAGCGCAGCGCGGGCGACGCCGAGGACCGGCAGGCCCAGGCCGATCAGTGTGAAGAGCACGGCGTTGAGGACGATCGCGATCCGGGACCACGACCGCTCGGTCAGCCGGCCCCAGCCGCCAACCCTGGCCATGGCGACACCCGCGGCGACGACGGCGATGACCCCGGACGCGCCGGCCGCGCTGGCCGCGGCATAGCTGCCGTAGGCGACGATCAGGGTGATCCCGACCTCGATCGGCGTCGACTGTGTCATTCGGGCGAAGACGGAGCCGGCGAGTCCGATCATGGCCCCGATTGCGATGCCACCTCCGGCCAGGAAGAGAAAGGTCCCGGCGATCTGGAGCGCTGCGACCTGGCCGCTGGCTATGGTGGCGGCGATGGCCGCGAAAGCGGCGGCGCCGGTGCCGTCGTTGAAGAGGCTTTCCCCCTCCAGCAGGGCGGCCAGGGGTGCCGTCGCCCCGCTTCGCCGGATGACGGCGACGACCGCGATCGGATCGGTCGGGCTGAGGATGGCGCCCAGGAGGAGCGC
>CAZHAC010000130.1:0-6639 GCA_964529765.1 uncultured Actinomycetes bacterium
TACGAGATTCGCGAGCCCGGGCGCTACCCGATGAACGAGAACGTCAACATGAGCCAGCCGGGCTTCGACCTCGGGATCATCCATTACGCCTCGGACACGCCGTACACCCAGGCACGCACCCTGGGTGCCCGAGGCTTGAGCTACCGCGGCCTCGACTCCACGTACGCGTCCTCGGTAGCGGTAGCGCGAAGGATCCTGGCCCAGGAAGGCGCCCTACTGACCTAGGTCGGTAGGGCTGACGGGCTTCGCCCGGCTGCCCGAAGGGGGCGCTCCGCCCTCCGTGAGGGAACCTGCGGTTCCCTCCGTGCTTAATCTTCGACCCACCAGCGCTCCCGCTTCTCCAGCCAGGCCAGCAGCATCCCGTGCCGGAGGCCCTCATGGCTGACGTGAAGTGAGTGCAGGCCGTAGTAGTCGAGCAGCAGAAGCAGGATCTCGACGCCTCCCCGCATCGCGCGCACCCGGGCCTCGGCAAGCCCGTAGAGCGCCGCCACCTGAGCCGCGGGAGCGCCGTCGAGCCGCTCCTCGGCCAGGAGCAGGGCTTGTCCGGTGAGCAGCATGGGGGGTGATTCGCGAGAGATCAGGAGCGGCAGGCTGGTGGCAGTGCCGCCGGTGACGACAAGCCGCTCGGCGTCCGACTCCGGCGCTTCCTGAAGGACCGGCAGGGCGGCCGCCCGCAGCCGCTGCCGCTCACCGGGCTTGGGCGGATCGCTCAGGAAGCGGCTTGCGAAAGAGCCGGAGCCGAGCGGAAGCGACGCCAGCCCGCTGATCCGAAGGCCGTCAGCGGCGACGATCTCGGTTGAGCCACCGCCGAGATCCGCCATCAACCACTCGCGCTTGCCGGCATGCGCTGAGGCAACGCCCAGAAACGACAGCTGCGCCTCCCGGCGGGGGCTGATCAGCTTCATCTCCACGCCCAGCTGGGCCGACGCATCCGCCAGCAGCCGTTCGCCGTCGGCCGCCCGGCGAACGGCCTCGGTGGCTCCGGCAACCAGTTGGCGGTAGTCGTGTTGCTGGGCCAGCCGCATGATGCGCCGCAGGGCGCGCAGCGTCTTCTGACGCTTGGCGTAACCGACCCGGCCCGTCGCGGCGACCACGGGACCGAGCTCGATCATCTCGGAGTAGCGCGCGACCTCGGTCAGCTTGCCGTGCTCGGCGTCGGCGATCAGCACATGAGCGGTGTTGCTCCCGATGTCGACCGCGGCCAGCCTCTGCACCCGCCGAAATCTAATACGCACCGGTGCGAAGGCGGCCGGACCGGCTTTCGCGCAGGCGGTAGTCGCGAACGCCGAGAATCTGCCCATGCCTGAGTTCCGTACCGAACGCGACTCGATGGGCGAGATGCAGGTGCCAGCCGGCGCCTACTACGGCGCCTCCACCCAGCGAGCCGTCTTCAACTTCCCGATCTCCGGTCAGCGCTTCCCGCGCCGCTTCATCCAGGCGCTCGGTCTCATAAAAGTCGCGGCCGCAGAGGTAAACCGCGACCTCGGACTGCTCGAACCGCGGATCGCCGAGGCCATCGTCCGGGCCGCCCACGAGGTGGCGGAGGGCAAGCTCGACGATCAGTTTCCGATCGACGTCTATCAGACCGGCTCGGGCACCTCGACCAACACGAACGCCAACGAGGTCATCGCCAACCGGGCTTCGGAATTCCTCGGTGGTGGGCTCGACAACCGGATCGTGCACCCGAACGACCACGTCAACAAGTGCCAATCCTCGAACGACGTGATTCCGACCGCCATGCAGCTGGCCGCCGCCCTGGCGATCAAGGAGGACCTCCTGCCCGGTCTCGAGAGGCTCGAGCGGGCGCTGGCGGCTAAGGCCGACGAGTTCATGCCGGTGGTCAAGACCGGCCGCACCCACCTGCAGGACGCGACGCCGGTCCGCCTTGGCCAGGAGTTCTCGGGTTACGCGGGGCAAACCCGGGAGGCGATCCGCAAAGCGGGCGCGGCGCTTGACGACCTTTGTTCGATACCACTCGGGGGAACCGCGGTGGGGACCGGGATCAATTCCCATCCGGAATATGCGGAGCGCACCAGCGCCCGCCTGGCCGAGCTCACCGGCCTGCGCGTTCGCGAGACCGGCAACCACTTCTGGGCACAGCAGACGCTCGACGCCGTGATCGCGGCTCACGGCCAGCTTCGTGCGATCGCGCTCTCGCTCTGGAAGATCGCCTCCGACATCCGCCTGATGGGTATGGGGCCGCGTGCGGGACTCGCCGAGATTGCGCTCCCGGAGACGCAGCCGGGCTCCAGCATCATGCCCGGCAAGGTCAACCCCGTAATCGTCGAGTCGCTGACGATGGTGGTCGCCCGGGTCTTCGGGAACGACGCCACCATCGGCTTCAGCCAGACCGGCAGTCTTCTCGAGCTGAACGTGATGATGCCGGTCGCCGCGGTCTCGATCCTGGAGTCGGTCCAGCTGCTCGGCCACTCGGCGGCCAACTTTGCGGAGCGCTGCGTGGAGGGCATCCAGGTCACCGAGCGGGCGACTGGGCTGGTCGAGCAGGGGCTGATGCTGGCCACCGCCTTTGCTCCCGAGTTGGGCTACGACGAGGCGGCGAAGATGGCCAAGGAGGCCTTCAGGACCGGTAAGACGATCCGCGAGCTGGCGCGGGAGAAGGGATTCAGCGAGGCCGACCTGGACCGGATCATGGATCCCGCCAAGCTGACCGAGCCCGGGCTCGAGGGTGGAGCGGCGAGCGGCTAGGGCGCGCGCGGCGGAAGTAACCGTCTGGCTGGCGCGCCTCACAGGGCCTAGCGTCACCGATCTGCTGCTGCTCTCGACTGACGAGCTCGACCGCGCCCAGCGGCTGGGCGACGATCGCGTCCGTGGCCGCTGGGTCGCCTCGCGCGCCTTTCTCCGCCGCCGGCTGGCAGGGATCGTCGGCGGCGATCCGGCCGACCTCCGCTTCGAACTCGAGCCCGCGGGCAAGCCGCGGCTTCCCGAAGGACCAGACTTCAGCCTCTCTCACTCGGGTGACTGCGCAATGTTGGCGGTGTGCGCCGCGGCGCCGGTGGGCGCCGACATCGAAGAGGTGCGGCCCGAGCTGGCGACGCCCCCCTCCGCGGAGCGTTGGTTCTCCGAGCGCGAACGGACTCAGCTGGCCTCGCTGGCGGGCGCCGACCGGACCCGCCGCTTCTTCGAGCTCTGGACCTTTAAGGAGGCCTACCTGAAAGCGAAGGGTGAATCCATGCGGCCGCAGAGCCTGGGTGAGGTGGCGGCCGGCGGCTGGGTCGTGGAGCGCCCGCCCGCGCCGCCGGGGTATTGCGCGGCCGTCGTCGTGCTCGCCGAGCGGGCGGTGTTCGACTTCCGCTAGCAGGCGCTGGCCTTCCGCTAACCAACCGTCTGCCCACGAGCCCCGGCGAAAGTCAGACGCAGTGGGCTAGAGATGCATCTCGACGAGCAGCAGGTCGCTCTGGTCGCGACTGAGGCGCGCGGACTCCCGGAAGCCGACTTTGAGCAGCATCCGCAGGGCCGCTTCGGATCCGGCCGGGAGCTGCATCCAGGCCCTCGGCGCTCCCGCCCGGCGCGCCCGCGAAATGGCATGCTCGGCCAGGTACTGCCCGAACCCCCGCCGGCGGTGATCGGGGTCGACCACCAGCGCGTCGATCACACAGGCCCCGGTCGGAAAGGCGCAGCGGACCATCCCGACCAGCTGATCCTCGAAAACCGCCTTGTAGACCTCAAAGCCACCGCGGAACCAGGACGCGACCTCCGCAGGCGAGACCTGCTCGCCGCAGTGCATGAGAAGGGCGGCCAGGTCAGCCGCGTCAGGCTGGCCGGCCATTGAGATGCGCGGAACCGGTCGGAAGAAGCGCATTCGCTCTGCGCTACAGTACCGCCGCCATGGACCTTCTCCGGCATGCCCAGGATCTCTACGAGGCGGGCGAGATTCACGATGCGCTGCAGGCGGCGCAGGCCGCCGCCGATCGCGCACCGCGGAGCGCGGAGGCCTGGCATCTGCTCGCCCGGGTGAGCCGCCACGCCGGGCTGCCCAACGCGTCCGACGACGCCTTTCGGCGCGCCGCCCAGCTCTCGCGGCGATACCGGGTGCCAGTTCGCCTGACCGATGAGGAGTTCGCGAAGCTCGTGAGGTCGGTTCTGGAAAGCCTTTCGCCCGACGCCCGCCGGCGGCTGGCCGAGGTGGAGATCCGGGTGGCTAAGCTGCCGGCGGTGGAGGAGATCCGGGGTGGCGTCAAGCCCGACGCGCAGGTTCGGCGAACCCGCCGGCCGCAGGACGTCTTGACGCTCTACCAGGCCAACCTGGAAAGCCGAGCCAGTTCGGAGCTGGAGCTCCGCGGCCTGATCGAACGAACGCTCAGCCGACTGTAAGAGCCAGCGGGTCAGCACCTTTTTGACGCATCGCCGAGTCGATGCCGGCGGCTTGCAGAAAAACGCAGCGCTGATTAAATGAGCGTGAATGATGCCTAATCTGCGTTACGTCACCGTGCTGATCGCCGGGGTGTTCCTGGCCGCGGGCTGTGGTGGAGGAGCCGGCAACGCCCCCAAGACCGGCGAGGACATCATCATTGGCGCCCCGATCTCAATCACCGGAGTTCAGTCCAAAGAAGGAGCCCTCACTCAGCAGGGCTACGACATGTGGAAGGACTGGATCAACAACCAGCAGGGCGGAATCAACGTCAAGGGCACCAAGCACAAGGTGCAGATCCTCTACGCGGACGACCAGTCGAAGCCCGACATCTCGGCCCAGCTCGCGCAGCAGCTGATCACCGACAAAAAGGCGCAGTTCCTGCTCGGCCCGTACGGTTCGGCGACGACCGCCTCCGACGCGGTCATCGCGGAGAAGAACTCGATCCCGATGGTCGAGGGCAACGGCGCCGCGCAGGCGATCTTCAACAAGGGCTACAAGTACACGTTCGGCGTCCTCTCGCCGGCGAACAAGTACCTGCAGGGCGTGATCGACCTGGCCGCGAGCGGCCAGGTCAGTCCCAAGCCGGCAACGGTCGCGATGCTCTCGGCGGACGACAACTTCTCGCTCGAGGTCGCGCAGGCGGTCAACGACTACGCCCCCACCAAGGGCCTCCAGGTCGTCTACTACAGCAAGTACCCGAACGGCTCGACCGACGTTTCCTCGCTGGTCGCGGCCGCCAAGGCCAAGAACCCGGACATCGTCCTCAACTCAGGCCACCTCGCCGAGGCGATCGCCATCAACAAGGCGGCCAAGGACCTCAAGCTGGACGCAAAGATCTTCGCCTACTCCGTCGGCCCTTCGACGCCGGACTTCATCCAGGCCCTGGGCAAGGACGCCAACTACGTCTACGACGGCTCCCAGTGGACGCCCCAGGTCAAGTACAAGCCCAGCTTCTACCTGTCCGTCGCCGACTACGTCGCGGCCTACAAGAAGATGTTCAACACCCAGGACGACCCCGACTACCACGTGGCGGAGTCGACAGCAGCCTGCCTCGCGCTCCAGAAGGCGATCGAGAACGCGGGCAGCCTGAACGCGGACAAGGTCCGGGACACGCTTGCCAGCCTGGACGTCATGACGTTCTTTGGTGAGATCAAGTTCGACAGCCGCGGCGTCAACATGACCAAGCCGATGGTCGTCGAGCAGATCCAGGACGGAAAGCACCACACCGTCTACCCGGCCGACGTCGCCGACGCCAAGGCGCAGTACCCGACGCCGGCCTGGAGTTCGCGATAGAGGCGCAGATCGGGGGGGCCGTTACGGCTCCCCCGGCTGGGGGCGGCCGGTGACCCTCTTCATCCAGCAGATGGTGCTGGGATTGCTGCTGGGCGGTGTCTACGTCGCGGTAGCTGTGGGCTTCTCACTCGTCTGGGGGATCCTCAACATCGTCAACCTCGCCCACGGCGGCCTGGTCGTCATCGGGGCCTACCTGACCTGGTGGCTGTTCACCCGGGCCGGCATCGATCCCTTCATCGCCCTCCCCCTGGACGCCGTCTTCCTGTTCGCGCTCGGCTACGTGCTCCAGCGCCTCCTGATCAACCATGTCATCCGCGCCCCCCTCTTCTTCACCCTGCTCCTGACGTTCGGAATCAACCTGGTCATCGTCAACCTGCTGCTCATCCTGTTCAAAGCCGACTTCCGCTCCGTCACCCCCAGCTACGCCGGCAGCGGGTTGGCGATCGGCGGCGTCCAGATCCCGTATGTCCGGCTGGCCGCGCTCGGCATCGCGATAGCGGTGGCGGGCGGGCTGGCCGCCGTCCTCAACCTGACGAAGATCGGGGCCGCGATCCAGGCCGTGGGCGCCGATAAGGACGCCGCCCAACTGGTCGGCATCGACCTGCGCCACGTCTACGCGCTGACGTTCGCCCTCGGCGCCGCCACCGCAGGCATCGCCGGTGGCCTGCTCAGCACCATCCAGGCCATCAACCCGACCGCCGGTGAGCCGTACACGCTGCAGGCGTTCGTGGTCGTGATCCTGGGCGGTCTGGGCCGTATCTCGGCGACCGTGGTCGGCGGGCTGCTCTTCGGGCTCATCGAGGTCCTCGCCCAGACTCAGGTGCCCGGCCTCGGCGCCGGCTGGGCGAACGCGATCGCATTCGCGATCCTGGTCCTCGTGTTGACGGTCAGGCCGCAGGGCCTCATAGGACGGCTCGCATGATGGAGCCGGCTTTCACCACCCAGCCGACCGCCCGCGCGCGCGCCCTGCGCCG
>CAZHAC010000131.1:0-6370 GCA_964529765.1 uncultured Actinomycetes bacterium
CTCATGCCCGACCCCGAATGGGAGGCCTGGAAGCGGATCTTCGAGCGCGAGTGCAAGCGGGTGGGCGTCCCACCCGAGGCGCGGGGGCTCGATATCATCCGGGGCTTGTATGGCGGGCGGCCGATGCGCGGCAATCATCCTCGCGACCTGCTCGACCGTCTGGTCGACGTGGCGAAGGCCAGGGGAACCAATCCTGCTCTGCGGCCGGAACTGATCGAGGCCGCATGGCAGACGCTGTTCGTAGCCAGCTGATCGAGGTCTCGGCCGCCCAGGCGACAGCCTTCCGCCTGCGCCGGCATCGGCTCGACGAGTACGCCGACCGCCCCGCGGTGGAGGTAGCCCGAGCGGTGTTCGGACTTCACGCCCAGGTCCAGTCATGCGCCGAGCTGATGTGGTCGGCGCGCTCGGCGTCGGCGGCTCGGGCCGAGATCGACAAGCTGCTCTACCAGGAGCGGGCATTGGTGAAGGCTTGGTTCATGCGGGGGACGCTGCACCTCCTGCCCGCCGCCGACCTCAAGCTGCACGGGGCAGCGAGGGGATTGGACGTGCATGCGCCCCACTGGTTCAAGTACTTCCAAATCACGCCAGCCGAGTTCGAGGCCCTGATGGAGGTCGTGCCCTCAGTCCTGGGCGCCGAGCCGATGACCAGGAAGGAGCTGGCGGCGGCGGTGGCCGGCCGCCTGCCCGACCACGTGGTCGCCGGATTGACCCAAAGCTGGGGCGCGCTCCTCAAACCGCTCGCCCGGCGCGGGCAGCTCTGCTTCGGCCCGCCGCGAGGCGGCGAGACGACGCTGGTCCTGCCTTCCGCGTGGCTGGGCGAGGTGCCTGACTGGGAGCCGGACGACGCCGCCGCCGAGCTGGCGCGGCGCTACCTGCGGGCGTTCGGCCCGGCCACGCGCGGCGACTTCGTGCGCTGGGCGGGTATCGAGCCCACGCGCGGTAGGGTTGCCTGGACGCGACTGGCAGCCGAGCTGGCCGAGGTTTCGGTGGAAGGGGTTCGCTGCTGGGTCCTGGCCGCCGACCTTGACGATCTTTCGCGAGCGGCCGCCTCTGTTTCGGTGGTGCGGCTGCTTGGCGGATTCGATACATTGCTGCTCGGACACGACGACCGCACCCATCTGGGCGTACCCGCCGCCCTACGGGAGAAGGTCTGGCGCAAGGCGGGCTGGATCTCGCCCGTGCTGCTGGTCAACGGTCGGGTGGCGGGCGTCTGGTCGCACGCGGGCAACGGGCGCGCCGTGACGATCACCGTCGAGCCCTTCGGGAGGGTCGATGCGCACGCTCGCCAAGCGGTGGCGGAGGAGGCGGAGCGGGTCGCCGGTTTCGTCGGCGGCCAGCTGCGGCTCCAGTGGGCTGGGTGATTCGGGCGGCGCCACCCCCTATCTATACTTAGCGCTCGTTCCACGCGGCGGTGGCGGAACGGCAGACGCGCTGGCCTCAGGAGCCAGTGAGGGCAACCTCGTGGAGGTTCAAATCCTCTCCGCCGCACCAGCCCCGCCTTCCCGTCCGGCGAGTCCGTCCCCTTTCTGCCCCAGATCGTAGAGCCGCTTCGTTCGCTGATCCTGTCGGGAAGCCCCGCAGGTGTTAGGACAGGTTCGCGAGCTGCTGCGCGTGGCCCTCGAGGTGGCCAGGGACTATCGAGTTCAACAGCCGCGACAGCGGCATGCGGCCTTCGAAGACGACCTTGCCGCCGTCCCAGAATGTCGCCTCGATCTCAACCTGGAGGGCGCGATCGTCGAGGGTCGTGCAGACGTCGAGCAGCTCCTGGCTGGTGCGTTCGAACTCGCGAAGCACGTCGGTCGGGCCGGACGCGCGAACGATCGCGTCGAGGTATGGGCGCTGAAGTGCTCCATGGTTCGTGAACGCGGCCGGTTCCGCTCCAGCCATTACGCGCGCGGCAAATTCGGTGAGGCCACGGTTGGCTGCGACCAGGTGCGCCAGGACCTGCGCCCGGCTCCAGTCCTTGTCGGAGCCGGCCTCGCCCGCCTCGCGCCTCGCCGCCGATGTAGTGACGTTGCGCAACGCGGTTTCGAGAGCGTTTGTATCCATGCCTCAAGGGTAAGGCGGTCTCAACCGACCCCGCCGACGGCACCCATGACGACCGATCACCGGTCTGGTCCCCTAGAGCTCTCGGGCATCGGCGTGAACGGACGGCGGCTGAAAATGGCTTCGACTGGCAGCACGACGTTCCGCCCGAGCTGACTGGCTGTATGAAGAGGAGCCGTTTTCATGACTGCCAATCCCGCGTACTTCAGCGCGTTCGGCAACCTTGCGATGAGCCGGACGCCGTCCGGCGTGTTGACAGTGCGGTTCCACACAAACGGGGGTCCCGTTCTCTTCACCGGGAGGACTCACACCGATTTCCCGCGCGCTCTGAACGAAATCGGTGAGGATCGGGACAACCGCGTTCTGGTCCTCACTGGCACGGGGGACCGGTTCATGACCGACATCGACGGGCCGAGCCTGGGTGACATCACCAAGCCGGCCGAGTGGGATCGGACCGTCGCCGAGGGACGCCGTGTCATGCAGCGGATGGTCGACCTGGAGATGCCCATTGTGGCTGCAGTGAATGGCCCGGTGTCGGTCCATAGCGAGTACGCCCTGCTGGCTGACATCGTGGTAGCTGCTGACACCAGCGTTTTCACCGACTTCCCTCACCTGACCTTCGGCATCGTTCCTGGCGACGGAGTCCAGATTGCCTGGGAGGAAGTCCTGGGCCTCAATCGGGCCCGCTATCTGACGCTGACACAGGGGTCGTTCACCGCTCAAGAGGCGCTGCAGTGGGGTGCGGTGGCCGAGGTACAGCCTTTGGAGCAGGTGCTACCGCGAGCCCAGGAGCTGGCCGAGAGCCTGGCGGCCAAGCCACAACTGCTAACCCGATATACGTCCATCACCCTCCGCCAGCGTCTGAGCCGCCGCCTGGCGGAAGGCGTTCAGCTCGGCATGGCGCTGGAAGGTCTTACCGCGGCTGATCTTCCTCAGCAGCACCGCTGAGATGACCAGAACCTAATCAGTCAGTCGCGGAGCTGTCGCATGAGTTCGGATATGCGTTGGTCGCTCTCGCTTCCAGCCGCCAGCCCGCTGACCACGCCATCGAAGTCCGACTCGGGCCGATTCTGACTCAGCTTCCATTTCGCCTGTATGCGCGCAATCGGGATCTCGATCCCGACGATGCCGCCCAGCATCCGGTCGATGAACTCCGGCGGGGCATCGTCCGCCGACCACGACGGCTCGCGACCGGTCTCATGATGCTCGGTGAGCCGCCGCACCAGTCCGTCCAGCCAGGCACGGTCGTCATGGACGATCAGCGGTCCCCAGGCGTGGACCGTGACGTAGTTCCAGGTCGGGACGACACGGCCATCCGTCTGCTTTGTCGGATAGAGAGATGGCGAGACGTAGGCGTCGGCGGGCCGGAAAATGACGAGCGCCTCGACGCCGGGGTCGAACGAGCGCCATTGAGGATTCCCACGCGCCAGGTGGCCGACCAGCGCGCCGTGCTCGCCGCGCGGCTCCAGCAGCAGCGGAACCGGGGTCGCCTCGATGCCGTCTGGGCCCATCGTGACGAGTTCGCCGATACGCGCCGCCCGGATCGCCTCCGCGATCACCTCTGGCCGCTCCTCCGCGAAGGCCTTGGGGATGTACATCCGCCTCAGATGCTATCTGCAGGCGGGCCGGTAACTTCTCACTCTTTCGGTGCCTGGACCGCGCGGCTCAGCCTGCCGCTCAGGCGTTCGTTCGCTTCCCTGAACGCGTGCCGCCACTCGGCCGACAGTCGCGCCATGATCTCGCTCGCCGAGGCTTGGTACCCGAGTGAAAATGCCTGCCCGGCCCAGAGGTTGATGAGGTCAGCGTCGCCCGCTTCGCGCGCGAGTGCACGCAGGGGCGACGTCACGTAGTGGACCTGCGGATAGGCGATCGGAGCGGACGCGGAGTGCTCGCGCAGGAAACGGTTGACGATCCCCCTCGCCTGGCGCCCAGTGAAAGCGCGGGTCAGCGACGTCCGGCCCGGTCTCGCAAGCGCCTCGCGGTGTGGCTTAGACGTGCCGGCTTCGGTCGCGCGCATGAATGCGGTTCCAAGTTGAGCCGCCGCTGCGCCGGCCGCGAGAACACCCGCGATGCCGTAGCCATTCGCAATGCCGCCGGCGGCGATCAGCGGAACGTCGACCCGGGCGCGCACCAGTTGCAGCAGCGCCAGCAGTCCGAATTCGCCGGCTCCGTCCCGGTCGACGAACGTCGAGCGATGGCCGCCGGCCTCTATGCCCTGCACGACGAGAGCGTCCACGCCGGCACTGGCGGCAGCGACGGCATCATCCGGGTCGGAAACCGCCACCCACACTGCCGACCCTGTGGCCTGAATCCGAGCGACGACCTCCGCTGGCGGCAACCCGAAAGTGAAGCTGACGACCGGCACTTTCTCCGCGATCACCAGGTCGATCTTGGCCGCCCAGTCGTCGTCGTCCCAGCGCGGCTCGCCGACGGATCCACCCGCCCGGACGGCCTCCAACCGGACCTCGGCCGCGTAGACTGCGACGGCCCGCTCGTCGACACCCTCCTTTGACGAAGGAGTGAAGATGTTGACGCCGAAGGGCTCGTCCGTCGCCTTCCGTACCGCCCCGATATCCTCCGCCGCCGCGCTCGCGCTTTTGTAGCCCAGGCCCAGCTGACCGAGGCCACCCGCGTTGGAAACGGCAGCCGCCAGAGCCGGAGTCGACGGACCGCCCGCCAGCGGCGCCAGTACGATCGGCTCCGCAAGATCGTCAGGCGAGAATCTCATCCCATTCGGCCTCCGTACGCCGGTCTCCTTGGAGTGGGGCCTATCGTAGAGCCACTCTCTGCCAATTCTCGGGGCGTTGACGACCTCGATTACCTGCAGTTCGAAGCCTCGATCCCCTCGGTTGAGAAGGTGTAGGGCCACGGCGAGTAAAGGACCTCGGGTGGTTTACGGTGCCCTCATGCGCTTCGGGATCTCCATTCCTCAGTTCGTCGCCGACGGCACGTTCGACCCGGCCGGATTTCGCGCCTACCTCGCCCGCGCCGAAGAACTCGGCTTCGAGAGCGCCTGGACAGGGGAGCAGGTGATCGGCTCGATGCCACATCTCGGCCCAATCGAGACGATGACCTACGCGGCGGCTTGCACCCAGCGGCTCCGCCTCGGCTGCAGCATTCTCATCTTCCCCCTTTACAGCCCGCTCCACCTCGCCAAGAGCCTGAGCTCGCTTGACCAGCTCAGCCGGGGGCGCGTCGAGATCGGCATCGGCGTCGGCGGGCGCTTCCGGATGTTCTCCGCGTTCGGAGTCGATCCGGGCAGCATCGCCGCTCGCTTCAATGAGGGGCTGCGGCTCGTGAAGGCGCTCTGGACGGAGGAGCGCGTCACCTTTGACGGTCGCTTCTGGCAGTTGAAAAACGCGGCCATGGAACCCAAGCCGTTCCAGAAGCCATTTCCTCCGATCTGGTTCGGCGCCAGCGGCCCCACCGCCGTGCGGCGGGCCGGCCGGCTGGCGGACGGCTTCTTTGGGGCCGGTTCGCAGACAACGGCGCAGTTCGCCGAGCAAGTTCGGATCGTGCGCGACGCGCTCGCCGAGAGCGGCCGGTATGCCGCCGGCTTCCGGATCGCGAAGCGCGTCTACATCGCGGTTGACGATGACGGCGACCGAGCTCGGCGTGGAATTGCCGGCGCGCTGGACCAGCTTTATGGCTATTTCGGGCTGAGCGGCCTCGAGGCAGCCGCCGTGGCGGGGACGCCCGAAGACTGTGTCCGCGGTTTAGCGGATGTGGCAGAAGCGGGCGCGGAGATGATCCTCCTCAACCCGCTCTTCGACGATGCCAACCAGATGGAGCGTCTGGCGGCGGAGGTGATGCCTCAGCTCCTGCTCGAATCTCAGCGGTAGTTCCAACGCCGCCGGCACTGCGCTTGTCCCGTCCCATTCACAAAATTCGCGTCCCGCTTCGCTGATTCGCTAGGCTCCTTTGATGCCTGAAGTCGCTCGGCGTCAGGTCACACCTAAACGCATCCGCTCTCGATCTCGCCAGGGAGCCGACATAGCCGTCATCGGCGCGGGCCCGGCTGGGCTCGCCGCGGCGGGCGCCGCCCGCCGGCACGGGCTGGACGTTGAGATCCTGGAGGGCGCCGGCTCTGTGGCTACGAGCTGGCGGAGCCACTACGACCGCCTCCACCTACACACGACGCGCCGGCTGTCTGGTCTTCCCGGCCGTCCAATCCCCTCGCGCTACGGGACATGGGTGTCGCGCGACGACTTCGTCGCCTACCTCGAGGACTACGCGCGGGCGATGGACCTGCGCATCCATTTCCAGACCAGAGTCGAACGGGTCGAGTCCGGACGCGAGGGCTGGACGCTCCGCACCAACAAGG
>CAZHAC010000132.1:0-1937 GCA_964529765.1 uncultured Actinomycetes bacterium
ATAAGCCGGGATCATGCTAGGTGGTCGAGACCAGCAGGTGGACGCCGCTCACGTGGACACCGTCGTTGTTGACCTCCCAGAGGACCGCACAGCACTCACAGTAGCCTCCAAGGCCAGGCATCTTGTGCTGCGGGCACAACGGGCACGATCGATCAACAAGCGCGCGTTTCGCGTCCCGGACCGATTCGGATGCTACCTGGTCACCGACCAGAAGGATGCGACCGTGACGGTTGCGGCAGGAGTACGGGTGCATGTACAGGTGAGTCTAGGCGCTGGGACCCAAGCAACTGGTCTCATTTTTCCAGTCCGGTTCTACCCTGACACCGGTGCCTTCGCGTCGCCTGCTTGAGGTGGACGTGGCAGCCGGCCTTGGGGGTGAATGCGCGCGAGTACTGGAGGGCCGACGACGGGTTCGTGACCGGCCAACATGCTGCTCGGTATGAGCCACCGGTGGTGGGTCGACAAGCACAAGTGGCATCACGGCAACCTCGAGCCCGAGATCAAAGTCGGGATGATCAGTTACTCGACATTGCAGGCGATCCCCAAGCGCTGGATCCGCCGACCGTTCTGATGGAAGTCCACCACCCGCTGCGCCCGGCCCAGATCCGAATGCCGGCGGAGCAGGTGCCCATGCGTGGCGGCCAGCTGAGCGATTCTCGGCGGTCATCCGAGCGAGGAAAGCAGAACGTCTTCTCCTGGGTGATTCCGAGCCACTGGTCGAGTTGATCTAGTGCGGAGTTGCGGCCCGGCGACATTCGCTGCACCAACAGCAGGCTACGACCGACACTCGGTATCAAGAGTCGACGAATTCACGGAGCCGCGTCGACCGAGCAGGATGTCGGAGCTTGCGGAGCGCCTTAGCCTCGATCTGGCGGATCCGCTCGCGCGTCACTGCGAAGCGCTTACCGATCTCGTCCAGGGTGTGCTGATTGCCATCGAGCAGCCCGAATCTCAGCTGGATCACCCGGCGCTCCCGTGGTGTGAGCCCGGCCAGTGCGTCCTCCAACTCGATCCCGAGCATGCTCGCGACGGCGCTCTCGTCAGGCTTCACCGCGTCCGTATCGGGCAGCAACTCCTGGAAGCGCGTACCCTCCTCCTCGCCAACCGGCACATCCAGTGAGATTGGGTCGAGCGCCACTCTCCTGAGTTCCTCGACTCTGCCCGGCGTCACGCCCAACTCCTCCGCCACATCGAGAGTTGTCGGTTCCCGGCCTAGCTCTTGCGTGAGACGGCGCTCGACTCTCACCAACCGATTGATCGCCTCGCCCATGTGGATGGGAACCCGGATGGTGCGCGACTGGTCGGCGATCGAGCGCGTAACTGCCTGGCGAATCCACCAGGTGGCGTAGGTGGAGAACTTGAAGCCCCTCCGGTAGTCGAACTTCTGTACCGCGCGCATCAGACCCAGATTGCCTTCCTGGATCAAGTCGAGGAAAGGGAGTCCACGGTTCGTGTACTTCTTCGCGACGGAGACCACGAGTCGCAGGTTCCCCTCGATCATTCGGTCCCTTGCACTCAACGAACCATTCTCGATCGCCTGCGCGAGCTGCACTTCCTGCTCGGCGGTGAGGAGGCTCAAGTGCCCGATCGCATTCAGGTACGTGCGGACGGGGTCGTCCGTGCTGCTGGCGTTGTCGATGGAAATCCGCCGGGCGCCGGCCGCTGCCGCGTCCTCCGGCTCGACATCCTCGTCGCCGATCGCGATACCGAGTAGGCGGAAAGCTTCGAGGACCTGGATGTAACTGTCCGGAGAGGGATCGTTGAGGGCAAGGACCGAGATAACCTCGTCCGGGTCGAGGCTGCCCTGTTCCTTGCCCTTCGTGATCAGCTCAACAGCAGCTGACACCAAGCGGTCGTCGCCGTCGGCGCGAGCGCGCGCGGGCGTCGGTTCCGCTTCAGGTTCCGGACATCGCGTGATTGGTTGGTCGCCAGCATCA
>CAZHAC010000132.1:2037-6336 GCA_964529765.1 uncultured Actinomycetes bacterium
GTCGGGCCTGCGTCGCCTTCGCGGCTCAATCAAGTCGGCCTCGTCCTTCTCTGTGGGAGCGCCCTGGCCTGAAAGGAAAGCGACCGCGGGTGACATCAGGTTCAAGACAACGCAAACCCGACCACCGCATCCTATGCTTACGGACACAGGTACCGCCGACCTGACCGTGCGCGGGCCAGGACGTGCAGAAGAGACGAAGCGCCGCGCGCTAGAAGGGCGGCCCTTAACTCCACATACCTTCGCTCGGCCCTACTGCGCGGCACCTCGGCCAATTAAGGAGTACGCTGCCTGTCCCAAGGATTGGTCTAGCACTCCGCGGCTGCGAGTCTGCCGTCGCCGGTCGCTGAGCAACTCGCACCGTCCCCCGCTTCGTGTTCAGCCGGCTAGGAGAAGGCATGGCATACCCGCGGTACCGCCGACAGGCTTATTCATGGGTGAATACCAGTGGGGAGAGCGGGGATTCTACTCGCGGATCGTTGCTATACCCGTGGTCGGCCAATGACATCTGAGCGCGCGAAGTCACTTAGCGTGGCGTTCGTCAGCACCAGCCCACCGAGACGCTGTGGCATCGCCACCTACACAGCCGATCTGATCGCAGCCACGCGCGCTGCCGACCCAAACGTGATCGCCCGGGTGGCCGCTATCGACGAGCCTCAAGTCGTCCGCCCCTACGATCGCGACGTGCTGTGGCGAATCCGACAGGGCGACATCGAGAGTTACCGCCGGACCGCGGCCGCGATCAACGGTTCCAAGATCGATGTCGTTAACGTCCAGCACGAGTTCGGGCTGTACGGCATTTGGCGAGAAGGCCGTGAGGGGTTGATATATGACGACCACCTCGGCCCCTTCCTCCAGGTGCTCGCGAAGCCGGTCGTCACCACCCTCCACTCGGTGCCGCCGTCGCCGTCACTGTCGATGCGTGAGGCGATCCGATCGATAGCTGCGCTCAGCGACAAGGTCGTCGTGATGGCTGCCGGCGCCATCGCAATCCTGGCCAATGAGTACGGCATCGAGACGGCGCCGACTGTCATTCCGCACGGGATGCCCGCGGTCGAGCCGCACGGACGGATCAGGCTGAAGGCGAAACTCGGGATCGAAGGCCGGACCGTGATCTCGACGTTCGGCCTGGTGGACCCGCGAAAGGGGCTGGAGTACATGGTGCAGGCGATGCCTGCGGTCGTGAGCGATCACCCGGACGCGCTCTACCTGATCGCCGGCCAAACGCACCCGGAACTCATCCGCCGGGAGGGCGAGAGGTACCGCTCACTGCTGGTCGACACGGTGGCCCGCGAAGGGATGTCCGAACACGTGTCCTTCCTCGATGAGTACATGAGCCAGCAGGACATCGTGGAGCTGCTCCTCGCCACCGACGTGTACGTAACGCCGTACCTCGACCCTCTTCAGATCACGAGCGGCACGCTGGCGTACGCGCTTGGAGCCGGCAAGGCGATCGTGTCGACGCCCTACCTCCACGCGCAGGAGGCGCTGGCCGGAGGGCGCGGCATCCTGGTTGGCTTCCGCGATCCCCGCGGTCTCGCGGCCGGCGTCACAGCGTTGCTCGACAGCCCGAAGCACAAGCAGAGCCTTGAGCACATGGCCTACGCCTACGCGCGGGACATGACGTGGCCGCGCGCCGGCGAACGGTGGGTCGCCCTGATGCGCGAGCTGAAGGGCGCCGCTCCCGGCCGCTCCAATCGACGCGCCTCGACCTCCGCCGCTCAGCTGGGTCACCGGCTGGAGCGGAACCCGATCCTGACCGCTGCCGACATCCGCCCTTCCGACCCGGGCCTGGAGGTCGTTTCGGTGTTCAACCCAGCCGCTGCTCAGGTCGACGGCGAGATCGTCCTGCTGCTCCGGGTCGCCGAGCGACCCCGTCAGGTGGAGCGGGTGCCGGCGGGAGCGCGAATGCTCGATCTTTCACAGTCCGAGGTCCGAACCCAGCCGCTGCCTCCAGGGCTTCCGCCCAGCGCCCTGGTCGGCGTGACCTATCTGGACACGACCCGCGATCCTCCGGTGACAGCAGTCGCCTATGTCCGCCGCAACCAGCCCGGCCTCGACCTCAGCGACTCGCGAATGATCAGGTACCACAGCGAGCACGACGGCAGAGGCGAGGCCGGCGACATCCGCGACTACCTGACGCAGATGTCGCACCTGCGCGTGGCTCGAAGCCGCGACGGCGTGCACTTCGAGGTCGACGATTCCCCCGCCGTCCTCCCCAGCAACGACTTCGAGGCCTACGGCTGCGAGGATGCGCGGGCAACTCTGATCGACGGCGTCTGGCACATCACGTACGTCTCGGTCGGCAGGCTGGGCATCACGACGAGCCGACTGACCACGACCGACTTCTCAAGGTTCGACCGGCACGGGGTCATGTTCCTGCCCGATCACAAGGATGTCGCGCTGCTCCCGGAACGCGTCGGCGGCCGCTACGTTGCACTCACGCGGCCGATGCCACAGTCCTTCGATCGTGTGCTCGGGATCTGGATCGCCTACTCCGACGACCTGGTCAGCTGGGGCGACCACCAGCCTCTGGCGCTGCCCCGGCCCGGCTATTGGGACGAAGTTCGCACTGGGGCAAGCGCAGTCCCGTTCCGCGTGCCGGAGGGGTGGCTGGAGCTGTACCACGGTGTCGACCGCAACTCCCGGTACGCCATGGGAGGCCTGCTCCTCGACGCCGGCGATCCCTCCCGGGTTCTAGCTCGCTCCGATCAGCCGATTCTGGCTCCGACCGAAACCTACGAGCGGACTGGTCTCTTCAACGACACCGTTTTCTCCTGTGGACACGTGCCGCTGGACGAGAGCGGTGGCAGGATCCGGATGTTCTACGGCGCCGCCGACAGCTGCGTAGCAGCCGCCGACTTCTCGGTCAGGGAAATCGTCGACCAGCTCACGCCTTGCTGAGGCAGCTTGCCCGGCTCACGCGGCGCGTCCCCGCCGCGGGGCCACGCGCCCTTGCGCTCGCGATCTACTCGAATGCCGATGGCGCTCCCGCGCCAGCGGCCGGTGAGGGCGTGGCATGCGTCGACGACGCCGCGCGGGCGGTCGAGCTGCTGACCGTGATCTGGCAGAGGACCGGCTCCTCGAGGATCCGGGAATGGGCAGAGGGACTGTTCGACTTCGTCCTCTGGATGCACCAGGGCGACGGGACCTGGGTCAACTTCCTCTCAGACTGGTCGGGAACCCCGAACCGTGGCGGGGCGACCTCCGCCGCCGGCTTGAACTTCTGGCAGGCTCGCGCCCTCAGCGCCGCCGTGACCGCGAGCGCCAGTCTCGATGACGACCGCGCGAAGCAGGTCGTCGAGCGCGGGCTGGCGGCAGCGGCTGCCGCACCCGTCGCTGCGGATGTTCGCTCGCTCCACGTGCTCGCCCAGCGGCGGTGGCTCGGCGCCGGAAATGGGGGGGAGGTCGCGCGCTTGCGCCTCGGCGCCTGGGCGGACGAGGTCGCCGGCACCCGCATTGGCGACATCCTGATGAACTCGACTGACGAGCAGGGTGCGCCCCACCTCTGGGGGCACGTTCAGGAGGCGGCTCTCGCCGGCGCCGCGACCGTCCTCGACCGGCCTGATCTCCTGCGGGTCGCCGAGACCAGCGCGATGGCCTTGTTCGCTCCGGTGATCGAATCCGGCTTCGACCTGCCGCACGTGCAGCCGTACGACGTGCAGGCGTCGATATCCGTTATGGACGCTCTCACCGAGGCCACGCAGTTGGTCGGCTACGCCGACCTTGGCGCGCTCGCGCGGCAGTGGTTCTATGGTCGCAACTCGGCGGGCAGACCTGTGTATGACGCGACGGCCGGAGTGGTGGCAGACGGCATTGACGCGGGCGTGATCAGCCGCAACTCCGGCGCCGAGTCGAATGTCGTCGCCGGGCTCGCCCTGCTCGACGACGCGATTGCCGCCGCCAGGAGGAATCCGGGTCTCTGCCCTGATTAGGAATCGTGTTTCGGCTTGGCGGGGCGCGGGTATGTAGGGGGCGCCCGCTCGCTGACGCCAGTCGCGCGACGTTTGCCGGCAGCACAAGTCGCCGTGAGTCGTTTGAACGCGATGGGAGATGGAGCGATGACCCTCAGCAGAGTGCGGGCGATGATCGGCACCTACTACTTCTGGCCGGGCGCCGCCCTGCTCGCGTTGGCGATCGGCATGGGCGTGTGGGCCGTGACCCTGTGGCGAGAGGACCCGGCCGGCCAGGTCATCTGGAGCGTCTTCTTCGCACTCCCCGCGTCAGGCCTCCTCGTCCTCGCGTTCCGCGAGTCCCTCCACGAGCAGTACCGCCGCGGCTGATCGCGGCGAGCTGCGCCCC
>CAZHAC010000133.1:0-6276 GCA_964529765.1 uncultured Actinomycetes bacterium
CGGTCGACTCTTCCGACATGGCCTTCCAGATCGCCGGCTCGCTGGCGATCCGCAAAGCCGCTAGCGAGGCGGGGCCGGTGCTCCTGGAGCCGGTCATGGACGTCGAGGTGCGGGTGCCGGAGCGCTACCTGGGCGACATCATGTCCGACTTCAACACCAAACGCGGAAAGATCCTGGGGACGGAGCCGGACGACGGCGTGCAGATCGTGCACGCGCAGGTACCGGAGGCGGAGATGCTCAAGTTCGCCCTCGACCTGCGCTCGATCACGCAGGGCCGCGGAAGCTTCACCATGAAGCTCTCGCACTATGACGAGATGCCGTCCCACCTCGCCCGTGGCCTCATCGACGAGTTCCAGAAGGAGCACGCGGTCAAGGATTAGCTCGGCTTGAGCGTGCCTGTGCTCGTCGTGACCGGTCCGATCGGGAGCGGCAAGTCGACCGTGGTGGGCGAGGTGGGCGATCAGCTGGAGGCGGCCGGTGTGGCCCATGCCGCCTGCGACTTCGACGCTCTCACACAGACCTGGCCGGCGCCCGCCGGTGATCGCTTCAACACCGAGCTCGGCATTCGGAACCTGGCTTGCTTGTGGGCGAACTGCGCCCGCGCTGGGGCCGGCCGGCTGGTGTTGGGGATGACTGTCGAGACAGCCCATGAGAAGGCGGCCGTGAACCGCGCGATCCCGAACGCAAAGCCAGTGTTCATTCGGCTGCACGCTTTGCCGGCCGAGCTCGCAAGGCGGGTCCGGCAGCGCGAGCTCGGCTCGGCCCGCGATTGGCACCTGAGACGGGCCCAGGAACTGGCCGAGATCATGGAGACCAACCGGCTCGAGGACGCCGTGGTGCCGACCGATGGGCGTGAGGTGCGTGAGATCGCTCGCGACGTGCTCCTTGCCGCCGGGTGGTTGATTTGAGCGCTGCCCCGAGCGTGCACGACGTGATCGTCGTCGGCGGCGGTGTCACCGGTGCCGGCGTCGCCCGCGACCTGGCGCTGCGCGGCGTCTCCGTACTCCTCCTGGAGAAGGGTGACTGGGGCGCCGGGACGAGTGGCTCGTCCTCCTGGATGATCCATGGCGGACCGCGCTACCTGGAGTTCGACTGGGAGACGACCCGGCGGTCTTCCCAGGACGCGGGTTACATAGTCGAGATCGCACGCCACCTTGTCTACCGAGTGCTCTTTTTGATCCCGGTGCTGCCCGGCGACAAAAACAACCTGGAGCGGATGGAGACCGCGATGGAGGTGTACGACCGCTTTCAGCCACTCAAGCACGCCCACCCGCACGCCCGGCTGACCAAGGCGGAGGTACTCCGCCTGGAGCCCGGACTGACAGCCGATCTGGTGGGTGGGGTGACCATGGAGGAGTGGGGGCTCGATCCCCACCGCCTGGTCTGGGCCAACGTGCTCGATGCGATGGAGCACGGAGCCCGCTGCTTGAACCACGCACGGGTGACTTCGCTGGTGCGCGACGGCCGGAATGTGATCGGGGCTCGTTACGTCCACGACGGCGCCGAGGTAGAGGCGCGGGCGAGGGTGGTCGTCAATGCGGCCGGCCCCTGGGTGCCGGAAGTCGCCGGCCTGGGTGGACAGGAGGTGCACCTCCGGCCGGCCAAGGGTGTCCACATCGTCTATGACCGCCGGATCTCCAACTTTTCTATCTCCGCGGAGTCGATCGACGGCCGCGACCTGCTGCTCGTGCCTCACGGGCCGATGACTATCGTCGGCACGACAGACGACGACTACTACGGCGACCTCGACCAGGTGGACGTGCGCGCCGACGAGGTCGACTACCTGCTCCAGGGCATCGAGCGCGTATTTCCGCCGATCCGCGAGTACCGGCCGGTGCGGGCCACCATAGGGGTCCGGCCGACCCTACACCGGTGGCGCCTTTACGAGGACGATCTCTCGCGCCGTTACGAAATCTTCGATCACCCGGCGGCGCCCGGGCTGATCACAATCGCTGGCGGGAAGCTTTCGATGTACCGGGCGATGGCAGAGGAGACTTCGGAGGTGGTTTCCAGGCGCCTCGGCGTCGAGAACAAATGTTCCACGTTTTACCGGCGACTACCCGGCTCCGAGGAGGAGACTCCGAACGCCGCGGCCCTCGCTGCCGAGTATGGGATGACGGAGCTCAGCACCACCCGGTTGCTGCGCCGCCATGGCTGCCGAGGTCCTCGGCTGCTGGCTGAGGATGCGCGATACGGCCGCCTGGTCTGCCGCTGCGATGCGCTCTCCGAGGCCGAGCTCGCCTTCGCCGCCCGGCATGAGCAGGTCCGATCGCTCGCCGACGCCTTCCGGCGAGTCGGCCTCGCCTCCGGCCCCTGCGCCGGCGCCGCCTGCGTCGATCGCGCCGCCGAGGTCATCGGTCGCGAGCTCGGCTGGACCGCGTCCCAACGGCAGGAGGCCGTCCACGACTACTTATCGGCCGCCTGGCTGGGTCGGGCGCCCCTCCTCGACACCCGCGGCTGGGCGCAAGAGGAGATGGCGCGGGCGCTGAGGCCGGGCATCATCCGTTGAGCCGCTCGACGGCGCTCGCGCGCCTCGCGGCCGCCTACGGCGCCCACCAGCTCCGGCGCCTGCGACGGCGGCGGCAGCCGGCGCCATCGGGAGAGGCCCGAATCCTCGAGACCTATCGTGCCGACGGTTTGTTCCCGCTCACGCCCACCGAGCGTGAACTGCTGCCCGCCGCCTCCCGATGCATCAGCTGTGGCCTGTGCGCGGTGGTCGCCAGACGCGTCGCCGGCCTCCGACCGGATGAACTGGCCTCAGCCTACCTCCGCGACTACCCGGCTTTGGGTTCTGTTGTGAGCGAGGTGGGAACCGGATCGCTCAGCCGCGAGGAGGAGTCGATGCTGCGCGAGGCGGCGGACGCCTGCCCGGTCGGCGTGCCGCTTACGGGCGTGCTCGAGATCGTCCGCAGGTTGGCGAGCGCTTGACGGCGGGCCAGAGGCAGCCTCGAGAGGAGGCGGAGCTGAACGGCCACGAAGTGATCAGCCGGACGCGGCGAGCCGTGCCGCGCCTTGCCACCGAGTCACTCGTCCGCATCCACGAGCTTTTGGAGCGGGCGCTGGCCGGCGAAGAGCCAGGTGATGTCGCGCTAATCGAACTGGCGCGAACGCTCGGCCGCGGCGTTTGAGAGAACAAGACCTCGCGCGGGCCGCTCGCGACATCGGTTGCAGTATATCCACATTCTGGGTACAGTTTGTGGAAATCCCACAACATTTTGGGGTCTAGCGGGAAATCTCAGTTCTCATCACCATCCTTCGCCGCCAGCCCGCAGTCGACCGGTTCTTGACGTGGGTGGCGGGTCACTTCACCACCTGGCCGGCCGACGAGTTCGCGCGCTTCGTGCGCTCGGCGCCACGCGAGCCAGAGCCGGTCGTCTCAGCGCTCCCGCCCGCAGCACCGCCGGAAAGATCTCCGGCACCGACTTCGATCGCGCCCGGCACCTTTGAGCTGAAGTTCACCAAGCTCCACCAGGACCGTTCCTTCGAGGCGATGTGGGACATGCTGGCGGAAGACGCGCAGCGGTCGTGGGGAAGCCGGCACCAGTTCGTCGAGCGTATGCGCCGCCAGGCCGCCGAGTACGAGCTGCTGGGCGCCGACGTGGACGAAACCCACATCGTCCCCGAGTGGACGGACCAGCGCCGCAACCGCACATACCGCAACGTGGCCTGTCTCGAGGTGCGGTACCGCATTCGCCACGGCATGCGCGAGCTGGCGATGCGCCGAGAAGTGCACCTGGTCCCCGCTGCCGGCGGCTGGCGGACGCTGTTCTACCCCACCGAGACGCCTCGCTGAACACAACATCAGGTGGTTAGCGGTCCGATACGCGGCTGCTATAGTCGGGCGCAGGTCACATGATCCAGCGAACGGTCGAGGAGCAGCAGCGCGCGCTTTACTGGCATCGGCGCCGAGAGCGCGAGCGCATGTCTGCGCGCAATCTGCTTCGCGAGTCTGACGAGCTCATGTATTGGCTCGAGGAGTGCCTGCTGCAGGGCCTCCGGATCGTCCCCGGCTGGGTGATGCCTCGGCTGGTGGCTCTGCTTTCGGAGGCGGACCCCGACCTCCCGCGGGAGCTCGGACACGAACGGCGCCCCGGCCATGTGATGGAATTCGTCTACCGCGCCCAGGAGCGGTTGATGGAGCAATCGGTCAAAGCGCGCCGGCCGGCCAGGATCATCCCGCTCTTTCGCCGCCGCCGCTAAGCGGCGTGCTCAAGGTCGACCTCCACCTCCACTCCAATTGGTCGCCTGACAGCCGGACGACTCTCGACCAGCTGATCGAGCGCGCGGCCGAGGCCGGCCTCGACCGCATTGCTCTCACCGACCACAACACGGCGGAGGGCGCGATCAAGCTGAAAGGCATCGCACCCCAGCTGGCAATCGTGGGCGAGGAGGTGCGGACGACCGAAGGCGAGATCATCGGCCTCTTCATTGAGCGTTCCATCCCGGCCCGCCTCTCTCCGGAGCGGGTCTGTGACCTGATCCACGAGATGGGCGGTTTGACGTACTTCCCCCACCCGCTCGATCGCTTCCGGGCCAACTTCGCGGCTCACCGGCTGGTGGAGCTGGCCGATCGGATCGACATCATCGAGGTCTATAACCCCTGGGCCAGGCCCCAGGACAACCAAGCCGCCGCGCACCTTTGCGCCGAGCTGGGCAAGGTCGCCGCCGCCGGCAGCGACTCTCATGGGACCGAGGAGCTCGGCCAGAGCTGGATGGAGATGGAGGAGTATTCAGGTCCGGCCGACTTTCTCGCCAAGCTGGCCGGCGCCCGCCACGTCGTCACCGCTCAAAGTGGGACCCGCCGCCGCGCCTGAACCGCCCGACCTTCTGGTCGCCGGATCGATCGCGCTCGACACGCTGGAGGGCGAGTTCGGCCGCGTCGAAGACGAGCTCGGCGGCTCGGCGCTCTATTTCGCTCTGGCCGCCTCGCTGGTGCGTCCCGTCCGGCTCCTGGCGCCGGTCGGGCCTGACGGACTGCAGAGGGTGCACGAAGCAGTCGCCGGCCGCCCGATCGACGTCTCGCTGCTGGAGGTTGTGGATGCTCCCACCTATCGCTGGCGAGCCCAGGCGGTCGCCGGCCGCAACCGGGATCTCGGCAACCGCGACTCCATCTACGACCACTGGTCGCCACAACCTCCGGAGGATTACTCAGGCTGGGCCTTCTTGGGGTCGATGCGCCCCGACCGCCAGCTCGAGGCGGCCCGTGGCCTGGCCGGTTCTCCGCTCTTAGCGGCAGACGCCATGCTCTCCTACATCTCGGCCAGGCCGGCCGCGGCCGCCGAGGTCCTGGCGCGCGCCGGCTGGTACTTCTGCAACGCGGACGAGCTGGCCGCCCTGGGTGGTGGAAGTCCAGAAGGGTTCCGGCGCCGTCACAACCTCGAGGGGCTGGTGGTCAAGGCCGGCCCCGACGGTGCCACCGCTTACACCGAGGAGAAGAGCCTGCACCTGCCTGCACTTGTGGTCGGACCAGTCGTGGACACGACGGGCGCCGGCGACTCCCTGGCAGGAGCCATGCTCGCGCGCCTGTCGCTGACCGAAGACCTCGAGGAGGCGCTCCGCTGGGGCATCGCAGCGGCCTCGGTCACGATCGAAGGCGTGGGCATGGCCGCCCTTCTGCGCGCCACACGCCCCGACCTCGAACAGCGGGCCCGCCAGCTCGCGAACTAGCTCTTTACAACCTCCATTGACACCACCCCTAAACTCGAGGCATCCCCCTCGGGGCGGGTGGGGTTTTGGTGGGTGGGTGCCATAACCACAGGGGTTTTGCCTGGCTCGACCCTGCTCGGCAATTGGTTCGACGAGGATCGCGCCGAATTCGGCTGCAGGTTGACGCGCACAATGTGACGGGCGGTCGCGTCAAGTCCCTCGCTGGCCGCTTCCTCTCAAGGTTGGAACGCGTGATCGGGGGCGCGGGCAGGCGGGGACACTGGTCTATAAGCAACCACGTGGAGCGCACCTTTCCACCACCGGGATAGGGCTGAAACGCCCCGTGTCACATCCGCGGAAAGGAAGTTTTGCTTTTCTTCCCAGAGGGCGTCTTTCTGCCCGCGCGCCTCCATCGACCGACGCCGGTGATGCTTGCGTTTCCTGGCTCTGGGCCATTTCTGAGCGCAGCGGTCGGGTGCCTTTCGAGGCCCGCCAACAGGCCCCCCGCTGGGGTGTCCGGCCGAGTTCAGGTTGTATTGGAGGTGAGTGGGGACTAGAATACGGCCGGTTGCTATGTGGCACCAGCAAAACTTGAGCGAAGGAGTGTGAGATTTCCGACATGGAAGGGTA
>CAZHAC010000134.1:0-3939 GCA_964529765.1 uncultured Actinomycetes bacterium
GTCCAGCGGATCAGGTTCCACATCGAGCCCGCCTTGTCGTTGGTGCCCGAACCGCGGGCGCCGCCGAAGGGCTGCTGACCGACTACCGCGCCGGTCGGCTTGTCGTTCACATAGAAGTTTCCGGCGGCGTTGACCAGCACCTGCTCGGCCTCCTGGATGGCGGCTCGGTCGCGGGCGAACACGGCGCCGGTGAGCGCGTACGGGGTCTGCGTGTCGACCAGCCGCAGCACGTCGGCGTAGCGGGACTCGTCGTAGACGAAAGTCGTCACGATCGGGCCGAATAGCTCCTCGCGCATCAGCCGGAAGCCCGGGTCGTCGGTGACCACGACCGTCGGCGCGACGAAGTAACCCTCGCTGTCATCCGCCTCGCCTCCGACCAGGATCTGTGCCTCGCGCCGAGCTTCCTCGAGGGCGTCGCGGTGGCGAGTCCAGGCCGGCCGGTCGATGACGGCGCCCATGAAGTTTCCGAAGTCGGCGACGTCGCCCATCCGGATCGTGCTCACCTCGTCGCCGAGCTTCTGGCTCAACGCAGGCCACATGCTGCGGGGCACGAAAAGGCGGGAGAGCGCGGAACACTTCTGGCCCTGGTATTCGAAAGCGCCGCGCACGACTGCGGCCGCCACCTCCTCAATTTCGGCGCTCGCGTGCACGACGCCGAAGTCTTTGCCGCCCGTCTCGCCCACCAGTCGCGGGTAGCCGCGGTAGCCCGAGATGTGTTCGCCGACCTGGCGGTACATCCACTGGAAGACCGGCGTGGAGCCGGTGAAGTGCACGCCGGCCAGGTCGCGATGGGTCAGGACGGCCTCCCCGATGCTCGCGCCGGGGCCATGGACGAGGTTGATCACACCGGGCGGCAGTCCGGCGCTCTCCAGCAGCTTCATCCAGTAGTGGGCGGAGTAGGCCGCCGTCTCGGCAGGCTTCCAGACCACGGTGTTCCCCATCAGCGCCGCCGAAGTGGGTAGGTTGCCGGCGATCGAGGTGAAGTTGAAGGGCGTGACCGCGAAAACGAAGCCCTCGAGCGGTCGGTACTCCATCCGGTTCCAGGTGCCGGGTGGCGAGCTGGGCTGATCTGAGTAGATCCGGGTCGCGTACTCGACGTTGAAGCGGAGGAAATCCGCCAGCTCGCAAGCAGCGTCGATCTCGGCCTGGTGGACCGTCTTCGACTGACCGAGCATTGTCGCGCCATTCAAGACGTCACGCCAGGGCCCGCTCAGAAGGTCGGCGGCACGGAGGAAGATCGCCGCCCGTGCCGGCCAGGGAGTGCGGGCCCAGTCCTCGCGCGCCTCGAGCGCGGCTTCGATCGCCTGCTGGGCGGTCTCCGCGTCGCCGCGATGCACATCGGCGAGGACATGTGAGTGGCGGTGTGGCATGACCGCATGTCCGACGTTTCCCGTACAGACTTCCCGGCCCGCGATGATGCACGGGATCTCGATTCGCTCCGCCTGCATTCGCTCCAGCGTCTTCTTGATCGAGGCGCGCTCCGGCGACCCCGGTGCGTAGGAGCGAACCGGTTCGTTGTAGGCGGGGGGCGGCGAGAAAATCGCGTCCGCGAACATCGGGCTTAAGTCTAGGGGGCCGCGCGGCCCCTCCCCAGAGGAGCATCACGGACGGCTTGGAGTCCCCCGAGCATCCATGGACCGGGTGGCGTCGCGAACGCACGGGTCGGCTCACAAAGAGGGAGCCGGCCGCGCGGCCGGCTCCCTGTGACGGGGGAAGGATAGTCGGGGTCTTAAGCGGCCTTCTTGTGGTGGAGGCCGTTCCAGGACGGGACGTGGCCGGCGGCCAGGCGCCTCTCGACCTTCTGGGCCTGGTCGGCCGTGATCTTCTTGGCGTCGACGAGCTTGTCCAGGTCGGGCTTGGCCGCGGTCGCGACCGCCTGCCCGAACTGCTTCTCGGTCATGCCCTTGTCCCCGGCCAGGTCAGAGACCTTCTTTCCCTGCTTGAGGGCTTCCCGCAGGTCTTCAGGCTTCATGCCCAAAACCGAAGCCTCGGCATTGAAGACGACCTCGGCGATCTGGCGGCGATCCTGCCGGTTGTCCTGGTGCCTGGTGGTCGTCGGTTGCGTGGTGGTGGCCGTCGTGGCGGCCAGCACCGGGGTCGCAGCGGCAAGCGCGCCCAGCGACAGCAGTCCAGCGCCCCCGGCGCCCACGGCTACCTTGGCCAGCAGCGGAATCCTGACAAACATCTCGATCTCCTTTCTTCTTTCTTCGCGGTGTTTGGCCCCCGGGCCCTGGGAGCCTTTCCCTTGCGGTTCAGGGTCGGCCGCCGCTGTCAGGCGGTTTTTCGAGTGCGATCACAAATCTGTAAGCCCGGACCGGACGTCGATTGGCTCGGCAAGGCAAAAGGGGGCGCCCCCGGGTTGCGGGAGCGCCCCCGGAGGTGGGGGGAGAAGGTCAGGAAACGGCAGCGAGAGCCGCCTCAAACTCGCTGTCCGGCACATCCCACATGAGGAGCTGGCCTCGGTAGGGGATCGGCGTGGGGAAGCTCTCCACTCGCGCGAACTCCCACGCCCACCAGGTGCCCTCTCGCGGCGCTATGAGAGCCGCCTCCCAGTCGGCATCGGTCATCCGCCGGCACTGGGTCAGGTGCGCCAGCCCGAGGAGTGCCCCGCGCTGCGAGCGGTCAGGCTCCGGCAGTTCGATTCCCAGCTCGCGCAGGTGCTTGAGCTCCTCCCGTTCACGCCAGCCGAAGGTGGCTGCGGCATGGAGTAGAAGGTCGCCGCGGTGGCGCGTGGAGTAGCTGCGGACTTCGATCGACTTGCGGCCGGCGAGAAGGGCCGAAATTGAGGGTTGCCGGATGGAGAGCGCTTTCATGGCGCGAGTGTCCGCGGGCCCCGCCGGAATCACCAATAGTGGTTGTTAAGATCGGTTGTGGCCCACGCGTACGGGCGAACTCTCCAAACTCGCCTCGTGGATTCCTTGCGCGCAGGCGCCGCCCGCCGCCGAACTCGCCTGGCGGCCCTGGCCGCGGCCGCTGTCATCGCCGCCGTGCTTCTCGGCTACGCGCTCCTCGAAAGCGACCTGTTGGGTGAGGGTTTCGGAGACCTCGAAAATCTGCGGAGCGCCTTCACCTCGCGCTTCGGGTCGGCGGCGAGCGTCGTCCTCCTCTATATAGAAGAGTCAGGGCTGCCCCTACCCGTGCCAGGCGACGTCTACGTCGCCTACCTCGGAAGCACCGCGCGTGATTCGCTGATTGGGGTCGTGGCCGCCTGGCTGGCCATCGTGCTCGCGGTGACGGCAGGGGCTACCAACCTCTACTTGATCTCCAGGCGCTGGGGTCATCGCCTGGTCGAGCACCGGCTGGCTCCGGTACTTCACCTCGACGAACAGCGGCTGCAGCGGGCCGAGCGCTGGTTCAAGCGCTGGGGCGCGCTCGCGATCATCTTCGGCCGCCACATCCCCGGCTGCCGGATCCCGATCACCGCCGTCGCCGGCATCTTCCAGGTCCCCTACGGGGTTTTCGCGCTTTCGGTGGCCGTCTCGACGGCGATCTGGGCCGGCATCTGGCTCTGGTTGGGGGCTGTCTATGGTCCGTCGGTTGTACACGTGCTCAGCGGGCACAGGTGGTTGTACGCCATCCTGGTGGCCATAATCGCGGTCGCGGTAGGGGCGATCGTCGTCCGCGCCTGGCGGGTGTCGGCCGCGCCTAGGTAGCGCCTTCCGTGGCGGACAGGAAGCGGTCGGGATCGGCCCGAAAGCTCTGCGCGCACTGCGTCGAGCAGAAGTAGTAGGTGTCGCCGTCGTGCGTCACCGTGGCCGCCGCCGTCGCCGGAAAGACATCCATCCCGCAAACCGGATCCCTGGAGGCTCCGGGCTCTCTCACCCCTCCGAGCCTAATGCCGCAAAGCGGTAACGAAGCGTACTTTTCAGGCGGTGGCCGGCGACGGTGTCGGAGCCACGCTTGGGCCCCGGCGCGCGATCGACATGGAGAGCATGGCGG
>CAZHAC010000134.1:4039-6113 GCA_964529765.1 uncultured Actinomycetes bacterium
CCGGCGCTGAGGAAGGCGAGCTCGTAGTCGTGGAGCCAGGTGCGGATGGCGCCGGCTCCGAACGCCGCTGTCGCCGCACCCAGCTGGTGCGAGGCGAAGATCCAGCCGTACACGATCGACATCCGCTCGCGCCCAAATGTGTCAGCCGTCAGGGCGACGGTTGGCGGCACCGTGGCCACCCAGTCCAGCCCGTAGAAGACGATGAAAGGGAGCAGCCCAAGCCAGCCCGCGGAGTAGGCGAAGGGCAGGAAAAGCAGCGAGAGCCCGCGAAGCCCGTAGTACATGAAGAGCAGGCGCCGGCTGTCATAACGGTCGGTCAGCCAGCCCGACGCCATCGTCCCGGCGATGTCGAAGACGCCGATCACCGCGAGCAGGCTCGCGGCCCGGACCTCTGGGATACCGCGGTCGACCGACGCTGGGATCAGGTGGGTGCCGATCAGGCCATTCGTCGAGAGTCCGCAGATGAAGAAGCTGGCCGCCAGCAGCCAGAACTCGCGGCGGCGTACGCCCAAGGACAGCCCGCGAAAGGCGTTCGCAATCGGACTGCCCCCAGGGCCGCCGCCCGCCTCGGCGTTCGTCGCTCCGAGCGGTCGCAGTCCGACGTCGGACGGCCGGCTGCGCATGAAGAAGGCGACGATCGGGAGAACCAGAAGAGCGGCCCCGGTCACGGTCAGCGCCGCCCATCGCCAGCCGGCGGTCACCGCCAGCCAGGCGAGGGTGGGCAGGAAGATGAGCTGACCGGTAGCGCCCGCCGCGGTCAGGACGCCGACCACGAGGCCGCGGCGGGCAACGAACCAGCGGTTGGCCACCATCGCGCCGAGCACGGACGCCATTGAGCCCGTACCCAGCCCGACCACGACGCCCCAGAGGAGGTCGAGCTGCCACGGGGCGCGCATCACCACGGTCAGAGCGGAGCCGGCGGCGATCATCGTCAGCGCCAGCGACATCACCGGCCGGATGCCGAACCGCTCCATCAGCGCCGCCGCGAAGGGTCCGGTGAGGCCGAAGAGGATCAGGTTGATCGAGACGGCGAGCGAGATCGTCGCCGGCGACCAGCCGAACTCCTGCTCGAGCGGGACGATCAGCACGCCGGGTGTGGCCCGAAAGCCGGCCGAGCCGAGCAGGGCGAGGAATGCGATGCCAGCGACTATCCAGGCGTAGTGAAGCCGGCCTGCAGCCAGACGGCGAACCATCGCCAAAACGTATCTGGGTGGGGCGGGCGCTATTCCATTAGGGTCCGGGTTTGAGTCCCCACAGCACGGGTATCAATTGACGCGAGATGCTCAAATCAGCTTTCGAAATCGCTATCGAGAAGCAGACGACGCACGAGGAGCTCTCGGCCATCACGCAGGAGTTCCTCGAGCACGTCGCGATGCTCGAGGAGTGCTGGGACGCCATCCAGCCCTCCACCGCTCAGCCGGACCAGCCGGCCCTGCCGCAAGCGGCCTGAGGCCGGCCGCGGAACGTCAAGCGGCGATTACTTGATTACACTCATTCCGTGGACGAGGAGCCGAGGGTCAGTCTGAGCGGGCTCTCGGGCCCGGCCGACATCGCCGACGACGACAAACGGACAGAGCGCCGCTCCCTTCGGGACCGCTGGGGGGATTTCCGGCGCTCTTTCCAGGGCACGCTGGTAGCGCTGCCCCGAGTGCTCCGGCTCGTATGGGGTGCGAGCGCGGTCTCCACGCTCATCCTCTTCGTGGTCACCGTGCTCTCCGGCTTCATGCCGGCGGTGACCGCCTTCGTCGCCAAGCTGCTCGTCAACGCGGTCCTGCGTGGGATACAGGCGCACGGGCGGGGCGTCTCGGACGCGCCCGCGATCCGGCTCATCGGAATCCTCGCCTTGGTCCAGCTCGGCGTCTTCCTTTCGACCGCCCTCCTGAGCACCCTGCGCAACATCTCGCAGCAGTTGCTCCAGGAGCAGGTGCAGATCCGGATCCAGCTCCTGATCATGGAGCACGCCGCCCGCCTCGACCTTCCGTTCTTCGAGGACGCGAC
Source organism: uncultured Actinomycetes bacterium (assembly GCA_964529765.1). Taxonomy (GTDB): domain Bacteria; phylum Chloroflexota; class Dormibacteria; order Dormibacterales; family Dormibacteraceae; genus CAZHAC01. The sequence continues at coordinate 6,038 of CAZHAC010000134.1, forward strand.
GTCTTACGACCTGCTTCGCCGCGCCCAGGACGACTCGGTGCGCCGGCCGGTGATGATGATCTCGACCGCTTTCGGC
>CAZHAC010000135.1:0-6046 GCA_964529765.1 uncultured Actinomycetes bacterium
CGCTCGCGGATCAGGGCGACCAGGCGCTCCGTAGCCGGTGTCGCGAGGCCGTGGCGGCGACCGCCGGAGAGAACCGGCCCTGCGATCTGGTCGACCTCCAACGGGCGGCCGGCCGCGGCATCCTTCTGCATCGATGACCGCATGGTCGGAGGAGCTACATCGAGCAGGCGCACCGGCTCGCCGATCACTATGCCCTCGGCTGCCGCGACCGCCTGCACCTCGCGCATGCTTGCCAGCATGAGTTCGCGCCACTTGGGGTCGGCATCGATTCCACCAAGTTGGAGACCCGACGCGGTCGAGGTGAGCGCGAAGGGCGCCAGCGTGACCAGCTTCGACCAGAGGGCGAGGTCGGGGTTTTCTTGCACGGTCGCGGCCATGCCGGTTGCACTCACCTCCTCTGCGATTCGCTCCGCGAGCCGGCGGTCAGGACCGGCGACCTCGAGCGCGATCATCTTGCCGTTTTGGACGATCTCGCCTGGCGCCACCAGCTCCGCTTCGACGCGGATCGTGCCCGCGTAGACCCTTCGGTCGCCATATCGAGCACGCAGAGACTTCATGTGGTCGACGCCGTTGAGAAGCGGGATCACTGCGAGTTCGACGCGATCTCCGGGAGCCTGATCGAGAGCCGCCGGAAGCGCCCCCGCCTTGACCGTCACCCAGAGCACGTCGACGGCCTCGTCGAGGCGGTCTGTGACCTTGACCGGAGCCTCGAATTCTCCCAGCACAACGCTGCGAACCCGGATCCGAGCCGGATACGGCGCTCCGGGCCGGGTGATCACCGTCACCTCCTCGCCCGCCCGCGCCAGCGCTCCCGCCAGCAGTCCGCCTACACCACCCGGACCCAGGACCGCGTGCCTCACTTGCTTGCCTCCTGTTTTGCCTCCTCGAGCAGCTCGTGGGCGCGCGCCAGCGCCTTCTCGGTCACCCGACCACTCATCATCCGGGCCAGCTCAGCGGCCCGTTCCTCGTCACCCGCGAGCTCACGGACCCGAACCACGTTCCGACCCCCTGGACCGGGCGCCTTCTCGACCACCAGGTGGTGGTCGGCGAAGCAGGCGATCTGGGGCAGGTGTGTGACCACGAGCACCTGACGCGAGGCGCCCAACGCGCGCAGGCGCAGGCCGACCTGGAGGGCCGCCTCGCCGCCGATCCCGGCGTCCACCTCGTCGAACACGAGCGTGGGGACGTGATCCGCCTCTGCCGTCGAGGTCTTGATCGCCAGCATCACACGTGACAGCTCGCCCCCCGAGGCGACGCGGGCCAGGGGCGCCAGCGGCTCTCCCGGGTTGGCGGAGAAGAGCATCTCGGCCTGCTCGGCGCCCCCGGCCGTGATCTCGGGTCGGGGCAGGAGCCGGACCTCGAATCGGGCGCCCTCGAGGCGCAGGCCCTGCAGCTCGGAGGCCACGGCGTCGCCAAGCTCGGCGGCAGCCCGCTGCCGCTCGCGAGTCAAGCGCGTGGCCGTCTCGACCAGCGCTGAGCGGGCCGCCGCCGCGTGCTGCTTGGCGGCCTCGATCGCCGCGGTGATGTCCTCCGCGGCCCCCAGCTGCCGCTCCAACCGATCGCGTTCCGCGATCGCATCCGCCAGGGAACCTCCGTGCTTGCGCTTGATCGCCTCGAGCATGGCCAGCCGTTCCTCGAGCTCTTCCAGGCGGCGCGGATCGGCGTCGATCGCTTCTGAGTAATGGCGCAGCTCGGCGGCCGCGTCGGCCGCCTCCTCCTCGAGTGCCGACAGGCGCTCGGCGAGCGGAACCAGGCGTTGGTCGAGCTCGGCAGCCGTCCGGATGTCGCCGGCCGCCCGGGGCAGGCCTTCGTCTGCCCGCAGCGCCTCCAGCGCTGCCTGGGAGAGCTCGAGCAGGCGCGCCGCGTGGCGCACGACCGAGCGCTCGCCGGCGAGCTCGTCGTCCTCCCCTTCCCGGAGGTTGGCCGCCCGCAGCTCGTCGAGCTGCCAGCGCATGTACTCGCGCTCGCGGTCGCCCCGGTCGCGCATCCGCTCGAGGCCGGCCAGGTGAGCCGCCGCCGCGCTCCAGGCCTCGTGCCGCTCGGCCACCATCTCGCGCAGCTCGAGCGCCCCTGCGTAGGCGTCGAGCAGCTCGGTCTGGGCTTCGGGATCGAGCAGCGAATGGTGCTCGTGCTGGCCGTGGACGCCGACCAGGCGCCGGCCCAGCTCACGCAGCTGGCCAGGGGTGGCGGGTCGCCCGTCGATCCTCGCCTGGCCTCGCTTGCCGACCTCCCGGCCCAGGCTCACCGTGCCGCCGTCGGCCTCGAATACCGCGTCCACCACCGCCCGCTGCGCGCCGTGCCTGACCTGGTCAGTCGACGCCCGCGCACCGAGCGCCAGGCCGAGCGCGTCCACGATCAGCGACTTGCCGCTGCCCGTCTCGCCGGTGAGCAGGTTGAGCCCGGGGCTGAAGCTGACGCGCGCGCTCTCGACCAGAGCGAGATCGCGCACGCTCAGCTCAGTCAGCATCGGGCAGGGCCGGTTTGGGCCCCGGGTACGGGACCAGCGGCAGGCCCCAGCCGAGCTTTTGCCGAAGCACATGGTAGAAGCGCGCCGGCGGCGAGAAACGAACCAGGTGCAGCTTCATTCCAAATGCGGCAAGCGACGCCGAGTCCCCTGCTGCGAGACGCATCGAGTTGCTGCCGTCGACGACAAGCGTGGCCGGGTTTCTGGGCAGCTCGAGCAGGAGCGACCGGTCCGGTGTGCACACGATCGGGCGCACCGTGAGCGCGAACGGGTTCATTGGCACCACGACCAGGTCTTCGAGATCGGGCTCCAAAATGGGCCCGCCGAGGGCAAGGGCGTAGGCGGTCGAACCGGTCGCGGTGGCCACCAGGACGCCATCGGCGTCCAGGGTCGCCAGGTCCTCACCATCGATCACGATCCGCAGACGGATGACATTCGGGTCCTCGCCGCGATGGAGCACGACCTCGTTGAGCGCGAGCACGGAATGGATGGTCCTGCCATCCCGCTGCACGTGGCACTCGAGCAGCGTGCGCGCGTCCACGCGATACTCGCCACTCAGGAAGCGGCGCAGCGAGTGCGGGAGATCGTCGACCTCGCACTCGGTCAGGAAGCCAAGGCGGCCGAGGTTGATGCCCAGAAGGGGGACTCCGTGGGTGGCCGCCTGCCGGCCGCCGCTGAGCAGCGTGCCGTCACCACCCAGTGTGACCAGCAGCCGGGTGCCGCCGCTCGCCATCCGCTTCTCGAGCGCCAGCGCCAGGTCCTCGCGGGATACCTCCCAGACGTCGATGCCGGACTCGCGGAGAAGAGCGCGCGCGGCCTCGAGCGCGGGCAGATTGCGGTCGACCTGAGGGTGGTAGAGGAAGCCGACCGATTCCTGGCTCATGGGGCAGGCTCCGGCGGGGCCTCCTCCCCACTCGTCGGGGAGGTGCCTCGGCGCAGGCGCGGCGGCGGGAGCTTAGACGCTGTCTCGGGGAGAAGGTGATAGAAGAACTCCTGGTTGCCCTCGGCGCCCCGGATCGCCGATTCGACGCGCCCGGCCACCCGGTAGCCGTTGGCCGGGCACCAGGCATCGAAGCGCAAAAGCGCCGCCTCCACCGCGTCGCGGTCGCGGACCACGCCGCCCTTCCCCACCTGGCTTCGCCCGACCTCGAACTGTGGCTTGAAGAGCGCCACCACCCCGGCCTCCGGCGCCGCCCGCCCGATCGCGGGCAGCACCTTCTCGAGTCCGATGAAGGAGACATCGACGACCACCAGGTCGACGGGCTCCGGGAAGGACTCGAGGTCACGGGCGTTGGTGCGCTCCATGAGGACAACGCGAGGGTCGGCGCGCAGGCGCTCATGAATCAAGCCGCGGCCGACGTCGACGGCATAGACGCGGCGGGCGCCGCGCTGGAGGAGGACGTCCGTGAAGCCGCCGGTGGAGGCGCCGATGTCCGCACAGACCCGGCCCGCCGGGTCGACGCCGAAGGCGTCCAGCGCGGGCGCCAGCTTCTCACCGCCGCGGCTCACGTAGGGGGCCCGCTCGGCCAGCTCGACAGCGGCCGGCTCGGCAACGGTCCGGGCCGGTTCCCTCACGGTCTCGCCGGCCACCCGAACCTTGCCGGCCATGATCAGGGCCTGCGCCTTCTGGCGTGACTCGACGAGGCCCGACTCAACCAGCGCGACGTCCAAGCGGGTGCCTTTAGCCAATCGGGATCAAGCCGACCCCGACGCCGATCACGGCGCCCACGAGCACCTCGACCGGCGTGTGGCCGAGCAGCTCGCGCAGCCGGTCCTCCTGGATCCCGCGCATGTGGACGAGGTCCTCGACCAGGCGGTTGAGGACGGCCGCCTGCCGGCCCGCCGCGCGGCGCACGCCCGCCGCGTCGTACATCACCACGAGCGACAAGATAAGCGCCACCGCGAAGACGCCGGAAGTGACGCCGTTAATGCGTCCGACGGCCGAGGTCAGCCCCATGACTATCGCGCTGTGCGAGCTCGGCATGCCTCCGGTCTCGGCCAGGACACGCAGGTTGAGCCGGCGCTGGCGCATCGAGGTCAGGATGACCTTGGTCACCTGGGCGATCGCCCAGGCCAGCAGCGGCGCCAGCAGGTATCTCACGCGCTCGGTTCTCGGGGCGAGGCACTGCCGCCTTGATCTTCAAGTCGCACCATGAGCTCCCGCAACCGCCCCTGGGCGGCGTCGATCAGCTTGCGCGCCTCCTCGTGAGCCTCCACCAGCTCGTCGAGCGGCGCCGAGCCGTCAGCCAGCCGCGTGATCTGCTTCTCGAGCCGGTCGAGCACCGAATCGAGCCCTTCCTCCGCTGGGCTAGGCGGTTCGTCGTGCTCGCTCACCGCTCGAGCCCGGCCGCGACCTTACCCAGAATGCCGTTGACGAACCGGCCCGACTCGTCGCTCGAGAACGTCTTGGCGAGCTCGATCGACTCGTTGATGGCAGCCTTGACCGGCACCTCCCGCGACATCGCTATCTCATAGACGGCGATCCGGAGCAATACGCGGTCGACTTTCGCCATCTGCTGCAGCTTCCAGTTCTGGCTGGCTTCCGCGATCATCTCGTCCAGCTCGTCCCGATGCTCGAGCACGCCGCGCACGAGACGGCGAGCGAACTCGACCACCTCCGGGGATGCCCGGTCCTCGATCGCGTGATAGTCGAGAACTTCGTCGGGATCGTCCTCGGGCTTGTTCTCCAGCTGGAAGAGGACCTTGAGGGCCAGCTCACGGGCCTGGTGGCGGCCGCGCGACTGGCTAATCGCTGAATGCGATCGAGGAGACGAAGACGTGAACCTCCGCTACCTCGAGACCGAGCATCCGCTCGACCGCCTCCACGACGTTGGCCTGCACCTGCTCGGCGATGGCGGCGAGCTCGGCGCCCGAGCGGACCGTCAGAAAGACCTCGAGGTGTATCGCGCGCTTGGCGTCCACCATCACCCGAACCCCGTCGTGGGCACTCTGGCGCTTGATCCAGTCCCCGAAGTGCCGCGCGTGGGCCTGATCCATGCCGGACACGCCGTCGATCTCTCGCGCCGCCATGGCCGCGATGCTGGCGATGACCTGGTTGGCGACCCGGACGGCGCCGGTAGGCGCCACAGCCTCTTCGGTTCCGGTCACGCGCACGATCCTACAAGGTCCCCCAGCTCGCTACACCCGCTCGATGTAATTGCCGGTTCGGGTGTCGACCTTGAGCACGTCCCCCTCGTTGATGAAAAGCGGAACCTGCACGTTTGCCCCGGTTTCCAGCTTGGCGGGCTTGGTCGCCCCGGAAACCGTGTCGCCCTTCAGCCCGGGGTCGGTTTCGGCAACCTTGAGCTCGACGGTGATGGGCATGGCCACGCCGATCACGCGGTCTTCGTAGCGCAGGATGCGCACCGGGTTGCCCTCTTTCAGGTAGGGGAGCGCGTCCTGGACCTGGTCCCGGCCGAGCGCCACCTGCTCGTAGGTCTCGTTGTCCATGAAGTGGAAGAGGTCGCCGTCGCTGTAGAGGTACTGCGCCTCGGAGCTCTCGATGCGCACGGCCTTGTACTTGTCGCCGCTGCGAAAGCTCTGCTCGTAAATCGAGCCGTCGAGGATGTTGCGAAGCTTGGC
>CAZHAC010000136.1:0-5997 GCA_964529765.1 uncultured Actinomycetes bacterium
GGCTGGTCGGCGCAGTCGTCGCCTCGCAGACAGGCCGGCTTGGACTCGATGGCGCCGGGCGCGCCGGCCTGGCCATCAGTCTGGCGTTGCTCGGCGCCAGCATCCCGGCCATCACCTTCTTCCCAAGCGCGGGCTGGGCAATCGCGATGGCCGTGGCGCAGGGAATCGCCGACGGCGTCTGCGGTCCGCTCCTCAACAGCTTCATCAGCTACCTACCCCGGGAGAACGTGCGTGTCACAGTGGTCAGCGCGTCTGGGTTCCTACGCAACATCGGCAAGGCCGCCGCACCGGCCGTAATGGGTCCGCTCGTGCTCCTGGTGGGCTATCCGGGCGCGTTCCTGGCGCTCGGGTTGAGCGCGCTCGCGGCTCCGCTGTACCTGGTCCCGCTCTACCGTTCCAGGCGCTGAGCTATCAATTCGGCGAGGACACGAGCCTCCGTCAGCGTGGCGAAGCCCGGATCGATGTGCGTCGGCACCACCGCGAACGCGCGCAGCGTCTCAATCAGGCGCTCGTACGGGAACATAGACTCTCCTCCGCATGCCCGGGAAGTCGGTTGCCAGCACGCAGGGCCTTCTCGCGCTGGAGCCCTTTCGCCAGGTCGCGGCGCGAGTGGACGGTCTCGCCCGGAAGCAGCGCCGGTTGGCGCAGGGCCTGCTGGACCGCCCGGAAGAATTCGCCTTCGGCTCCATCCGGGAGGTCGCGCAGAAGCTCGACGTCAATGCCGGAACCATCACTCGATTCGCGCAGGCGCTCGGCTACGACGGCTACCCCGGCCTGCAGGCCGCAGTTCGCGACGCCTACCTGGCCCAGGCGGGACTGCCGGCGCGCGCTGCCGAAGGAGGCCCCCGAAAGGGCGCACTGGCCACGCTCCGTGCGCGCCAGCAGGCGAACCTCGCGCAGGTGTACGAGAGCAATTCGGAATCCAGCCTCGACGCCGTGGCCGAGGCTCTCGTCGGAGCCCGCCGGGTACTGGTCACCGGCGACAGCGTCTCCGGGATCCTGGCCGCGCTCTTCGTCAGGCTTCTCGGCCAGGCCGGCATCAAGGCGGAGGCGCTGCCGGCGGGTGGAGTCGACCGGACGGTGGCACTGGCCGGGACCGGTCAAGGCGACGTGGTGGTCGGTTTCGGGCTCTGGCTGACCTTCAAGCCGGCCGTCGAGACCCTCGCCGCCGCACGCCGGCTGGGCGCTCGAACTGTCGTCATCGCCGGTTCTCCCACCGGCCCGCTGGCCCGGCAAGGGGACCTGGTGCTGTTCGCGCCGGCGCAGGGCCAGGCCGTCTCCTTCTCGACGCTCGCGACGGTCGCCGTGATGGAGATGGTGCTGACCCGCGTCGTCGCTCAGCGACCGGAGCGCGCGGCGGCCGTGGAGCAGCTGCTCCACGACGAATACCTGCGCGAGGACATGGTGGCTCCGATCCTCCCGCCTAATCGCTAGGCAACGATTGTCACGATTCGGCGAGAAAAGCGCAGCCTTTTTGCGCTAGCCTTCGAGCTCACCCCATTCGCGGAGGACCGATGAGCAAGAAGAAGCAGGACAAGAAACGCGCGAGCGCTAAGCCCGAGGAGGGCCTCTCGCTCCAGGAGATTCTCAAGATCGAGGTCCCCGACGACCGCGTAGAGCGCCTAAAGAAGCTGACGCGGCCCGACGCGCAGGTCAGCGACGAGGTGCACACGTACCTGGTGCGCCTGCAGGCGCAGTGGACCAACATCCAGTACACCAGGTTCCTGGCCGGCGCCAAGTACACCGAGCAGGACGTCGACGACATCCTCACCAACTCCATCGACATCCACGTCCACGGCGGCTCGGATCCCTTCGAGCGGCTCCTGCTCGAGGACGACATCGCCTACGACTTCACCGACAACGGCTGCCGCGGCCTGGTCATCAAGACCTGGTACACGCCTTCGGCTTCCCGGAACGCGCTCGTGCGCAAGCTCAACACGCAATACGCGGCGGAGCGCGGCCTCCGGCCGGCCCAGGTCTGGGGTGGCGTGACGCTCAACTATCCCCAGGGCGGGTTCAACCCGGATGCCGTCCGCAAATGCCTCGGCTTCCCGGGCATGAAGTACGTGTGGATGCCGATGGTCGACTCCTATCACCACCGCCGCGTCGTCTACGACGACTGGTCCGGCCACGGCCTGAGCTTCCTTGACGAAAAGCGCAAGCTCCTGCCCGAGGTGAAGGAGATCCTCAAGATCGTCGCCGAGAACGACCTCATCCTGGCCAGCGGGCACTACCCGTTCGAGGACACACACATCCTGTTTCGAGAGGCGCGCGAGATGGGGGTGAAGCGGATGGAGGTGATCCACCCCGCGCACATCCACTCCAAGCATTCGATCGAGCAGATGCAGAAGCAGGCGGCGCTGGGGGCCAAGATCATGGTCTCCGGCCTCGGTGCCCAGGCCTTCCCGCTGCATGAAGCCGGCCCGCTCTACGCCGCCCGCGTCGTCAAGGAGGTCGGGCCCGAGAACTGCGTGTACGGATCGGACTACGACCAGCTCCAGAATCCACCGCCGATCGTGGCCAACCGCTGGATGATCAAGCTGCTGCTCTCCTACGGCTGCACGAAGGACGAGCTGTACAAAGTCTTCCAGGTCTCGCCCGCGGAGCACCTCGGGATCGAGCCGCCGGCGCCACTGGGCACGCCGGTACATCCCGGCTGGCCCGCCCATTCCGAGTTCCGCAGTTACGCCGGTCATCCGCAAGGCGATCCGCAGGCGCGCGACCGCGCGCACTCGCGCTGGCGGCCCCGGTCGGACCAGCTGCAGGATCGGTAGCTCGGGTGTCGGAGGTCGCACCGGCGAAGGGACTGCCGGCACCACGCGGGACTTACTCGCACGGGGTCCAGGTTCCTGCCGGTCGCGACCTCGAGGTCATCGCCGCCCTGCCCTGACTGAACCCGCCGCGCTTGCCGCGTCCTGCCACCAGCGGCATAATTCTCGCCGTATCCAATATCCGCAACTGACTCTCCGCGAGCGCCCTGGCTCACAGCACCTGGGCCCGAAGCGGCGCCAGTTCCCGGGAGGCTCTCCGCGTGTCGAAGATCAAGACCCAAACCCAGGTCACCCACTACGAGATTCAGAAGAAGCGCCGCGCCAGCAAGATCGAGGAGTGGCGGAACTACTGGAAGACCGTGATCACCCCCGACCAGGTCGAGATGGTCTGGTCTCCCCTGCGCCGGGAGAAGCGCGGGGTCTTCGCGAGCGCCGACGGAGGGCGGCCGACCAAGGTGCTGGACGCCATCAAGCACGAGATCGCTCCGGGCACGACCACGACCTCGCACCGCCACTCCTGGGACGCGATCATGTTCGTCGAGTCCGGCTGTGGGTGGACGGAGATCGACGGCGTCCGCATCGAGTGGCGGCCCTGGGATACGCTGCATCTGCCCTCGTGGGCCTGGCACCGGCACGGAAACGACGGTCCGGAGCCGGCCGTGTTCCACACCTGGGGCGTGGAGCCGATGTTCGAAAACCTGGGCATGGCGCTGCTCGAGGAAGGTGGCGACACTCCCCACGGCGAGCTGCCGCGACGCCCCGACCAGGCGCGGGATCCAGGTGGCGACGACCCTTACGCCAACCGCCTGCGGCGCCTGAGCTCAGACTGGGAAGCCGGCCAGGGCGCGCGTCTGGTCACCTACTGGGATGACGTGGTCGGTCTCGTCACCAAGCGCGGCGCGCGGAGCGCGTTTCTGATGGACGAGTCGATCGGCTACCACACGTCAGGCCTCTCCGCGGTCATGCACGAACTGGCGCCCGGTCTCTGGCAGTCCCGACACCGGCACGGCGGGGAGGCATGGCTCTACTGCGTAAGCGGCGAGGGCTACTCGATCGTCGACGAGGTTCGCCACGACTGGAAGGCCGGCGACCTGATCGTCATCGACCACTGGCAGTGGCATCAGCACTTCAATGCCAGCCGGGAGCGGACGGCGAGGCTCATCCGCGTCCACAATTTCGACTCGCTGTACGACACCATGCGGATTCTGCTCGACCCCATGAACCTGTTCGAGGAGCTGGAGCAGCTGGACGCGCCTGACGTGAGCAACGTGGTCTGGCCGGAGCACCAGGCGGGGCGCCCGTCGAGCTGGCACAGTCACGGCGCGGAGAAGCACTTCCACTAATGCCCAGGCTCCCGCTCCCGCCGGGATCGGAGGCGCTCTTCGACCTCTGGACGCTGCCGGATGAAGGCTGGACCCAGCGCTGGGACCGCATCATCGTGCCCGCGCAGCAGAAGGAGCGCCTTCTCAACTACGCGCTCTTCGCGCTCACCTACCGGCAGCGCCTCTCGACCATCGGCCTTCCCGTTCACGGACTTGTCGTGCTCGCCGGGCCGCCCGGAACCGGCAAGACGACCCTCGCCGGCGGCCTCGCCGATCGGGCGGCGCGGGAGCTGCCGGGCAGCCAGGAGATGCTGTTCGTGCAGGTCGATCCGCACGTGCTCCCGAGCGACATGCTGGGCGAGAGCCAGCGCGCCACCAGCCGGCTCTTCGAGCGGACGATCCCGGACGTCGCCAAGCGTGGCAAGCCCACGATCGTGCTCCTCGACGAGGTCGAGGCGCTCGCCGTCAGCCGCTCGCGAGCGTCGCTGGAGACCAACCCGGTCGACGTCCACCGGGCGACTGACGCAGTCCTCTCAGGCATCGACTTCGTGGCTGCCAACTACCCCAACGTTCTCTTCGTGGCCACCACCAACTACCTGGCGGGCGTCGACGCCGCCTTCATGTCGCGTGCCGACCTGGTTGAGGAGGTGGGCCTGCCCGACACGGCTGCGACCGAGCTCATCCTGCGCGACGCGCTCGCCGAGGTCGGGGCCACCGAGCCGCCTTCGTCCAACGGGCTGACGGCACTCGCTGCCGAGTGCCAGGGCCTGGATGCGCGCCGGATCCGCAAGCTCGTGCTGGAGGCGATCGTGAGCCGCCGCGAGCTCGCGCTCGATCCCGCCGCCGTCACGACAGAGGACCTGAGGCGGTCGCTCGCGAAGTGAGGCAAGAGTTCTCGCGGACGATCACCGTATCTGCGCTGCCGGCGGAAATCTGGCCGGTGCTGCTCGATTTCCGAACCGTGGCTTCTTGGGTGAGCATCGTCGGCGGGGTCGAGGAGCGGGCGGCCCTCGAACGCTACTCAGCACTTCTCGAGGATCGGCTCGGGCCCTTCAAGCTCCGTGCCGATCTCGATGTGCGAGTCACGGAGCACGAGCCCGGCCGCCGGATCTCGATCGCGGCCGCGGGCGAGGATCGCCAGGTCGCCTCCCGCATCGCCGTCTCCGCCACGGTGGGCACGGAGCCGGTAGCCTCCGGCACCGCCCTGTCCGTCACCGGCTACTACGAGGTGACCGGGCGGGTAGCGACGCTGGGGGCCGGGTCGATCAGAAAGAAGGGCGACAAGATGCTTGACGAATTCTTCGCGGCGGCCGAGCGGCGGCTGGGCGAGGCCGCGTGCTGAAGGAGTTCGAGCTTCACCGCGCCTGCTCGCTCGAGGAGGCGATCGCGCTCCGGGTCCAGCATGGGGAAGAGGCGGTGCTCTATGCGGGTGGCACCGAGCTCTTGCTGGCGATGAAGATGGGCCTCGCCCATTGGCCGCACCTGATCGACGTCAAGCACATCCCCGATCTGCAAGGCATACGGATCGAAGACGGTGTGCTCGTGATCGGAGCCGTGGCCACCCACCACATGATTCAGCGGGACGCGCGGGTGCGCACCGGCTGGCTCGCCCTCGCCAAGCTCGAGGCTGACGTGGCTAACGTGCGCGTTCGCGCAGCGGGCACCCTGGCCGGAAACCTCGCCTTTGGGGAGCCGCACGCGGACCCACCGGCGATGCTGGTCGCACTCGACGCGACCGTCGTGGTGGCGGGGTCGGGCGGCCGCCGCGAGCTGTCCGTGGAGGAGTTTGTGGTCGGGCCCTACGAGACCGCGCTCGGGGCGGACGAGCTGGTGGTCGAGATCCGGGTGCCGCCCATCGCCGAGGATGCACGGGTCGCCTACCGGAACTTCCGGATCCTCGAGCG
>CAZHAC010000137.1:0-5951 GCA_964529765.1 uncultured Actinomycetes bacterium
CCTGGGACAACGCCAAGAAGTACATCGAGGACGGGCACCTCGGCGGCAAGGGGTCAGAGCCCCACAAGGCGGCCGTCACCGGCGACACGGTAGGCGACCCCTACAAGGACACCGCCGGCCCGGCCATCAACCCCATGATCAAGGTCGTCAACATCATCGCGATCCTGGTCGCCGGTTTCGTCGCCTCGAACTACCTGATCCGCTAGCGCGGTCCCTAACGCGCGTCACGACCGCCCGGGTGAAACCTCCCGGGCGGTCTTTTTTTGGCGGGAAACTCACTCTTGCGTCATGCCCTCGACCAGCGTTAACTAGGCGTTAACAAGCCAGCGGCGCCAGCCGCAATCGACGACGGGAGGGTTGGTATGGATGACACAGTCCATGGGAGTCTGCCCGCGGCGGAGGTCGAAAGTCCGGCGGCCACGGAGGTCTGGGAGGGTCTCGAGCAGACGTCGGAGTTTCATGACCTGGTCGCGGCACGCTGGCGATTCGTAGCCCCGGCGACGCTCTTCTTTCTCGTCTACTACTTCCTGCTCCCGGTGCTGAACGGGACCGCCACCGACTTCATGCGCACCGAGGTCGTCGGGCACATAAACATCGCCTACCTCTTTGCGCTGTCCCAGTTCGTGATGGCCTGGCTGCTGGCTTGGTTCTACATCCGGCGCGCCAACACCGTGTTCGATCCCCTCGCGGAGAAGGTCAGGCGCCGGGCGGACGGGTCGCGCGGGGTGACGCAATGAACCTCACGCTCGCCCTGTTCCTGATCGTGGTCGCGATCACCCTCGGCATCACCGCCTGGGCTGCGAGGCACACACGGACGACGGTCGCCTTCTGGGCCGCCGGCCGCGGGATCACCGGGTGGCAGAACGGTCTCGCAATCGCCGGCGACTACATGTCGGCGGCGTCCTTCCTGGGCATCGCCGGCCTGATCGCGTTCTTCGGTTACGACGGCTTCATGTACTCCGTCGGCTGGCTGGTGGCCTACCTTCTGGTGCTCTTCCTGATCGCCGAACCGATGCGGAACACCGGCAAGTTCACCATGGCCGACGTCGTCGCCCACCGCATGTCCCGTGTGCCGGTACGCTCGGCGGCGGCGGTCTCGACGGTTGCCGTCAGCGCGGGCTACATGATGGCCCAGATGGTGGGCGCCGGTAGCCTCGTCAAGATCCTGATTCCGACCCTCGACACTACTCTCAAGCCTTTCTTCAACTGGAGCGTGGTTGGGGTCAAGCTGGATCCCTCGATCACTGTGGTCGGCATCCTGATGATGATCTACGTGATCGCCGGCGGCATGATCGCTACGACCTGGGTCCAGATCGTCAAGGCGGTCATGCTGATGACGGGCGCCATCCTGCTGACGCTCCTGGTACTCATCCACTTCGGTTTCAACGTCCCGAACTTCTTCAACGCCGTCTACGCGGTCAAGGACGCAGCGCCGCCTAAGGGAACCGGCCTTCCGTTCACGGATCCCGGGATCCTTTACCAGTACGGCAAGAAGCAGGTTTGGGGCATCGATAAGGCACTGCTCGAAAACATCTCCCTCGGCATGGCGCTGGTCCTCGGTACGGCCGGCCTGCCCCACATCCTGATGCGGTTCTTCACGGTTCCCAATGCCAAAGCGGCGAGGTCCTCGGTGGGCTGGGCCATGGGCTGGATCGGCTCCTTTTACGTGATGACCAGCTTCCTCGGGTTCGGCGCCGCGGTTCTCGTCGGCAAGTCGCACATCTGCGCCAAGCTGGACGCCGCCGGTAAGTGCCTCACCCCTGTCAACAACAACCTCTCGATGCCACGACTCGCCGACGCGCTCGGCCGGGAGTTCTTCGGAACGGTGGGCGGCGAGTTCTTGCTCGCCCTGATCGCCGCCATCGCCTTCGCGACCATCCTCGCTGTGGTTGCCGGACTCACCCTCGCCGCAGCGAGCGCCTTCTCGCACGACTTCTACGTCAACGTCGTCCGCGCCAACCACGAGGTCCCGGAACGCGAGCAGGTCCTGGTGGCTCGGATCACTGCGGCGGTGGTCGGCCTGATTGCGATCGTGCTCGCGTCAGGCACCGGCGCCACCACCAACGCGGCCGCGCTGGTCGCCGGCCTTGCCTTCGTGATCGCCGCCTCCGCCAACCTGCCAGTGGTCCTGTTCACGCTCTTCTGGAAGCGCTTCAACACCTGGGGAGCGGTCGCGGGCCTCCTAGGCGGAACCATCGCCACCATCTGGCTTTACGTGATCGGCCCGGGCTTCAGCACGACACTGCCGGCCAACCCAGGGTTCCCGCTCTCGAACGTCGGCATCGTGGCGATTCCTATCGGCTTCCTGTGCGCGATCGTCTTCACCTTCGCAGGCGACCTGGTCGGAGCTGACCGCCTCGCCGAGCGTCGGTTTCATGAGATCGATGTCCGTGCGCAGACCGGTCTCGGAGCGGAGCCGGCCGCCACGATCTGATCTTTCGCGGGGCGGCGGCGGGACCGCCGCCCTCCTACACTCCTCATCGTGGACGACTATCAGAAGGAGATCGCCGACCTCGAGCGGCAGCTGGAGGCCCTGGTCGAAGAGGAGGGAGACAAAGAAGTCATCGCCGACCTCTCGATGCAGCTGGAGATCCTGAAGGCGCTCTACGCGCGGGCCTTCGAGCTCTTCCAGCAGGGCGAGCACGACCCGCACCTGCGCAGTGCGCTCGCTTTGCGCGGCTATGGCGAGTGGAATTTCGACAACGTCTACGCCTTCGTCTACGAGCAGGCAGTCGAGCTCCCGGGTGGCCACGCCGCGTTTGTGGGCGGCATTCGAGACACCGACTTCGCGGGGCTGCTGCAGGAGTCGGCGTAAAGGCGAGGACCCTTCGTCGCGGCTGCGCTTGGGGGTTGCGCCCCCGGACGCCGACACTATCCTTCTCTGAGCGATGGTCGAGCTGCCCGCTCGTTACAACGCTGCGGCCGACTTCCTCGACTCCAATTTGGAGGCGGGGCGCGGCGGAAAGGTAGCGATCCGGACGGCGGACGGCGACCACACCTACCAGGACGTGGCGCGCGACGCCAACCGCTGGGGCCATGCTCTGGCCGACCTCGGTGTCGAGATCGAAAACCGGGTGCTGATGGCGGTCCTCGACACGCCAGCATTCGCGAGCACCTTCTGGGGCACGATCAAGGCCGGCGCGGTACCGATTCCCGTCAACACCAACCTCAAGCCCCAGGACTACGCGTATTTCCTCAACGACTCCCGCGCCAAGGTCGCGGTGGTATCTGAGCCGCTGGTCGCGAACTTCCGGCAGGTGCGCGGAGAGCTGAAGTGGCTGCGTCATCTGGTCGTCGTCGGCGGGGGTCCGGGGGATATCAGCAGCAGCAACGTCGCGGTCAGCGGCGAGCTCGATTTTTCCGACCTGCTCGCCGGCGCTCGCTCGGACGAGCTGTCGCCCGCCGACACCAGCAAGGACGACATGTGCTTCTGGCTCTACAGCTCAGGCACCACCGGCTTCCCGAAGGGCGCCGTCCACCTCCAGCACGACATGCGGGTGTCGACCGAGCTCTACGCGAGACCAATCCTCGGCATCGACGAGAGCGACGTGACCTTCAGCGCGGCCAAGCTCTACTTCGCCTACGGGCTCGGTAACGCGCTCTACTTCCCGTTCTCGGTCGGCGCCAGCTCCGTCCTCCTGGCCGGTGCGCCGGCACCCGCGGCCATCATCCAGACGGTGAAGCACTTTCGCCCGACGCTCTATTTCGGCGTCCCGACCAGCTACGCCAACACGCTGGCAGCCGACCCCGAAGTCTGGGCCGAGGCCGACTTCAGCTCGGTTCGGGTATGCGTGTCCGCCGGTGAGCCGCTTTCGGGTTCGATCCTGGAGCGCTGGAAGGCCAGGACGGGAAAGCTGATCCTGGATGGAATCGGCTCCACGGAGATCTGCCACATCTTCATCTCCAACCGGATCGACGACGTCCGGCCGGACTCCAGCGGCCGGGTGGTAGAGGGATACGAGGTGCGCGTAGTCGACGACGAGGGAACGGAGGTGCCGGACGGCGAAGTCGGAACCCTGCTCGTCAAGGGCGACTCGACCTGCGCGCTCTACTGGAACCAGCACGAGCGCAGCAAGCAAACGATCATCGGCGATTGGATCAACACCGGCGACAAGTACACACGGTCGCCGGACGGCTACCTGTCCTACCAAGGACGCGCCGACGACATGATGAAGGTGGGCGGGATCTGGGTCAGCCCGACTGAGGTCGAGGCCGTCATCAGCTCCCACGACGCGGTGGTCGAGTGCGCGGTGGTCGCGGTCGTCGACGAGCTCCACCTGGTCAAGCCGGAGGCGTACGTCGTGCTCCAGCCAGGGATCACGCCCGGGCCGGAGCTGGAGGTCGAGCTGCGCGACTTCGTGCGCGAGCGGCTGGCGCACTTCAAGGCCCCGCGGGACTTCCACTTCGTCGGCCAGCTGCCCAAGACCGCGACCGGAAAGATCCAGCGCTACAAGCTGCGCGAAGCGGCGGAGCGGGAACCGGCGGCGCCCGCCTAAGCTCGTGCGGTGAAGAAAGTAGCCGTGGTCCCGGCGGACGGCGCCGGGCTCGAGGTCGTGCCCGAGGCGATCAAGGTCATCCGCGCCGCCGGCCTTGATCGAGAGATCGAGGTCCAGGATTACGAGGTCGGCGCCGAGCCGGTGCTGCGCGGCGAGCCGGCCATGTCAGAGGCGACGTTCGCGGCGCTGAGTGAAGCGGACGGCATCCTCTTCGGCGCCATCGGCGACCCACGTGTCCCCAACGTCGGCTATGCGGCCACCGTGCTCCTGCGCTTGCGCTTCGAGCTCGACCTTTACGTCAACCTGCGACCGGCGCGGCTCTTCGACGACCGGCTGTCACCGATCCGAGACGCCGCACGCCGGGCGGTCGACCTGGTCATCGTCCGTGAGAACACCGAGGGCCTCTATGTGGGCATGGGCGGCCGCTTCAAGCGGGGCACGCCAGAGGAGCTCGCGATTCAGGAGGATGTGAATACGTACCACGGCGTCAGCCGGATCCTCGAGCACGGCTTCCAGCTCGCGCGCGAGCGCCGGGGCGAGCTCTGCATGGTCGACAAGTCAAACGCGCTCCCGTACTCGGGTGGCCTGTGGCAGGACGTCTTCAAGGAGCTGCGCGGGCGCCACCCTGAGGTCAACACGCGGCACCTTTACGTGGACGCCGCGGCCATGGAGATGGTGCGCGACCCGACCCAGTTCGACGTCGTGGTCACGGGCAACCTGTTCGGCGACATCCTCTCCGATCTGACGGCGCAGTTGGTGGGCGGGATGGGCATCGCACCCTCGGCCAATATCAACCCAGAGACCGGGCGCGGCCTTTTCGAGCCCGTCCACGGCAGCGCCCCCAACCTGGCCGGCCAGGGCGTGGTCAACCCCTTGGGGGCGATCCTGAGCGGGTCTATGATGGTCGAACACCTCGGGTTCCCCGAGGCGGCGAAGAGGATCAACGAGGCGGCCGCCGCGGCGGTTCGGGCGGGAGAATGTACGCGCGACCTCGGGGGGTCGCTCTCCACATCCGAAGCGGGCGACGCGGTGGCCAGCCGATTGGGGGACTGAGAAGCCGATGGGCATGACGATGTCCGAGAAGATCTTGGCCCGCGCCAGCGGGCGGGAGTCGGTGGCGCCCGGCGACCTGGTGCTCGCCAAGGTCGACTTCGCGATGGGCCACGACCTGACGATTCCGCCCTCCGGGAAGATCATGCGCGAGCAGATGGGCGCCCAGAAGGTCTGGGATCCGGAGCGCATCGCGGTCGTCCAGGACCACTTCCAGCCGGCCAAGGACGTCGCTTCCGCGGGCCTCGGGAAGATGACGCGCGACTTCGCGCGCGAGATGGGCGTCAAGTGGTACTTCGAGGTCGGCCAGGGCGGCATCTGCCACACGGTGCTGCCCGAGAACGGCCTCGTGCTGCCGGGCGAGCTGATTGTCGGAGCCGACTCCCACAGCTGTACGTATGGCGC
>CAZHAC010000138.1:0-5950 GCA_964529765.1 uncultured Actinomycetes bacterium
CCGAACGGCTGCGCGAGGAGCTCGTCAGGCGCTTCCGCCTGTACAGCTCACGGCACGAGCCCCCGCTCGATCGCAAACACGGAGTTCCACCGGTCTAAAGCCGGCCCTTACGCCACCGCTCCTGCTATTTGATCCAGACGGGCTGGGACAGGGCGTCGAAGGAAAGGCCGGTTGTGAGCTGCTTGGGTGGCGTGTTCAGCCCCACCCACCAGAGCTGGAAGCCGCCACCCGGGTCATCCGCACCGGGCGCGAAATAGACGAGGCCGGAGCCGTCCGGAGCCCACGCGGGAGACGCCGCCAGCGTGCGGTCCACGAGCACGTTGCGCGCGCCTAGCTGCTGGCCGTCGAAGCTCGCGGCCACGAGCTGGGAGGTCCGTGGACCGGTGGCGCAGATCATCGCCAGCTGGGCTCCATCCGGCGACAGCGCCGGCTGTGCGCAGTGGTCGGCGGCCTGAGTCAGGGCCACCCCCTTGTCGAACGCCCGTGCCGCGAGCGTCACCTGGGGCACCGACTCGTTGGCGTCGTTGACCGTGTACTTCGTGTACAGGAGGCCGCCGGCTGCCAGCGGCAGCGGCTGGACGTCGCCCCCGCTGTAGTAAGCGGGCCTGGTCCACTCCCTGGCCGTGCCGCCGCCGGCGGGCATCGACCAGACGGCGAGGTCCACACGGTAGGAGTAGTCCTTGGGCCGGTCGGTGCTGAAATAGAGCTGCGAGCCGTCCGGCGAGTAGCGCGGATAAAAGGCCCACTGGTTGACCTCGACGATCCGCGCCGAGTTGTGCGTGAGCTGCTTCTGCACGGAACCGTCGAGGCCGAGCTGATAGAGGTCGGAGACGTTGAAGGCTCGTTTCACCGCGACCAGATGGCTGGCGTCTGGTGAAGCAGCGGGCTGTGCCCAACCGCCGGGCTGGCCGAGCTGTGTGAACGCCCCGGCACGGAAGCTGTAGAGAGCGCCGCCCTGGATTACGTAGATCGTCCCCGGCAGCGTGAATGCGGGCTTGGCGCTCACCGGCGGGGACGGCGTGCTCGTCGCGTGGGTGACGATCGAACTTCGGGTCGAGCCCAGCGTGTAGTAGACCCCGAAACCGAAAACCACCATCAGGAGCGCGGCCACCAGCGGCCCCAGGCCTTTCATCCGGGGAAGTACTGCCGGACCAGGGGGAGGATCAGCGACCAGTTGGGCACAAGTACGTCCTGGTTGTCGATGACCGTCCCCTCCGTAAAGCTTCCGAGCAGCACGACCTGCTTCACGTCCGCGGCCTGGATCTTCTCCGCCAAGGGCAGGAATGCGGCCATTTGGGGAATCGTCATGCTGGTCTTGAACTCACCCTGGACGGCGGTCGCGAAAGCGGGCAGGTCGGCCGGGTTCACGCGCTTGGCGCGATCTCGCAGGGCAAGCAGGACCTGCTGCTGGCGTCCGGAGCGGCCAAAGTCGCCGTTGAGGTCGCTGTGCCGGGAGCGCACGTACTCGAGGGCATGGACGCCGTCCAGGTGCTGTGGCCCGGGGAGCACGGCCACCCGGTAGTAGCCGTAGGGGTCCTGGGCATCGATGTCGAAGGGGTAGTAGTCGTCCATGACCGGATTGGTCGTCGGGACGTCCACGCCACCGACCTGATCGATGACCTTGATCAGCCCCTTGAGCCCGATCCACGCGTACTGGTCGATCGTCACGTGGAAGTCTCGCTGCACGGTGGCGATGGCGGCGGACGCGCCCCCATATGAATACGCAGCGTCGATCCGGTCGGTTCCCCCGGTCGAGAGCGGCACCCACAGGTCGCGCGGGATCGACAGCATCGTCACCTGGTGAGAGGCAGGCTCGATGCGGACCAGGATCATCGACTGCGTGAGGACGTGCTTGGGGTCGAACTTCTTGTCGTCATCCGAGCCGAGCAGAAGGAGGGTGAACGGGGCGCCGGCGGGAACGGGTGTGGCCGACGGCGCTGGCGTCGCCAGGTCCTGCGTCTGCCCGGTCTGCCGGACCGCCGACAGCAAGGGCATGAAGTAGGCGGAAGCTCCAATTGCACCCGAGAGCATGAAGCCGGCGAGCAGCATCAGAACCGTTGGTAGCCGGAGCCGGAGAGCCCGGGAGCTGCGGCGCCGGACCCGCAGCCGGCGGAAGCGCCTGCGCATGAACACGGGGCGAGAAGGCTAACGCGTGCCGCTTAGCGTTTTCTGGGGAGCCAGCCGCTCGGCCAGGAAACGGAGTGCGAGTGGGTAGCGGTACTCGATGCCCATGTGACCGGCGTCGAAGAGCTCGAAGTAGACCGCGTCCCGCGGTGTCCCGGCTTTCTCGACCTGAACCCGGAACCCCTCCGCCGCCAGGTCGAGATACCACTCATCGCGCTTGCCGGCGTCGATCCAGATCGCGCGCATCCCGCGCAGCGCCTCTACGCAGGCGGGCTGTGCGGCCATCCGCACCGGGTCCCAGCGCAGCCAGCGCTCCCAGACTTCGGGCACCAACTGCCCGGTGCGAAGGTCGAACGGGAGGCGGACCGTTCCGTCCGGATCGGCCGAGTAGCAGGCGGCCATCGCGTAGGTATTGACCAGGTCGTGGTCGCTGGACTTCGTGAAGGGGACGCGAGAATGGAAGTCCTCCCAGAAGCGTTCGAAGGAGCCCTCGTATTCGTCACGAAGGGCGCGGACGCAGCTGCCGAAGTCCTTCAGGTAGCAGAGCTCGAACAGCCCATCTCCAGCGTGGGTGGCGAGACCGCCGAAGAGGTCCGGGCGGAGCATGGGCGTGACCATGGCGCCGTAGCCGCCGCTCGACTTGCCTGCGATCCCTCGATTGTGGGGCGAGTCGAGAGTTCGAAAGCGAGCGTCGATGAAGGGCACGACCTCAGAGCAGAGGTAGGTGTGGTAGCGGCCGGTGGCCGGGGAGTCGATGAACTGCGAGCCGCCGAGCGAGGTCCAGCAGTCGACGAAGGCGACCACGCACGGCGGCGGGGCGTCGGGACCTGCGAAGAGCTCGTCGAGAAGCTCCGGAAAATTCTTCCGGAAGGCGATGCGGTTGCGCCACATGTCCACCTGCCCGGTGAAGCCCTGGATCACGTAGATACTGGCGACCCTCTGGGTCCCTTCCGGCTCGTAGCCGGGGGGTGTGTACACATAGAGCGGCCGCACGTGCGGATCGCCCAGCGGATTGTCTCGGAGGACGGCGCTGTCGATCTCGAGCTCGTGCCACGCGCCCTTCGGCTCGTACGACCAGGGGGCCGGCATCAGCCCAGCGCCCTTACGAGCGCGTCGCCGACCTCCTGGGTGGAGGCGGTTCCGCCGAGGTCGCCGGTCAGAAAGCGACCGCTCTCGCAGACAGCGTCGATCGCTCGCTCGATCCGTGCCGCGCCCGCCTCGTCGCCAAGGTGGCGCAGCATCATCGCGCCCGACCAGACCGACCCGATCGGGTTGGCACGGCCGCGGCCGGCGATGTCGGGCGCGGAGCCGTGGACCGGCTCGAACATCGACGGGTAGCGGCTCTCAGGATTGAGGTTGGCGCTCGCGCAGAGGCCGAGCGAACCCTGGAGGGCGCCGCCGAGGTCGGTCAGGATGTCGCCGAAGAGGTTGGAGGCCACGACCACGTCGATCCTGTCCGGGCGCAGCACCATCCGGGCCGCCATCGCGTCCACCAGCATCTTCTCGACCGTCACTTCCGGGTAGTCGCGCGCCACGCCGGCGACCACTCGATCCCAGAGCACATATGAGTAACGTGACGCGTTCGACTTGGTCACGCTGACCAGCCGTTTGCTGCGCTCCATCGCACGCTCGAACGCAAAGCGGGCCGCGCGCTCGATCCCAAGCCGCGTGAACACGGGCACCTCCACGGCGAGCTCCTGTGGATGTCCCGAATGGACGAGGCCACCGGTGCCCGAGTACTCGCCCTCGGTGTTCTCCCGGATGAAGAGCATGTCGATGTCGGCCGGGCCGCGCTCCGCCAGCGGCGTCCGGATACCGGGCGGCAGGCGGACGGGCCGCAGGTTGACGTACTGCTCGAAGGTCTTCCGGATCGGGAGCAGGCAGTTCCACAGCGTGACGTGGTCGGGGACGGTCGGCCAGCCGACCGCGCCCAGAAAGATGGCGTCGAATTCGGCCAGGGTGTCGAGCGCGTCGGCCGGCATCATGGCGCCGGTTCTCTGGTAGCGGTCGGATCCCCAATCGAATTCGGTGAACTCGAGCCCAGCATCGACAGCGCTGACGACCTTGATGCCTTCTGGAACGACCTCTTTGCCAACCCCGTCGCCGGGGATGACCGCGATGCGCTTGCCCACGAGCCGTGAGACTAGCAGGCTGTTGAAAAGGGGCTTCGGGCCTTTGGCCTCGGCGGCGCCGACCCCCTTTCACCACCCTGCTAACGCTTGAGGAAGTCGACCCGCTCTTCGGCGCCATCCCACACGACCGTGGTCAGCGCCGGCTCAGTTCTGGCCACTACCTTGCCGTCGCGCAGGACCAGGCGACGGGGAGCCACGAGCCGGATGGCGTCGACTGCGGTCGGAGCGTCAAAGGCGACCAGAGAAGCGCGCTTGCCAATCGCCAACCCATAGTCCTCGATGCCCAACGCCCGCGCGGGGTTGCCGGTGATCATGTCGACCAGCGACAGCAGCTCCGAGTGGCCGGACATCTGCGCGAAATGGACGAGCACGAAGGCGGCCTGGAGGGGGTCGCCGTAGCCGAGCGGGTACCAGGGATCCATCACCGAGTCATGCCCGATGCAGACGTTGACCCCGGCCTCCATCAGCTGCTTGATCCTGGTGTGCCCGCGGCGGATCGGGTAGCTGTCGAAGCGGCCCTGGAGGACCGAGTTGTCGAGCGGGTTCGTGACCATGTGCATGCGCGCGCGCCGGACGTTGTTGACCAGGCGGTGGGCGTACGCGTTGTTGTAGGAGTGCATCGCCGTCGTGTGGCTGGCGGTGACGCGACCCTCCATGCCCAACCTGATGGTCTCGGCCGCCATCACCTCGGTGAAGCGCGACTGCTCGTCGTCGGTCTCGTCGCAGTGGATGTCGACCCGCAGACCGTGCTCGGCGGCGAGCGCGAAGGTGAACTTGACCGAGCGCTCACCGTACTCGCGGCTGATTTCGAAGTGCGGAATCCCACCGACGACATCGACGCCCAGGGCGACCGCCCGGCGCATCAGCTCCTCGCCGCCGTCGAAGCTATAAATGCCTTGCTGGGGAAAAGCGACCAGCTGCATATCCAGGTTCCCGGCGATCTCCTCGCGGAGCTCGACGAGCGCGCGCACCGCGGTGAGCTGCGGGTCGCAGACGTCGACGTGGCTGCGCACGAACTGGACGCCGTTGGCGAGCTGCCAGCGCAGCACCTGACGCACGCGACGTTTCACGTCCTCCACGGTCAGGCTCCGCACGCGCTCTCCCCAGATGGCGATGCCCTCGAAGAGGGATCCGCTCTGGTTTGGCCGCGGCTCG
Organism: uncultured Actinomycetes bacterium; assembly: GCA_964529765.1. Classification (GTDB taxonomy): domain Bacteria; phylum Chloroflexota; class Dormibacteria; order Dormibacterales; family Dormibacteraceae; genus CAZHAC01. The sequence continues at coordinate 5,412 of CAZHAC010000138.1, forward strand.
CCTTCGGTGAGCACGGCGTCCAGATGGATGTGGGGTTCAACCAGCGGCGGGGTGACGAGCGCGCTGTGGAGGTCGACAACCTCTCTTGCCTCCGGCTCCACGTCCACGAAGCGTCCGCCGGCGACTCCGAGGTCGCGGACTTCGTTCGTCCCGGCTATACGAGCGTTCTTGATAAGTAGGTCGAGCACCCAGAAATTGAACCCTGACGATCCCTTAACTTCTCCATAAAATTTGCCCATCCCGCCCAAAAAGCCTGTATCTGGAGAGAGACGCGTATGGCAGCTGTCCCTGACATAGACGCCAACGTCCCTGTTCGTGAGGGCGAGTACGGCGAAAGGGTCGTCGCCGTCGAGCCGGGGGGCGTCGAATGGATTCCGCTGGACGAGCGCCACGGCAAGCCGATCGACCTCTTCTGGACCTGGATGTCGCCGAACCTCGAGTTCGCGACCATCTACGTCGGGGTCTTGGGAATCGCCGTCTTCGGCGGCAGCTTCCTGAGCGTCGCGCTCGGCATCCTGATCGGCACCGCGCTCGGTTCC
>CAZHAC010000139.1:0-5938 GCA_964529765.1 uncultured Actinomycetes bacterium
CCTCGTGCAGCTCGGGGAGGCCGACCACCGCCTGGCCGAGCAGCTCGGGCGCCGGATGCTCCTGCTTGTACCAGCGCGGGTACTCCGCTGCGTCTTTGAGGCGGAAGTCGGCGCTCATGTCGATCACCCTGGCGCCCTCGGCAAACCACTCCTTGATTCGCGCCGCGCCCTCGTTATGGGGCAGGCAGCTGAAGATCACGTCGACCTCGGTGGGGTCGACGTCCTCCATGAAGCGTCCCTCGACCTCCAGGAGCGGGAAGACCTCCTGATAGGGCTTGCCCGCGTTGGAGCGGCTCGTCAGCTGGGACAGCTGGACGTTCGGGTGGCGGGTGAGCAGGTTGACCGCTGTCATGCCCGCGTAGCCGTTGGCGCCGGCGACGGCGGCTCTCACTTGCTCACTCATTGCATAAGTATACGGATCAAGCGCATAAGCATGCAGGCTCGGCCTACGGAGAAGGCACCCACCCACCAAAACCCGCCCGCCCCGAAGGGGACCGTGCTCAGGGTAGGGTGCGTCTCAACAGTGGTTGTGAAGGCGCTCCTAGACGGTACAGCCTAGGCCTGGTTGAAGAAGCAGGACAGAGCGCCGGTGTGACAGGCCGGCCCGTGGGGGCGGACCTTGAGCAGCACGGTGTCGAGGTCGCAGTCCAGGCGCACGTCGACGACATCCATGTAGTGACCTGAGGTCGACCCCTTCTCCCAGAGGCCTCGGGTGCGCGAGTGGAACCAGGCGCGGCCGCTCTCGCGCGTGCGCGCCCACGCCTCCTCATCCATGTAGGCGACCATCAAGACCTCGCCCGTCGCCGCGTCCTGGGCCACCGCGGGGACGAGCCCCTTCGAGAAGTCTGGGCTCATCGCCGCACCTCCAATCCCCACTGCGCGAGGTCGGCCTTGACCTGCGCGATCCGCATCTCCCCGAAATGGAAGACCGACGCCGCCAGCGCCGCCTCCGCCCCGCCCTCGGTCAGTGCCTGGTACATGTGGCGCGAGTTGCCGGCGCCACCCGAGGCGACCACCGGCAGCCGGACCGCTCCGCTGATGGCGCTCGTCAGCTCGAGCTCGTAGCCGTCCTGGGTGCCGTCGCGATCCATTGACGTGAGCAGGATCTCACCGGCACCCAGCCGCTCACCTTCGGCCGCCCACTCGACGGCGTCGCGCCCGGTCGCCCGGCGGCCGCCGTGCGAGAAGACCTCCCAACCACCTTCTTCGCGACGGCGTGCGTCGATCGCGAGCACCACGCACTGGGACCCGAAGATCTCGGCGCAGCGGCTGATCAGCGTGGAGTCGGCGAGCGCGGCGCTGTTGACCGACACCTTGTCGGCGCCGTGGCTGAGCAGCTCCTGCATGTCCTCGGCGGAGCGCACGCCGCCGCCGACCGTGAGCGGGATGAAGACCTGGTCTGCGGTACGGGCGACGACGTCGAGCAGGATCTTCCGCTCGTCGCTGGAGGCCGTGATGTCGAGAAAGACCAGCTCATCGGCGCCCTCGCGGTCATAGAAAGCAGCCAGCTCGACCGGATCGCCGGCGTCGCGCAGCTCCACGAAGCGGACGCCCTTGACAACGCGTCCGGCCGTTACGTCGAGGCACGGGATGATCCGCTTAGCCGGCACCGCAGAGGTCCAGGAAGTTGCGGTAGACACGGAGGCCGTCGCCCCCGCTCTTCTCCGGGTGAAACTGCGTACCCATCACGTTCAGCCGTGCCGCCGCAGCTGCGCTCGCGTGCTCGGCGGAGGCGATCGCGGCTTCCGGAGAGTCGGGGGTGTAGGAGTGGACGAAGTAGAAGTAGGCGCCGTCGCCGATGCCGCTGAAGAGCGGTGAGAAGTCCTGCTGGCGGACGCGGCACCAGCCGATGACTGGCAAGCGCTGGCTCGCCTCGACCTCGACCACCTCGCCCGGCAGCAGGCCCAATCCGTCGTGGACACCGTGCTCGTGGGAGCGCTCGAAGAGCAGCTGGTAGCCGAGGCAGACGCCGAGCAGCGGGCGGCCCTTGCGGGCCTCCTCGACGACCCGGCGGCCGAGACCGCCCTGTTCGAGCTTCTCGAGCGCGGGCGCGAAGGCGCCCACGCCGGGCAGCACGATGCCGTCGGCCCGGCCAAGGTCCTCCTGGTCGGCGGTCAGCTTGGGACGCGCCCCGTTGTGGATCAGCGCCCGCTCCACGGAGCGCAGGTTGCCCACGCCGTAATCGACGATCGCGATCATCCCAGGAGCCCTTTGCTCGACGGTACTCCGGGACCGCCGCCGAGCTGCATCGCCTGCCGGAGCGCCAGCCCGAGAGCTTTGGACGCCGATTCCGCGATGTGGTGTCGGTTGCTGCCACGGACGAGGTCGACGTGGATGGTCGCACCGAGGTGGATGGAAAAGGCGCGCCACCATTCCTCGAGCGTCTCCGACTCGAGCGTCCCCACCCGTCCCCGCAGCGGCAGGTTGTAAGAGAGGTAAGGCCGCTTGCCCAGGTCGACCACGACCAGCGCCAGCGACTCGTCGAGCGGCGCGTAGGCGTGGGCGAAACGGGCGATCCCGGCCCGATCGCCGAGGGCCTGGGAGAGGGCCTGGCCGGTCACGATTCCCGCGTCCTCCATCAGGTGGTGGGGGTCGACCTGGATGTCGCCCTGCCCCTGGAGCTCGAGGTCGAAGCCGCCGTAGCGGGCGACCTGTTCGAGCATGTGGTCGAGAAACGGGAGCCCGGTCGAGACCTCGATCTGGGTGCCGCCGGTGTCGAGCGCCACGGAGCAGGCGATCTGCGTCTCCTTGCTCTCGCGCCGCACGCTGCCCTTACGCGCCGTCACTCAGTCTCACCTCCACAGCATTGGCGTGGGCCGTCAGGCCCTCGAGGTTGGCCAGGGTCCGCGCCGCCTCCTGCAGGTTCTGGAGGTCGCCCCGAGTCACCGAGGCGACGCTCGATCGCTTGAGGAAGGAATAGACGCCGAGCGGCGACGAAAAGCGCGCGGAGCCGGACGTGGGCAGGGTGTGGTTGGGGCCGATGACGTAGTCGCCGAGCGAGACGGCCGCGTTCTCGCCCAGGAAGACCGCGCCCGCGTTCTCGACAATCGGCAGCCAGCGCTGGGGATCCTCCGTGATGATCTCCAGGTGCTCCGGCCCGAAGTCGTTGGAAACCTGGAACGACTGCTCCATCGACTCGGCAAGGATGATCGCCAGGTGGGCGGCGCCGACCACCTCGGCCCGGTCCAGGCGCTTGAGGAGGTCGGAGAACTCCTCCTCGACCGCGTCCGCAAGCGCCGCTGAGGGCGTTACCAGCACCGCCCAGGCCAGGGGATCGTGCTCCATCTGGCTCGCCAGGTCGGCGGCCACGTAGTCGGGACGGGCGGCCTCGTCGGCCACCACCAGGATCTCTGTCGGTCCGGCGATGGCATCCACACCGACGGTCCCGAAGACCTCTTTCTTGGCCAGGGTCACGTAGATGTTTCCAGGCCCGGCGATGAAGTCGACCCGCCGGATCGACTGCGTGCCGAAGGCCATGGCCGCGATCGCCTGGGCGCCGCCCACCCGGTAGACCTCGTCCACGCCGGCGATCGCCGCCGCGGCCAGGATCGCCACCGGAACGGTGCCGTCGGTCGCCGGCGGTGTGCAGAGCACGACCTCCTGGACGCCGGCGACGCGGGCCGGGATGGCCGTCATCAAGACTGTGCTCGGGTAGGAGGCCCGCCCGCCAGGCACGTAGAGGCCGGCACGGCGCACCGGCCGCGTCAGCATCCGGAGTCCGGGCGGCCCGGAGACGGCTTCGAAGGACTGCGTCTCATGGAAGGCTCGAATGCGCCCGGCCGCGAACTCGAGGGCCGATCGCTGCTTGGCGCCCACCCGGCGGAGCGCCGCTTCCATCTCGCCCCTGGCGATAACGAAGCCGTCCTCCGGAGCGGGTGCCCAGCCGTCAAACCGGTGGCTGTAGTCGCGGAGAGCGGGGTCACCTTCGGCGGCGACGCGCGCGACAACCTCTTCGACTACCCGCCGCTGCTCGATGAAGTCTGAGAGGTCGAGCCGGCGGCGACTCAGCGGGCTGTCGAGCCAGTCGGCGACGCCGTACCTCTTAAGCGGCATCGGAGACCTCCCGCATTCGCTTGACGACCGCCTGCAGCTCCCCGCCGCGCGTCTTCAGGCTCGCCTGGTTGGCGATCAGGCGCGCTGTCGAGGAGGCCACCTCGGCAACGATGCGGAGGCGGTTCTCGCGCAGGGTGTTGCCGGTGGCGGTGAGGTCGGAGATGGCGTCCACCAGGCCCACCTGCGGAGCCAGCTCCACCGAACCGTGGAGGCGGACGATGTCGACGGAACGGCCCAGGCGGTCCATGAAGGCGGTGGTGGCCAAGGGGTACTTGGTCGCCACGCGCATAGTGGGCGGCCAGGTCTCGGCACCCTCGAGCGGCGAATCCTCGGGCACCGCGATCACCAGCTTGCAGCCCCCAAAACCGAGGTCGACCAGCTCGTAGCTGCTGCCCACCGCCTCCCAGAGCTGGTCTTTGCCGACGATGCCGAGGTCGGCGGCGCCGTGATCGACGTAGTTGAAGACGTCGGCCGGCCGGACGAGCACGACGCGGACCGCGTCTTGCTCGATCAGCAGGCGGCGCCCAAGCTGCTGCGGGGACAGCTTCGCCACGCCGGCCTTGTCGAGCAGGTCGAGGCTGCCTTCAAGGAGTGCCCCCGTTGGCAGGGCAATGGTCAGCACCCCCAGGCGCCCCTCCGTCGCCGCCTCGCGGCGACACCTCCCCGCCAACCGGGGAGGAGACCTGGAGCCTTCACAGTGCCGCTCCCGCCAGCTTGCCCACCAGGTGCTCCACCGGCAGCCTTCGGACGCCCTCCCGAGCCGGCTGCCAGGCGACGCGGGCAGCGCCAGTGCAGTGAACGAGGTTGCGCGCGCCCACGCTCTCCCGCCAGCTCGCGGCGGCGGCCAGTGAGCGCGGCTCGGTGTCGACAACCGCTCGCATGCCGAACATTCGGAGGGACGAGCCCAGACGCAGCGCCTGCCGCAGCCCCGCCTTACTCCTCCAGGCCACGGCCGCGTCCAGCCGCGGCAGCGCTGGGGCTTCGCCCGCGTGCACCTGCGCCTCGCCGGCGAGGTCGAGATGGAGGACGAAGCCCGTAGCCGGCGCCGGCCGCCCGAAGCGCGCGAGCAGGCGGTCGTAGCGACCGCCCTGGGCGAGCGGACTCCCGAGCTCGGGGCCGAAGCCTTCGAAGATCACGCCCGTGTAGTAGTCAAAGTCCCGGATCGCGCCCAGGTCGATGCTGACCGAGCCGCCCAGGCCATGAGCGCTGAGCAGGTCGTAGACCTGGCGCAGTTCGGCGAGAGCGCGTTCGGAGCGCCGGTTCTGGACCAGGTTGCCCGCGGCTTCGATGATGTCCGGGCCGCCTCGCAGGGCCGGGAAGCGCAGGAGAAGCTCGTGCTCGGCGCTGCGCAGCGGCGTGCCGGAGAGCAGCCGCTCGAGCCGGACGAGGTCGCGCGCCGCGAGCGCCGAGCGCACGTCCGTCTCCAGGTCCCGGGGCAGCTTGAGCCCGTCGAGCAGGCCCTGGAAGAACTCGGAATGGCCGACGTCGACCTGGTAGCTGCGCAGACCGGCCGCGTCGAGGCAGCGCACGGCGAGCGCGATCACCTCGGCGTCCGCCACCGGGCCGGCGGCGCCGATCAGCTCCGCCCCTACCTGATAGGACTCCCGACGGCGCGCGAAGCGCCCGTTGTCGTTGACGAGCACGGGGCCTGCGTAGCAGAGACGGAGGGGCAGCGGCGCGCCCCGCAGCCGCGACGCTGCCAGCCGGGCGACGGGGACGGTACGCTCACCGACCACGGCGAGCACCGAGCCGTCGCTGTCAGTGAGCTTGAAGAGGCGGCGCCGCTGCTGGGCGCCCAGTCCCAGCTCGAGGACGTCGAGGCTCTCCAGAGTCGAGGTGACGATGAAGCGATAACCCCACCGGCGCATCTCGGCGAGCACGGCCT
>CAZHAC010000140.1:0-5910 GCA_964529765.1 uncultured Actinomycetes bacterium
TCCACTCAGGTGAGCGCTGGCAGGCGCTGGCGGACGCCGGAGCCGGAGTTCAGCGGTGCCTGTGGGCCTCGACCTCGACCAAGAACCCGGCCTACCCCGACACCATGTACGTCGAGGAGCTGATCGGCCCCGACACGGTGGACACGGTGCCTCCACAGACGCTGGCCGCGTTCCGCGAGCATGGCGAGGTGCGGCGTTCGCTGGATGAGAACGTGGCCGCCTCCAAGCGGCGCCTGAAGGCACTGGCGGCGGCTGGCATCTCGCTCGACCAGGTCACCGAGGAGCTCGAGGTCGAAGGGGTCGACGCCTTCGCCGAGTCGTACGAGAGCCTGCTCCAGGCGATCAAAGACCAGGTCAAGGCGATCAAGGCCGGCAAGGGGCCGCGGCAGTGGTACAGCCTGGGCGAGCTCCAGCCGGCGGTCGCCGAAACCGGCGCCCGGCTCGCGAAGGATGACGTGCCCCGCCGGCTGTGGGCCAAGGACGCCTCGATCTGGACGGACGACGAGGCCAAGAAGCAGGAGATCGTCGACCGGCTGGGCTGGCTGTCCTTGCCCGAGAAGATGCAGGGCGACTTAGAGCGCTTGCGCACGCTGGCGCGGGAAGGCCGGTCGTACTCGGACGTCGTCGTCTTCGGAATGGGCGGTTCCTCTCTGTGCCCCGATGTCCTGAGCAACACTTTCGGACCCGTCAAGGGATACCCGAAAGCGCACGTCGTCGACACCACCGACCCGGCCACCATCGCCGCGCTGGGCCGGCGGATCGATCCCGCGGACACCCTCTTCGTGATCTCCAGCAAGTCGGGAACGACGACGGAGACGCTGAGTCAGTTCGCCTACGCCTGGGAGCTCGTGAGCAAGGCCAAGGTGAAGAACCCGGGCCGCAACTTCGCGGCCGTCACCGACCCCGGGACTCCGCTCGAGAAGCTGGCTCGCGAACGGGACTTCAGGTGGGTGTTCCTCAACCCGCCGGACATCGGCGGCCGCTACTCGGCGCTCTCCTACTTTGGCCTGGTCCCGGGAGCGCTCATGGGGGTGGACGTCGCCGGACTGCTCGATCGGGCGGCGGAGATGATGACCTCCTGTGACGCCAGCGTGCCCATCGAGACCAACCCCGGGGTCTGGCTTGGCAGCGTCTTTGGCACCCTGGCCAAGCTCGGCCGCGACAAGCTGACCCTGGTCGTCTCACCGAAGGTCGAGACCTTCGGCTACTGGGTCGAACAGCTGATCGCCGAGTCGACGGGCAAGAACGGGACCGGGATCGTCCCCATCGAGGGCGAGCCGGTTGGCAAGCCGAACGCGTACGGCGACGACCGCCTCTTCGTGCACATCCGGACGGAGAAGGACGGCAGCGACGCACGGGTGCGCGCTCTTCAGGAGTCGGGCCAGCCGGTAGTGACGCTGACTCTGCGCGACAAGCTCGACCTGGGCGGCGAGTTCCTGCGCTGGGAGATCGCCACCGCGGTGGCCGGGGCCATCCTCGGCATCGACGCCTTCGACCAGCCCAACGTACAGGAGTCCAAGGACAACACGAAGCGCGTGCTCGACGCCTTTACGAAGAGCGGCAAGCTGCCGGAGGCGGAAACCGTGGACGCGCGCGAGGCCGGGCCGGCGGTTGCCCGTGTGCTGGGCAAGGCGCCCAAGCATCCGTACGTGGCCTTCATGGCCTACACGACATTTGAGGGCGCGTCTGAGAAGGCCCTGGATGCGATGCGGGTGGCGGTCCGCGACAAGACGACCTTTGCCACCACCGCCGGTTACGGCCCGCGCTTCCTGCACTCGACCGGCCAGCTGCACAAGGGTGGTCCCAAAGAAGGCGTCTTCGTACAGATCGTCCAGGAAGACAAGAAGGAGGTGCCGATCCCGGGTCAGCCGTACGGCTTCTCGGTGCTCAAGCAGGCCCAGGCGCTGGGCGACTACGAGTCGCTGCGCAAGCGCCGCTATCCGCTCGTGCGCGTGAACCTCGGCGCGGATACCGCCAAAGGGTGGAAGGCGCTCGCGGATTCGGTCGAGCAGGCTCTGAGGTAGTCCGCGATGGAAATGGGGATGGTTGGCCTAGGCAGGATGGGCGGGAACATGGCGCGCCGGCTCCTGGGGCATGGGCACCGGATCATCGGCCTCGATAATTTCCCGGCCGCGGTCGCCGGCTTCGAGGCCGAGGGCGGCGTGGGCGCGCGAACGATCGAAGACTTCGTCGCCAAGTTCGAAACCCGCCCGCGCGTGATGTGGTTGATGGTGCCTGCCGGCGACCCGACCACGCAGACCATCCGGCGGCTCATCGCGCTTGGCGACCAGGACGACATCATCGTCGACGGCGGCAACACGAACTGGAAGACGGCCCTCGAAGACGCGCGCGCCGTTCGCGACGCCGGTCTCCACTACCTCGACGCAGGCGTCTCCGGCGGGGTCTGGGGTCTGAAGAACGGATACAGCTTGATGGTGGGCGGCGAGCTGGAGATCTACGAGCGCTGCCTGCCCCTTCTGCGCGACCTCGCGCCGCCCGAAGGCGGCCTCGTCCACACCGGGCCCGAGGCGTCGGGCCACTTCGTGAAGATGGTGCACAACGGGGTCGAGTACGGCTTGATGCAGGCCTACGCCGAGGGCTTCGAGCTGATGAGGCACTCGACGCATTTCCCCGGGATGGACCTGGCTGCGATCGCGGACGCGTGGCGCTTCGGGTCGGTCGTCCGCTCCTGGCTGCTCGACCTGATCGCCGACGGCCTGCACAGCGATCCAGACCTGAAACGGATCAAGGGCTACGTGGAGGACACCGGTGAAGGCCGCTGGACCGTGGAGGCCGCCCTCGAGGAGGCGGTGCCGGCGCCCGTGATAACTCAGGCGCTCTACGCCCGCTTTCGCTCCCGGATGGTGGACACGTACGCAGACAAGATGCTGGCGATGATGCGCAGCCAGTTCGGCGGCCATCCAATTCTGCCCGAAGGCCAGGTCGAGCCAAAAGACATATGACAACCACGACCAGGGCCGAGCCGAATCCACTGGTCGCCGGACTCCAGGAGTACCGCACCGCCGATCCGGCGCTGATGGTCATCTTCGGCGCCACCGGCGACCTCGCCCATCGCAAGCTCCTGCCCTCGATCTACAACCTGGCGCACCAGGGCCTGCTCGCACCTGGTTTCACCGTGGTCGGGGCGGCTCGGAATGAGATGTCTGACGATGAGTTCCGCGATATGGCCGCGGAGGCGATCCAGCAGTACTCGCGCACGCAGCCGGTCGACAAGGACGTGCTGGCCGAGCTTTCCCGGGCCCTCTTCTACCAGCGCCTCGACTTCAACGATCCCAACGGCTGGAAGGCGCTCAAACGGCGCCTCGACGAGCTGTCCCAGCAGCGCCAGACCTCCGGCAACGTCGTTTTCTACTGCGCGACCCCACCGCTCGCTTACCCGGTGATCATCGAACAGCTTGCCGCGGCCGGGCTCAACCACCATTCCACGGGCTATCGCCGGATCATCGTCGAGAAGCCTTTCGGCACCGACCTGCACTCCGCTCGCGCGCTGAACCGCCTGCTCCAGAAGACGTTCGGCGAGGACCGCGTATATCGCATCGACCACTATCTCGGCAAAGAGACGGTCCAGAACATCCTCGCCTTCAGGTTCGCCAACGCGATCTTCGAGCCGATCTGGAACAGCCACTACGTCGACGCGATCCAGATCACCGTGGCCGAGGAGATCGGAGTGGGGGGGCGCGGCGGCTACTACGAGCAAGCAGGCGCGCTTCGCGACATCATTCAGAATCACGCGCTCCAGCTCTTGACCCTGGTCGCGATGGAGGCGCCGGTCGCTTTCGAGGCGACCAGCGTGCGGGATGAGAAGGTCAAGGTCCTGCGCGCGATCCGGCCGCTGCACCCCGACGACATGGCTACGCACACCGTTCGCGGGCAGTACACGAGGGGATTCGTTCTCGGGCAGGAAGTGCCGGGCTACCGCGAGGAGCCGGGAATTGCCGCCGACTCCCAAACCGAGACCTTCGCAGCGGTCAAGATCCAGGTCGACAACTGGCGGTGGTCGGACGTGCCCTTCTACATCCGCAGCGGGAAGCGGATGCCCAAGCGGGTCACGGAGATCCGGGTCGGGTTCAAGCGCCCGCCGCACCTGACTTTCGGCCGCGAGCAGACACGGGAGCTGGAGACGAACGCGATCACGCTGCGGATCCAGCCCGAGGAGGGCATCTCGCTCCGCTTCGGAGCCAAAGTGCCGACACCCGGGCTCCGAATTCGGAGTGTCAACATGGACTTCCTCTACGCCTCGTCGTTTCTGGCCGAGGCGCCGGACGCCTACGAGCGCCTGCTGGTCGACTGCCTGGTCGGTGATCCCACGCTCTTCACGCGGGCGGATGAAGTGGAGCTTGCCTGGCAGTGGATCGACGCCATCGAGGAATCCTGGCGTCAGGGCAAGCCACCGCTGGAGACGTATCCGGCCGGCACCTGGGGACCGCCATCCTCCGACCGGCTGCTCGAGAACGACGGCCGTGCCTGGCATCATCCATGATCGAGCGATGATCCGCCCGCCCGGCAGCGTGCGCACCCTGGAGTGGGAGGACGCAGGTGTCACGCTGAGCGAGGTGCTGGCCGAGCTGACGCGGCTGCACGCGCGGCTGACGCACTCCGACGCGCCGAGCGGGGAGACACGTGCCCAGGCTCGCAACTGCGTGATGAACCTGCTCGCCTTTGCCAGCAGCACGAGCGAGGTGGAAGCTGTCCAGGATGCGGGCGCCCAGCTCTCGGCCCATCATCCAATGCGGCTGATCGTGCTCGTCCTGGAGCCCGCGCACAACGTTACCCGGCTCGACGCCTGGATCCGGAGCGAGGCCCATGAGCTGCCGGACGGGATGCCGGTCCAGTGCGAGACAGTCCGCCTGAAGGTCACCGGGACGGCGGTAACGGAGCCGGCCGCACTGGTCGAACCGCTCCTCGTGCCGGATCTTCCGACCTACCTCTGGTGGCATGGCACCCCTCCACTCGGTCAAGGCGCGATGCGGCAGGTGCTCAAGCTGGTAGACGCGCTCATCATCGACTCGTCAAGCTTTGAAAGACCCTTCATCGCCACCCTCGAGCTGGCCGAGCTGGCGCGGTCGAATCTGGACGACGTCGGGCTGTTCGATCTCCAATGGGCTCGTCTTGACCCCTGGCGAGAAACCGTGGCCCAGTTCTTCACACCGGCCGACCGGCGGCCCTTTTTAGCTGGCATCAACGGTGTCGGCATCGACTACGTCGGGGAAGGGCGCGGCAACCGGGTCGGTGCCGCCCTGCTCGCCGGCTGGCTGGCCTCGACTCTGGGCTGGAAGCTGCAGCGGGCGGCGGCCGGGACGGGCGGGCTGGTACAGGCCTTCTATGCCGCCGAGCGCAATCATCCGGTGGAGGTGTCGTTTCGCTCGGTCCCAGTCGGCGGCCTGCGCGAGGGTGAGGTGGCGGCGATCCGGGTGACGGCCGCCGCCGGCGGCCGAACCGCATCTCTGAGTCTCGAGCGCGACATCGAGGGCCAGCGGCGAGCGCGACTCCAGCTCGACATCGGTGAGCTTGACAGCTACACGGAGTGGCGGCCGATGGTCTCGCGTGCCGATGCCGAGCTGCTGCTCCGGATGATCCCGGCCGGACCCCGGGACGCCATCTACCAGGACGCCCTTCAGGAGGCGGCCAACCTGCTGCGGGCCCTGCGCTAGTGCCCTCCTTCGCAGTCTTTCCAGACGCCGAGGCGGTAGCCGATGCGGCCGCTCGTTTGGTTCGCGACGAACTTGCGACCGGCGCCCGGACGCTGGTCCTGGCCGGAGGCTCAACTCCCCGCCTTGCCTATGAGGTGCTCGCCGGATTGGAGGTGACCTGGGGAAGAGTGACGGTGCTTTTCGGCGACGAGCGCTGCGTCCCGCCTGACGATCCCGAGAGCAACTACCGCATGTGCTT
>CAZHAC010000141.1:0-5899 GCA_964529765.1 uncultured Actinomycetes bacterium
TCGCCGGCCACTTCCTGGATTCGCAGGCTCCGCTGCTCGGCGTGCTGCGCGGTCGCGGATGGCCGCGGATCAAGGTCTGGCGCCTGCTGATGACACAGTACCTGCTGCTCGGCGTCCTTGCCGTGCCCGCTGGACTCGTGGTCGCGTTCGGCGTCAGCGCTCTCCTCGGCCGCGCATATCTGGGAGCGGATGCGCAAGGCGTGAGCGCCGCCGACCTGCCGTCCCTGCTCCCGTTCGCCCTGATCACGCTGGCGGGCCTCAGCGCGCTGATCGGCGGCGTCGCCTTCGCCGCCGCCCGGCGTGGCGTGCTCGAGATCCGGCGGGGTCTTTCGCGGCCTCCGGCCCGGCCCTGGTATCGATGGCGGAACCTCGACCTCGGGCTCGCCCTGCTGGCGGTCCCGATGCTCGCGGAGGTGCGCTTCCAGGGCAACGGCGGCGTGCGTGCGGCGGCCGCCGGCTCCGACCCAACCGCGCTCGTCCTACCCGCGATCGCCCTCGCCCTGCTCGCGCTCGCCTCCCTGCGTCTGATGCCTCTGGCCGCCGCCATCGCCGGCCGCGCCGCGCGCGGCGTCGCCGGCGACCTGGCCTCCTGGCAGTTCAGCCGCCGGCCCAGCCAGCACGCACGGCTCGCCATGCTGGTTTCGTTCACGGTGGCCGTCGGCCTCTTTTCGAGCGTCTATGCCTCGACGGAGCAGCGGAACACGATCGACCGGGCGGACTATGAGGCCGGGGCCGACCTGCGGGCCGTCTTCCAGGGCTTCAACCAGGAACCGCCTAACGTCGACCGCGCGGTCGATCAGATCGGCGGCGTGGCGGAGGCGAGCAAAGCGTTCCGCGGTACCGGATCGCCCGGGCGGTCGAACATCGACGCTACGGTCCTGGGCGTCGACCCGCCGACCTTCCTGAACGTCGCCTGGACGCGCGGCGACCTCTCCGCCGATCCGATCCCGGTTCTCACGCAGCGGCTGCTCACGAACGACCCGGATGGAATCGCGATCCAGCGGCCGGCCTCGGCCATGCGGATGTGGGTCTGGAGCCCCAAGCTCGACGGGGAGCTGCTGCTCAACCTGACCGACGCCCACGGTCTCAGCTGCACGTGCTCGTTCGGCACGCTCGCTTTCACCGGCGAGCAGGTCCTGACCGCGCCACTCACCTTCGCCCACCCCCCCGCCTATCCGCTCCGCCTTCGAGGCATGACGCTGGTGGCGACGGGCGGTCCGAACGTGACGGGTGACTTCTCCTTTGGCGACCTGGCCGCCGTCGGTCCGGATGGGACCGCGACCACGCTCGAGCCGTTTTCGGCGCCGGCCCAGTGGTGGCACATGTCGCAGGGGCCGGTGAGCGACACCGCCGATCTACTGGTCAACAACGCTCACCCGCGGGCCGGGGGCCCCACGGCCACGGCCACCGCCAATCTCGCCCGGGGCACTCTGCTGATCCGTCCGGCTCCGAGCGACAAGCCGATTCCGGCGCTCGTCGCGCGCCCAACGCTGGAAAAGCTCGGCGTCAAGCTCAACCAGGCGTTTCCGATGCATGTCGACACCGCCGTCGTCGAGGTGACCGCGGTCGGCACCGTCGACTACTTCCCCACGCTCTATCCCGGCGTCGAGGACTTCCTGGTGCTGCCTCGCGACACTCTGCTCGGCCGCCTCGGCCACGAACACTACTCGCTCGCTTGGCCCAACGAGGCCTGGCTGAGAGTCGACGGCGGGAGCACGGCCAGGATCGAGTCCACGCTGCGCAAAGACCCGGCGCTCCTCGATGTCGTCAACCGCAGCCGGGTTCAGCAGGCCGCGCTGTCCAACCCCCTGCGGCTGGCGCTCCAGGCGACTCTGCTGATCGGCTTCGTGGCCGCGCTCGGAATGGCCATGATCGGCTTCGGGCTCCACTTCCTGCTGGCGACGAGAAGCCGGCTGTCCGAGTACGCGATCCTGCAGGCCAACGGGCTCTCCCCGAGCACCGTCCGGCGGAGCCTGATGGTCGAACAGCTGGTTCTGCTCTTCTTCAGCGTCCTGATCGGCGGCGTGATTGCCTTCGTCCTCAGCTGGGCGATCCTGCCCGCGGTTCAGATCGGCACGTCGATCAGCGACATCGTGCCCCCCACCGTCCTCACGATCGACCCACTCACCGCGTCAGGTGTCGTGCTGCTGGTGGCGGCGTTCGGCGTGCTCGCCGGCTTCCTGATCAGCCGCTTCGGCTCGCGTTTCGACCTCGTCGAAGAGCTGAGGCTGCTCGGATGAGTGGCGCCGTCGTCGAGTGCGAAGGTCTCGTCCACATATACAAGACCGCCGAGCTCGAGGTGGTCGCTCTCCAGGGCCTGGACCTCGAGGTCGCAGAAGGCGAAACGCTGGCGATCGTCGGCCGCTCGGGCAGCGGCAAGACAACCCTGATGAACATCCTGGCGGGCGTCGAGGCCCCCAGCGCCGGCACTGTGCGTGTAGCCGGTAACGATCTGACCAGGATGCGGGAGCGAGATCGAGAGCGCTACCGCGTCGACACGGTCGGTTACGTCTGGCAGCACGCACAGGTGAACCTGTGGCCGGAGTTGACGGCGATCGAGAACGTGCAGATCCCGATGATCGCTAGCCGCAAGACGACGGACGACCGCGTCGCCCAGGCGAGGCGGCTGCTGGAGGCGCTGGAGCTCGGCGGCTTCGAGAAGGTGCGCCCAGCGCAGCTCTCCGGGGGCCAGAATCAGCGCCTGGCGCTGGCCGTGGCGATGGCCAACGAGCCGGCTCTCCTGCTCGCCGACGAGCCGACCGCGGAACTCGACGGGGACACCGCGCGATACGTCCTGCGCGACCTGGTCGGCCTGCTGCGGGATGTCGGCGCAAGCGCCGTGATGGTCACTCACGACCACGCCGTCGAGCAGTTCGTCGACCGGGTCGTGCAGATCAGGGACGGCCGCACGAGCACCGAGCGCCGCTGGATCGAACGCGAGGGAGCCGTGGTCGCCGACGAGACGGTGATCATCGACCGCGCGGGACGCCTGCAGCTGCCGCGCGCGCACGTCGAGAAGCTTGGGTTGACCGGACGGGTACGCGTGCACCTGGACGGCGACAGCGTGCGCATCTTTCCAGTCCGTCCAGCACCAGGTTCGCCGCTCGAGCCACCGGCCAATGACGAAGGACTGCCCGATGCCTGACGTGGTCACGGCCCGCGCCGTGAGCCGGCGCTTCGCTGTCGGCTCAGGCGTCTTGGAGGCGCTGCGTGGCGCCGATCTCGACGTCCGGGACGGCGAGCTGGTTGTCCTCCTGGGCCGCTCCGGCGCCGGTAAATCGACGCTCCTCAACATCGTGGGCGGTCTCGACCGGCCAGACGAGGGCACGGTGCGCGTCGGCGGGGTCGACGTGCCCTCGCTGCGGGGCGCGGAGCGCGAGCGATTCCTGCAGAGGACGGTGGGCTGGGTCTTCCAGACGTCGGGCCTCCTCCCCCTGCTGTCGGCGGCCGAGAATGTGGCACTTGGCATGCGCGTCCTGGGCGAGTCCGAGGAGGCGGCGTTAGAGGGCGCCCGGCTTTCCCTGGAGGCGGTCGGACTGGGCGACCGCCGCGACCACCGGGGCAACGAGCTCAGCGGTGGTGAGCAGCAGCGGGTGGCAGTGGCGCGCGCCCTCGCAAAGGCGCCCGCACTCCTGCTGGCCGACGAACCGACGGCCCAGCTCGACACCGAGACGGCTCACGCGATCAACCTGCTGCTGCGCGAAGCCGCCGACTCCGGAACCGCGGTTCTCTTCGCCACCCACGACGAGTCGGCCGTCGAGGTGGCCGACCGGGTGATCCGAATCGAAGACGGCCGGCTTCTCAGCGTCGAACCGCAGCGTCTCTAACGGGGCTCTCCCACCGGTCCCGGCCGGTAGCCGCCGAAGTCCGGTTTCCGCCGCTCACTGAAGGCCCGCACGCCCTCGCCTGCCTCGTCGGTCCGCTCGAACACGTGAAGCGCGGCAAAGCCCATCGAGGAGATGCCGGTGATGGCGGCCGAGTCGGCGTTGAACGACTGCTTGACCATCTGGAGGGCTGTCGGGCTCATGGCGAGGATCTCGTCGGCCCACCGCCGCACCTCCTCCCGCAGCTGCTCGCCGGGCACTACAGCGTTGACGAGGCCCCAGCGCTCCATAGTCGCCGCGTCGTATTGGCGGCACAGGAACCACACCTCCCGGGCGCGCTTCTCACCCAGGATGCGAGCCAGGTAGGCAGTGCCGAACCCGGCGTCGAACGACCCGACGCGGGGACCCGCCTGGCCGAAGCGCGCGTGCTCGGCGGCGATGGTCAGGTCGCAGATCACGTGGAGCACGTGGCCGCCCCCGATCGCCAGTCCATTGACGGCGGCGATCACGGGCTTCGGGATGTCCCGGATCAGCCGGTGCAGCGTCTCGATCTCGAAGATGCCGGACTGGCTGGGGCCGTAGTCGCCGGTCTCCTGGCGCTGCTTCTGGTCGCCCCCGGCGCAGAAGGCCTTGTCGCCGGCACCAGTCAGGGCGACGACGCCTACCTCTGGGTCTGCCCAGGCGCGCTTGAAACAAGCGATCAGCTCGTCGACCGTGCGGCTTCGAAAGGCGTTGTAGCGCTCCGGCCGGTTGATCGTGATCCAGGCCAGACCACGGTCGACTTCGTAGTTGACGTCCTCCAGCTCCTCGGCTCTCATGAAGTCAGAGTAGTCGCCTGCAGAGAGCGATACATGTCCTTGGCGGTATCATGTTTTCTGTTATGGGTGAGATCAGCGAGAAGAAGAAGGACCAACTCCCCGACAGTGCCTTCGCCTTCCCCAGGGAGCGTAAAGAGCCTCTGATCGACGCCAGCCACGTGCGCAACGCGGCTGCTCGTTTCAACCAGGTCAAGGGCGTCAGCAAGGAGGAACGCGAGGAGGCGAAGAAGCGAATCGAGGCGGCGGCGGAGAAGTTTGGCGTCGAGCTCTCGAAGGAACCCGACTGAACCCGAGATTGAATAGGCTGAAGATGCCATGAGTGAGCATGACGATCGGCTCGATCAGCGCCTGGTGTCGCAGCTGTGGGAGATGGAGAACGCCGACGACGCGGACCAGCGCGTCGAACTCGAGGGCGGAGAGTACCTCTCACTCTTCCTCGACGCCGACAACGGGCGAAGCTACGTCTTCCGCCACGGTTCACGCGTTGACGCCAACGAGGACGTGGACGTCGGGAATGAGTCGGAAGACGAGGTGTACGAGTTCGAGGACAGCCGGAACGCGCAGGCGGCGTTCGACGAAATGGTCAATGAGGCTGCCGCCGAGGGCCGCTTGGTGGATGACGAAAGCGAGGGGGACGAACTGGGGGACGCCGACACCGAGGGCCCCGTCACGACTGAGACCGGAGTAGAGAACGAGCGCGACTGGTAAGTCGCGGCTCAGGACCCCGATGCGCGCGTCACGGCTCCCGGCGCCTCTGATTGCGAAGTGCCGCGGATGGGAACAATTGATCCGTGGCAATGAACGACCGCGTCGAGGTCCTGGTCGACGCCGGCGGGGGTACCGCGAAGGAGTACGAGGTCCGCGCGACTCGCGCCGGCCGGCGGATCGAGGTCAAGACCTCGCGCACCTCAGTTGAAGTGAACGAGCTGACGCGGAACGGCCGCATCGTCCGCACCGCTCGCTTCATGGCACCCCGCGTGCTGGCCGTGGTGGAGCACCCGGCCGACGAGCAGCGCAACGGCAAGACCGCCACCTCAGCCGCCACCTAAACCGCTTCTAACTCGAGCTGCCGGTACCACTCCGGCGCCTCGGCGCCCCGGCACTGGGCGCACTCGCATTCGTCCGACTCACCGCTGTACCTGTGCATCGCCGTCTCCTCCAAGAAAAGGTCCTGAAAACGAAGAAGGCCCCCGCCACGTGGCGGGGGCCTTCTTGTGCTCGCGTGCGTTCTACGCGCGCGGCAAAGCGCCCCCGTCG
>CAZHAC010000142.1:0-5892 GCA_964529765.1 uncultured Actinomycetes bacterium
CTCATTGTGTACCGGCGCGCTCGCCTGCTCATCGCGGCCAGCGAGAGCCTGGCCGCCGACCTAGAGGCGGCCAGGCTGCCCGCAAGCGGCATTCATGTGGTGGCGCCCGGCCGGGACTTCGGCATTGCACTGGCCGGCAATAGGGCCGGCCTTCGCGCGGGACGGCAGGTGGCCGTCCTCTGCGTAGCCAACTGGCAACCGCGTAAGGGCCTCGACCAGCTGCTGCTGGCCCTGGCCCGCCTCCCAGCCGGCACGGCCACGCTCCACCTGGTCGGCGACGACCGAGCGGATCGCGCATACGCGGCCCGTCTGCGCCGGCTGCTGGCGAGACCGGACCTGGCCTCTCGGGTGGTCGTGCACGGCGCCCTCGCCGGCGAACAGGTGGCCGCACTCTACGCGGCCGCCGACATCTTCGCGCTCCCGAGCCTGGTCGAGCCATACGGCACGGTTTACGGGGAAGCGATGGCGGCCGGTCTGCCAGTGGTCGGCTGGCGGGCTGGAAACCTGCCCCGGCTGGCCAGGGATGGGGAGGAAGCCATGCTGCTCGAGCCTGGAGACGTGGCCGGCCTCAGCGTCGCGCTTCGCCGTCTCGCGGACGACGGAAGTCTTCGGCGGAGGCTGGGCGAGGCCGCGAAAAGAAGGGCGGCCAGGCTGGCCACGTGGTCGCAGTCGGCGGCTCGGTTCTTCTCCCTGGTCAGGGAAGCGATCGATGACGGATGAACGGCTGGCGCGGGCGGTTGCTTACCGCGATCAGGGATGGTTGGCCAAGTTCCTCACTCACCCAGTACGGGAGGCGGTCATCGGCGCGTATCGCCTGGCTCCCTGGCTACCTGTTCGCAGGGCACGGGCGAGCTTGTTCACGGGGCAGTCTCTCAGCGTCCTGCTTCCTGAGTTGGTCGCGGCCGACCTCTACCGGCATGGCTGCATCGAGCCGGGCCTGACCGCGCTCGTGCTGGAGTGCCTCCGCCCGGGGATGACGTTTGTCGATGTCGGCGCTCAGTACGGCTACTACTCGATGCTCGCGCACGCAGCCGTCGGCGCGGAAGGCCGGGTGATCGCATTCGAACCGGGACGGCGCAGCTTCCAGGTCCTTAAGCGGAACCTCAGGGGAGCCCCTAATGCCGGCCTCGAGAACCGTGCCGCCGCGCGTGTGCCCGGTACTCGGAGGATGCACGACTTCGGCGTCCGTCACTCGGCCCTCAACAGTCTTTTCACCGACGCGCGCGCGCCCGCGCGCGAGCGCTCGGGACTGCAGGCCGAAACCTACGAGGTCGAAAGCGTTTCGCTCGATGACTACTTCGAACCCCTCGGTCTCGCTCCCGACTTCGTGAAGATCGACGCCGAGTCAGCCGAGCTCGAGGTGCTGCTTGGGATGGAGAGGTTGCTCAGATCTGGCGAGGCGGTGATTTCGATCGAGGTCGGGGACTTCGCGGTTGCCGGGGCTCCGCCCGGTCGCCGCTGCATCGAGTTCCTGCGCTCGGTCGGTTACGCGCCCTTCGAGTGCCGCGCCGGCGATCCCATTCCTCATCGCGTCCGCTCGCGCTACGAGTACGGGAACCTGTGCTTCCGCAAGCTGACCGCGTGACGGTGAGCCCGGTCAGCGCTCCTGGAACGCTCGAACGAATTCGGCTTCGTTGACGACGGCTCCCAGCCCCAGCTCTCGCGCCAGCTGGAGGACATGAGGTGGCCGCAAGCCGGCCTCGGCGACCAGCTCCTGATCCGTGAAGGCGCCCCGCGTGGCGCCGGAGTAGCGCACCAACCCGTGAGTGAGCACGACCGTGGTCGCGCACGCTTCCCCGACGAAGTCCATGTCGTGCGTCACGACCAGCACCAGCCGTCCGGCCGCCTCCAGCTCCCGGGTCAGCCCGACCAGGCGTTTCCGAGAGTGGTAGTCCTGTCCGAGCGTCGGCTCATCGAGCACGACCACCGGTGGGTCTACGGCCAGCGCAGAGGCGATCGCCACCCACTTCCGCTCCGATAGACCCAGGTCGTGGGGATGGGTTTCCTGCTTGCCCGTGAGACCGCACAGCTCGAGCGCCCTGATCACCGCCGCCTCGCGGTGAGACGGCGGGATGCCGAGTGCGCGGGGCCCGAAGGAAACCTCGGCGTGCACCGTGCGCTCGAAGAGCTGGTCATCGGGGTTCTGGAAGGCATAGCCGACGATCCGGGCCATGCGAGCGACCGTCGTGGTTGCGACGTCGACTCCATCGACGACGACTGACCCAGAGGCCGGCCGGAGCAGGCCGTTGACGAGCTTGGTCAGCGTCGTCTTGCCGGCCCCGTTCTCGCCAACCACTGCGACGACCCCTCCGCTGATCGTCAGCGAGAGCCCGGGCTCCGGGTAGACGTCGGTGCCCCCCGGATACGCGAAGCGCACACCTTCGAAGGCGACCTCAGGCACGAACGAAGGCTTCCCTGGCCGAGGCGAGCCGGACCGGGCGGCGGCCGTCCAACCCGAGAGCTTGCGCGAGCCGGGTGTAGATGGGCACGCCGCATGTCGCCTCGACCTGCGGGTCGTTGAAGACGTCGGCCGGCGGACCGTCCGCGATCACGCGGCCGCCAGCCATGGCGATGAGGCGCGGACAGAGCTCGCTGAGGGTCTCCAGCCGGTGTTCAACGAGCACAACGGTGACGCCGCGCTGATGCAGGGATGAGATCACCGCCAGGATCGCTTCGGTCCCGGCCGGATCCAGCTGAGAGGTGGGCTCGTCCAGCAGCAGCAGTCGCGGCCGCATCGCGAGCAGCCCGGCAAGCGCGAGCCGCTGCAGCTGCCCGCCCGAAAGGTCGAGTGGATGCCGGCCCGCCAGGCCTTCGAGGCCGACCAGCGCGAGCGCCTCCGCCACCCGCTCGTCGATCTCCGGCCACGGTATGCCGTGGCACTCGGGTCCGAAGGCGACCTCCTGATCGACCCGTTCGCGAGCGCCGGACACCTGCGTGAATGGGTTCTGGAAAAGCAGGCCGACCTCGGCCGAGCGCCCGGCGACTGAAACCGCGCGCGAATCACGCCCCAGTACCTCTGCACGGCCCTTGAGCTGGCCGCCGAAGAAGTGCGGCGCCAGTCCCATGGCGACGTTGCAGAGAGTCGACTTGCCGGCGTTTGTGGGGCCGATCACGCCGACCAGTTCGCCCATCCGTACCGTCAACGAGATGGCGGACAGCGAGTCGGCGGGCGCCTCCTCGTACCGGTAGGAAACCCCCTCCAGCAGGAGTGCGTGGGTACCGCCGATCAGTGCCACCCCGCAAAGCGGAGCCCGAGCGAAACCGGTACTGCGGCCACCATCGCCCAGCGCAGGCCTCGCTGGAGGGCGGAGTCGTCGAAGACGACACGTGACAGGCGCTTCACCCGCAGCCCGAAGCCTCTTATCTCGAGCGCCATTGCCCGCTCCTGAGTGGCGACCAGCGACGAGAGGACGAGCGGGAGCATGAGAGGCAGGTAAGCCCGCGCACGGCGGATGAGCGTCCCCTCCGTCTCCAGCCCTCGAGCGCGCTGCGCGTCCTGGATCCGGGCCGCCAGCTCGAGCGTCTGCGGGATGATCTGGAGCGCGGACTGCACGACGTAGCCCATCCGCGGCGAGAGGCCGCGCTGCATCAGCGCCTCGGCAAGATCGGTCGGGCGCGTCGTGAACGAGAGCAGGAAGGTCGCTGTGACCAGGCAGGCGATCCGGAGCCCCGAGAGGAGCCCCGTGGCGACACCCTCGCGGAAGAACTCGAGGGGGCCGATTCGAAGCAGAAGCGTGTGATTCGCAGGATTCGCGAAACCCTGCACCAGGAGGAGCAGCGCGAAGATCGGCAGCAGGATGACCACTGCCACTGCGAGCAGCCGCCGGAGCACGCCGGCCACGGTCACCAGCGTGAGCAGCAGGAGCAGCTCGCCGGCCACCCAGGGCGCCGAAGGCGCGATGTAGGCGACGGCGATCGCGCTCAGCGTAAGCAGGCCCTTGGTGAATGGGTGGGCGCGGTGGAGGGGGCTGCCGACCTCGGCGAAAAGACTGAGTCCCCTTGCCACCGCGCCCTGGTCTGTTCTAGGCGGTGCCCGTGGGCGCGGTCATAGGCTCGCTGCCGCTGTCCGCCGGCCGCCGCCAGACCGAGAACAGGGAGCGGAACCGGTTCGGCAGCCCCTGGTAGATCAGGAGGGCGACGAGGACGGTGATCAGCTTGTCGGGGAGGTCACCGAGCGCCTCGTCGACGTAAGCGGCGATCACCTGCGGCGTGCCCGCCTTGACCATCCCGGCGTAGACGGCGTCGCCGAGCGGCAAACCGCTCTGGCCGTTGTAGAGCGCCATGTTCAGCGGGGTCGAGCCGATCGAGGCGACGAGGAAGACCAGCACGTAGAGGTAGACCCAACCGATGCGCCGCTTTTGCCAGTTGTAGTAGCCGCCGATGCCGGCCGCGAAGCCGATTGCGAGCGAGATGACACAGTAGGGCGCTGCGATCGGGTCGACCGTCCCCGAGCTGATGAAGTTCGTGATCAAGCCGGCGATGCCGGCCACCCAGGGCCCGGCGAGCAGGCCGGCGAGGACAGTGCCGATCGAGTCCAGGAAGAGCGGAAGCTTGAGCGTGGAAGCGATTGCGTGGCCCGCCCAGTCGATCGCGATGCCAACGGGGATGAGCACAATCGCCAGCGTGTTCATCCGCAACTTGAACGCGTTCAGAAAGCCCATGAGCTACCCCCTTGTCGTGTGCCGGCTGCTGCTCGCGCGGCACCAGTTAACGGCACTTTAGGCGCGGCCCGAGCGGGCGTCAATTGCCAGGCTGCGGGTAGCATGGCCCGCGTCATGGCTGGCCGTGTCGTCGTGCTCGGGTCTCTCAACACGGACTTCGTGGTTGGGGTCGAGCGTCTCCCCGCGCCTGGGGAGACGGTGCTCGGCGGCGATCTTCTGACCAACGCAGGCGGTAAAGGCGCCAACCAGGCGGCCGCCGCCGCCCGGCTCGGCGGTCGAGTCCGGATGGTCGGGCGAGTCGGTCGTGATGTTCAGGGCGAACAGCTGCGGCGCGGCCTGGAAAGCGACGGCGTCGACATTTCGGGAGTCACGGCCGATGCCGAGGCGCCGACCGGAGCCGCGCTCATCCTGGTCGAATCGGGCGGCCAGAACGTGATCGCGGTGGCGCCAGGCGCCAACTCTCGGCTGGACGAGGCTGACGTCGGGCGCGCGCTTCTGGAGTTCGGTCCCGGAGACGTGCTGGTCATGCAGCTCGAGATCCCGCTGCCAGTCGTTCGGCTGGCCGCCGCGGCCGCGCGGGCAGCGGGTGGTCAGGTTCTCCTGAACGCGGCGCCGGCCGGTCCCTTGGAGGGAGAGGAGCCGCCCGCGGTCGACGTTCTCGTGGTGAATGAGAGCGAGGCACAGATGCTGGGCCAGATGCGCGCGGAGCGGTTGATCCTCACCCTCGGCGAGCGCGGGGCGGAGGTGCGCGACGCTGGAGCGCGCCAGGTTGTCGCGGCACCACAGGTGGTGGCTGTCGACACGACGGCCGCGGGCGATGCGTTTGTAGGGGCGCTGGCCGTTTCCCTGGCTGCCGGCGACGATCTCTTGACCGGCGCCCGTTTGGCGGTCCTGGCCGGAGCCGCAGCTGTCATGAGGCGGGGTGCTCGCGAGTCGCTGCCAACCAGGGACGATCTCAAGCACCTGTTCGGTGAGGCATGGCGGAAGTGAGC
The DNA here is from genome assembly GCA_964529765.1 of uncultured Actinomycetes bacterium. GTDB lineage: Bacteria > Chloroflexota > Dormibacteria > Dormibacterales > Dormibacteraceae > CAZHAC01. The sequence continues at coordinate 5,654 of CAZHAC010000142.1, forward strand.
GCGCGCCGCATCATCCTCGACTGCGATCCCGGTCATGACGACGCGATTGCGATCCTGCTCGCGCACGGTCATCCGGGCATCGACCTCGCCGCGATCACGACCGTGGCCGGGAACCATCCCCTGGAAATCACAACCTTCAACGCCCGCCGGGTTGCCAGTCTGGCCGGCATCCGCGATGTGCCGATCGCGGCGGGCGCGGCGTCGCCGCTCCTACGTCCGCTCGTGACCGCCGAACAGAT
>CAZHAC010000143.1:0-5883 GCA_964529765.1 uncultured Actinomycetes bacterium
AGCTGGCGGTCAACCTGGTGCAGGGCAAGACGCCGACCACGGCCACCGGTAAGACAAACAACGGCGCCAAGGACGTTCCGTCCGTCCTGCTCACCCCGGTTGCGGTGACAAAGGACAACATCAAGTCGACCGTCGTCGCCGATGGCTTCTGGAGCGCATCCGACATCTGCACCACGCAGTTCGCCGACGCCTGCAAAGCGGCCGGCATTTCATAGGTATCGAGGCGGGCGAGGGTAACCCTCGCCCGCCGCTCTTAAAGCGGAGGAGAATCCCTTTACTTATGGCGCTTCCTGAGCCAATCGTGGAATCAGGGCCGGAGCCGATCCTGCAGCTGCGCCGGATCAGCAAGCGCTTCGGTGCCGTACAGGCCCTGTCGGAGGTCGACTTCGACGTCTATCCGAGAGAAGTCGTCGCGCTGGTCGGGGACAACGGCGCGGGCAAGTCGACACTCGTCAAGACAATCGCCGGAATCAACCTGCCTGACGAAGGCGAGATCTTCTTCGAGGGTCAAAAAGTCACCATCCACAGTCCGCGCGACGTGGCGCGCCTTGGAATCGCCACCGTGTATCAGGATCTCGCCCTCTGCGACAACCTGGACGTGGTCGCCAATCTCTTTCTCGGCCGTGAGGAGCTCGGCATCGGGCCGGCACTCGCCGAAGAAGAGATGGAGAAGCGTGCCATCGACGCGCTCAGCGGCCTCTCGGTAAAGCTGCCGTCGGTGAGAACGCAGATCGCTGCCCTCTCAGGAGGTCAGCGGCAGTCGGTGGCCGTCGCCCGGTCAGTCATGTGGGACGCCAAAGTGGTGCTGCTCGACGAGCCCACCGCCGCACTCGGCGTCGCCCAGACGCGGCAGGTCCTCGACCTCATCCGCCGCCTGCGTGACAAGGGCATAGGGGTTGTCGTCATCAGCCACAACCTGGCCGACGTATTCGAGGTCTGCGACCGCATCGTGGTGCTCAGGCTTGGCCGCCGCGTTGCCGACTTCCGCGTTGCCCAGGCAACTCGAGAGCAGGTGGTGGCGGCGATCACCGGCGCCGAGGTCGCCGTTCTCAAGGAGCCGCGGGACTGATGGCTGTCGATCAACCACAGCTCGAACCGACCGCCGGCGCACCCGCACCGCTCTGGCTCGACGCCCTCACCCGGCGCCTGCGTTCGGGTGAGGTCGGGTCGGCGCCGGTGATCGCCGGCCTGGTCGTGATCTGGGCGGTCTTCTGGTACCTGAACCCGAACTTCCTGAGCCCCCGCAACCTGACCAACCTCGTCCTTCAGATCGCGGCCATGGGCGTCATCTGCGTGGGCATCGTCCTCGTCCTGCTGCTGGGCGAGATCGACCTCTCGGTTGGCGCGGTCAGCGGCCTGGCCGCCGCCGTGATGGCGGTTCTCAACGTGAAGCACGGCGTTAACCCGGTCATCGCCATCGCGTTCGGCATCCTGACCGGGCTCGCGATCGGTCTTCTCCAGGGCACCTGGTTCACGCTCCTGAAGATTCCTTCCTTCGTCGTGACCCTGGCCGGGTTGCTCGCCTGGCAAGGGCTGCTGCTCTTGGTGCTCGGTCAGACCGGAACGATCAACATCTACACCCCACTCATCGACCACCTGACCGACACCTTCATGCCGCAGCTGGTGGGCTGGGCGGTGGCGATCGCCGCCGTCGCGGCCTATGCGGGAGCCAACTTGGCGCGCCGGTGGCGCCGGCGGCAGGAGGGCCTGGCGGTAGGGTCGGGGCTGGGACTGGCCCTTCGGATCGCCGTGGCGGCCGCGCTTGTCCTGGCGATCACGGCGGCGCTCAACTCCGATCGTGGCGTGCCCCTGGCCGCGCTGATCCTGGTCGGTCTCGTGGTCGTCTTCGACTTCATCGCTCGGCGGACGCGCTTCGGCCGCTACGTCTTCGCCGTCGGAGGAAACGCCGAGGCTGCACGCCGAGCTGGGATCTCCGTACCCCGCATCCGCATTGCCGTGTTCGGCCTCGCCGGCGCGCTGGCCGCCTGCGGCGGGATCATCGCCGCCTCCCGGCTGCTGGCGGTGAATCAGTCCTCGGGTGGCAGCGACCTTCTGCTGGACACCATCGCGGCCGCCGTCATCGGCGGTACCAGCCTGTTTGGCGGCCGGGGCACGGTCTGGGCGGCTATCACCGGCGCGCTGGTGATCGGCTCTATCTCCAACGGGATGGACCTGCTCGCGCTCGCCTCGTCGATCAAGTTCATCGTCACCGGGGCGGTGCTCCTGGCGGCGGTCACGATCGACGGCCTGGCCCGGCAGGGCCGTCAGGCGTCGGGCCGAGCCTGATCTGCGACGCGTTTTCGACCATGTGCTGGTTCCCCGAAGCATGTCCAACGGTTAGACCATGACGTGATAGGGATGCGCCACGCTTATTTGTTGACTGAGACGCCGGACTCCTGCTAGCGTCCCTACAGCTTTGCGGCCCACGGGGGTGTCGCAAGAAACCGCGTAGGGGGTGTACGGGTGATTCGTCGTGCTCTGCCTTGGCTTGCCCGGCTGGGGGTTGCCGGTCTCTTCCTGCCGTTGGTCACCGCGCCGCAGCCGTTGGTCCAGGTGGCCCAGGCGGCGAGCGCCATCACGTTCGAGACGCCTTCCGTCGTCGATCCGATCCGGGCGAATGGCGAGCCGGACATCGGCATCGACCCTCAGGGCCGCGTCTTCGTCAGCGGGCCTACTGGCACCGGAACCCAGCGAAGCACCTGGTATGGGTCGGTGGACGGCGGCCACTCCTACCGCACGATCACCCCTAACTTGCCTCCGAGCGCGGTTGCCGGCCTCGCGGATCCCCCGGGTGGCGGTGACACCGACATCAACTTCGATCGCAGCGGCAAGCAGTACTTCGCGGATCTCTACGCGCTGACCTGCCTGCGGACCGCCGTCACCGCCGACGGCGGTGCCAGCGTGGCCGACCAGATCTACCCCGCGGGATGCTCCGGGGTTCCGGGCGCCGACCGGCAGTGGCTCGCCGTTTACGACCCGGCGCCAGGCACGTCCAACCGGTCTGCCTACACCGGCCCTCGACCTCTCATCTACATGGCCTACAACAACCTGGTCAACGGAACCCAGTGGACCAAGAGCACCGACGGCCTGACGTATGTGGGTGCGCCGCTCGATCCACCCTCCTACGCTCCGTTTGGCGCCGATGGCTACCCGGCCATCGACCAGGTCACCGGCAAGCTCTTCCAGGCCTCCGGCAGTGGCAGCAGCCTGCTGCTCAACATCGGCACGCCCAGCGCGACCGGCGACCTCACCTTCCTCGACGCGCCCACCGCTGCGGCGCCGAATGGGGACACCAGCAAGCTGATCCACATCGCCGACAACCTCAAGGGATCGCCGGACACCTTGTTCAGCGTCCTCTCGATGGACCAGGCTCGGAATCTCTACGTCGCCTTCGCGGTCTCGAGCTCGACACCTTCCGACCGCCAGGTGTTCGTCTCCGCCTCGAGCCCCGACACCGGTTGGCAGAGGTGGACGACCCCCGTCCAGGTCAGTCAATCCCCATCCAACGTCAACGTCTTCCCCTGGATCAAGGCCGGCGGCGCCGGTCGGGCGGCGGCGGTTTGGTATGGCACTGACACCATCGCGGATCCTTCGAGCCACTCGAACCAGGCGTGGTACCCGTGGCTGGCGCAGACCGTCTTTCCGGTCGACGCCAACGGACACCTGACGTACGCGGCGCCGGCCTCCACCATGGCCCGAGTCGCGCCCCATCCGAACCACTACGACGACATCTGCCTCAGCGGAACTGGCTGCATCGCATCCCAGGGCAATCGCAATCTGGCCGACTTCTTCGCAGTCACCATCGACCAGACCGGTGCTGCCGAGGTCGTCTACGCGGACACCTCAAACATGCTCGCTCAGCCCGGTTTCACGCCGACCGGCAACCAGACGGTCGATCATGCGGGAGCGCCGGTTGTCATGGTTGCTCGCCAGAACGGAGGCCCAGGTCTATTCGGTCAGCAGGTCTCGGGTCCCTCGTCGGCGCCCTCTGGGCGGCTGACCGACCCGGCCGGCGACGCGCTCTATCCGGTGATCGGTGGACAGAACCAGCCCGGCTTCGACTTGCTCGACCGGACGATGTCGCTCTCCGGCGGGACCCTGACCATTCAGCTCAAGATCGCCGATCTCGCCCACCCTGGCACCGCCATCACCGCGGTGCCGGGCGCCGCCAACGTCCAGTACGTGACGCGCTGGCAGGTGGGCAACACCATCTATTACGCCGGCATGGAGAACACCGCCGCCAACCAGCCGTCGTTCTACGCGGGTGCCGCCAAGAGCATCGACCTCTGTTCGGTGTCGGCGTGCGACCCCCACGTCATCCAGTACCCGGAGCCTGGCTTCGGGGGCCATGCCGAACAGGGTCGGGTAGATTGCCCGAGCAGCCCCTCGGCGTCCAATCCCTGCACGATGACGATCACAGTCAACGCCGGGGACATCGGTTCGCCGACCTCCTCCAGCCTGCTCGAGGAGGTCGGAACCTACGCCTTCGCCGCGACCCTTCCGTCGGGGGCCCTGAACAACGCCAACGCAGCCGCCGACAACGTCCCGCTCGAGGTCGACGCCATGTGCTGCAACAACTTCAACGCGGCGGCCTCCGCATCCATCGGCTGCGAGCGGGCGGAGGGCAGCGGCAACTTCAAGCAGGCGGACGGCAGCGACGCGACCTTCGAGTTCGACGCCGACCCTTGTGACGGCGATGGCAAGACTCCTCACGTGACCTTCACCAACTCGAACGGCCGGACTTTCACATCGTCGACGGTCGCGTCAGTGTTCTACGACGTGAGTCAGAACTCCCTCGTGGTTTCGGGAGAGGGCGTGGACTCCGGTCAGACGGTGACCTACGCCGCCACCTTCGCTCAGTCCGCAGGCAGTCCGGGCTTTGCTCAACTCGTGGTCAGCGACGGGCTCACGATGTCCGGAAACCTGGTCAGCGGAGTTCTCGAACTGCACTGAGCCGGCGACCTGGAGAGGACAGTTCCGATCGACAGATAGTTCCTTAACCTCCACTTACGCAGTTCTCGCACCGGCTATAACCAGGGCGCGCCTAGCTTCGGTTGGGCGCGCCTAAACGCGCTGCGGAGGGCCGGCCGAACCGGCCAGGGGTAGGAGGTACGGATTTGCGGAAATCCCTTGTCATCACGGGCGCCGCGGCGGCGCTGATCGCCCTCACTGGCGCTCCCCCCGGCCTCGCGGCCGGCCCGGGCCAGGAGGCACCCGCTCAGCATGTGCTTCTCCTCTCGGTGGACGGTCTTCACCAGACAGACCTCGCCTGGTACGTCGAGAATCATCCAGGCTCGGCGCTCGCCAAGCTGGTCCGCAGTGGGACCGAGTTCACCGGCGCCCAGACGCCGGTGCCCTCGGACTCCTTCCCCGGCATCGTCGGCCAGGTGACGGGCGGCAACCCGTCCAGCACCGGCATCTACTACGACGACTCCTACAACCACGCCCTCCTGCCGGCGGGGACGACGAACTGCGCGGGGGTTGCACCCGGCGTTGAGGTGACCTACTTCGAGCAAGCCGACAAGGATCCCTCGCGGCTCGACGCCGGCCAGGGCCTCGCGGGTCTGCCGGACAGCATCCTCTCCATGACGGGTAACGCGACCAGCCTGGTCGACCCGTCTCAGCTGCCGGTCGACCCCGCCACCTGCAAGCCGGTCTACCCGCACCAGTACATAAAGGTGAACACGATCTTCGAGGTGGCCCGCGCCGCCGGCCTGCGGACCGCGTGGTCGGACAAGCACGTCGCCTACGAGGTCCTCAACGGCCCCTCCGGGACGGGAGTCCAGGACCTTTTCGCGCCCGAGATCAACAGCGACGCGCCGACGGCCGGCTCGCCCAATGACTGGACGACCGACAACGCGCTGACCATGCAGTACGACTCCT
>CAZHAC010000144.1:0-1724 GCA_964529765.1 uncultured Actinomycetes bacterium
AGCCTGCGGTGAAGCGCGCTGAACCCGGCATCGATGAGGAGGAGAATCCCCAGCGCCACGAAGACTACCGCGAGCAGATGATCGGACCGGTACGCCTCCCCGAACGTGATGATCAGACCGCCGAGGCCAGGGGCCCCCATCAGCATCTCCGCGATGATCACGCCCTTCACGGCGTGGCTGATCCCCACGCGAAGTCCAAGCACGATCGAGGGCAGCGACCCCGGCATCAGCACCTTCTGGAACAGCTGCCACCGAGGGACCTCGAATGAGGCTGCCATCTCGACTAATGACGCGTGGACGTTGCGGACGCCGCCCTGCGCATTGAGCACGATCAGCGGGAAGGCGAAGACGAAGGCCGCCACCGTCCGCGTGGTGAGCCCGAGGCCGAACCAGATCACCATCACGGGGATCATGGCCAGCAGCGGGGTGCCGAGCAGGATCGAGACATAGGGATCCCAAAACCAGCGCACGTAGCGGTAGACGCCCATGGCGATGCCAAGAGGAATTCCGACCGCCGCGGCGATCAGGAAGCCGCCTATCAGGGCCTGCAGGGTGATGAGGATCGCGTTGGGAAGCTCGAAGTGGAGGACGACGTCGACCAGCGAGCCGAGAATGCTCGACGGCTTCGGGATCACGGTCGGGTTGATGTGAGTGAGCCGACAGACGGCCTCCCAGATAAGCAGGATCAGGACCGCCGAAACCAGCCGGCTGTCGGCCTCCTGGATTGCGGCTAGGGGGCGGGGCAGCCGCCGGCCGGGTGGGGCGGAGGCCGCCTGGGCCGGCGCCGCGATCGCCGTGCTCATCGGCTCCCCGCGTCCCGGCTCCAGAAGGTGAGCCTGCGATCCACGGATTGGAGGCCGATCGAGGCCGCCATGCCGAGCGCCATGACCATGAGGATCCCGAAGAACATCCCGCCCAGGTTGAAGGTGGTCTGGGAAAGGTAGATCAGCCCGCCCAGCCCGAATACCTGGACGAAGAAACCGGCCCCGATCACCCCCAGGAGGGCGCGGCCGAGGCCCAGCCGGGCGCCCACCATGATCATCGGCAGGGCGCCGGGCAGGAGCACCTTCGAGATCACCTGGAGCCGGCTCAGCTCGAAGGAGGTGGCCATTTCGAGCAGGCTCTGATCCACGGTGACCAGGCCGGCCAGCGTGTTCTTGACGACCACCGGGAGGGCGAAGGCGACGACCACGGCCAGCTGGCAGGCGACGTCAACGCCGAAGGCGACGATGAAGAAGGGGATGAGCGCGATCTCCGGGATCGCCAGCAGCCAGCCGACGTACATGTCGGCGGCGCGCTCGACGGGGCGGTTGAGCGCCATCAGGACGCCGAGTGGAATTCCCACCGCCAGCGCGACCAGGTAGCCGGCACCCATCTCGCCGAGTGTCCGGCCCAGGATCTGCCAGAGCTGCCCCTCCTGACCGAGCGCGACTCCGCTCGAGAGCACGGTCGTGAAGGGGGCGATCACGCGCGGCTTCAGCTCGCCTACGACCTGCCAGAGCGCGACGCCGATCAGGAGCGCCGCCACCTGGAGCGCCGGCTTGGCGAGAGCCTCCCGGTTCAGGGCGGCCGAGCTCAACGTGCGGAGGCGGGCGCGCTCAGCCGTTGGAGGACCTGAGCGGGAAGCGGTCGGGCAGCGCCGGCGAGCCCAGCGCGAGCTCGAGGAAGGTGTTCCTGACCCGCAGGTAGCGCGCTCCCTCACCACCGGCGAAATGCTGCCGCCA
>CAZHAC010000144.1:1824-5857 GCA_964529765.1 uncultured Actinomycetes bacterium
GAGGTCCAGTAGTCGTCCTCATCGGCGTAGCGGTCGGCGAAGCGGAAGTCGTTGGCGTAGACAAAGTCACGGCTCCCGAAGAGCCGCCGCAGAAGTCGCGTGTTCTTGAAGGCGAGCTGCCGGCAGCTCTGAACGGAGTCCGCGTTGAAGTGCTGGTGCCAGGCGTTGGCGGGGATCGAGATCAGGTCGCCGGCCTGCCAGTCGATCCGCTGCATCGGCCGCTGGTCGTCCTGGCGCAGCTCGCTCCAGCCGCGGCCGGTCACGATGTAGATCAGCGCCTCGTCAACGTGCCGGTGACCCCGCTTCTGGCCTCCGGGCGCGATCTCAGACAGATGCACGCCAAGCGTGGTGTTGCCGCCCAGCTCATCGAAGGCGGCGGCTTTGGAGTCGCGCTTCGGCCGCGGAGCCAGCTCATGGGTCGCCAGCTGCTTAGCCAGCAGGCCCGTCACCATCAGGAATTGACGCGCTTCGTCGTAGCGGGTGGCGCCCATCGCCGTCATGGCTGCTTGGCGCTCTGGACGAAGCTGCCGTCGAACCAGCTGAGGTTCGCGAGCTTCGACTTCTGGCTGTCCGTCACGATCCCCGTTTCGGCCCAGAAGTCGAGCGACTTCTGCGCGTCGGACTTCGTGATCCGGCCGTTGTCGCCCCAGACCTTGTTGCTGACGCTCTTGTCCATAGAGGCCTTGATCACGTCGGCGGTGTAGGTAGGGAGCAGGGAGGGACCCTGCTGGATGTACTTATTCTCGTTCTTGTAGGCGTCGGCGAAGGCGGCGATCAGCTCGTTCGTGAACTCCTGCACGATCGCGTGGTGCTTCTTCGCGAAGTCACTGGTGGTCGTCCAGACGCTCGCCAGCAGCCAGGGCAGCTGCTTGTAGTAGTTGATCAGCGCGCTGAATCCGCTGGGGTCGTTCTGGAGTATCCGCGTGACATCGTCGATCTCGAGGATCGAGGAGTCCACGCGATGGGCCAGCAGCGCCTGCGACCGTACCTGCGAGGAGCCCTGGTAGATGTACTTGAAGTGGATGTTGTACTGCTTCTCGGTCCAGACGGCGAGCGTGTGCGTTGAGCTGGTCGGGCTGGCCAGGGCCATGGTGGCGCCGTCCAAATCCTTGGCTGACTTGAATCTCGAGGCCGCGACCAGCTCGGTCTCATTGGCGGTGTTGTCCAGGAAGAGCACCAAGTTGTTGCCGTTGAGGTCGGCGTTGATAAGCGAGACGGCGGCCAGGTTGAGGATCTGCGCGTCGCCCTGGTTGGCCGCCGTGACCAGGAGCGGGTCGCCCTGGAAGACCCTGGTCGAGATGTTGTAGCCCTTCGCCTGCATCTTCTTGATGGCGACCAGCTGGGGCAGGTCGCCGACGTCCGGCGGGCCCCCAAAGCCGACGACAACGGAGGTTGTATCGACCGCGGTTGAGGCCGCGTTCGACGTTGATGGACTCCCGCCGCAGCCGGCGAGAACTACGGCGAAGATCGCGAATAGAGGTGCGAAGCCTTTGCCTGTGCGTGTCACTAACCCCTCCTCTTAAGCGAGTGGGTATCCAGTATCCAGTCGTATTTACAGGCTGTCAATGGAGATCTAACATCGGCCCCAATGTGTCTCGACCACTCGGACGGGACTGCTGAGGCGGCATCGGCTGAGGACGTCAGGGTCCTCAGCGCGCGCCTTCCCGGCGATCTCAGTGCCGAAGAGGTCGCGCGGGGACTCGCCGACCTGGCTGAGCTTCGACGCCCCCACGTTGGCTTCGTCGGTTATGGCGGAACCAGTGCTGGGGATCGGGTGCTGGTGGCTGTCGACTCCCACTACGAGCCGCGTGCCGTGGATGCGATCGCATCGGCGCTCCGGGCCAAGGGCGCGAAGGTCGACGTCCTTCAAGTCGACGTCGGGCCGGATCGCGTTTTTGAGGAGCTCGACGAGATCCGGGTCACAATCCGCAACCGGCCGTGGTCCGAAGAACCGCGCCGGTGGGAGGGCCTGCCTTGGGTCGAGGAACTGGCCCGCCAGGCCGGCTACGACCTCCTGATCCACGGCAAGGGTGGACCGACTCCGCAGACCGACTACAGGTACGAGCAGATCCCATGGCTCCGCACAGAGCATCTCGAGCAGGGCGCCGCGGTCTTTCCGCGCGACCTGCACGAGCTGATCAACCGCAGGACCTGGGCGCGGATCTGGCAGTACGGCCGCGATGGCCGCGTCCGGCTGACCGATCCGGAGGGCACCGATCTCACCTACACCCTTCACGCGGGCTACTTCGACGGTTCACGGCGAGGCTTCACCGAAGACCCTGTCCGATCCTTCGGTCACCTGCTGGCACATCCGCCACCGCCGATGCTGGAGGAGGAGGACGCCGCAGGAGTCATCGCGGGCACCACCGGGCACTTCTCGCGTCCTTTCCCCAGCCTGAAGCTGCGGCTCGAGGGGGGCCAGCTGGTCGCCGTCGAGGGTGGCGGCGCCTATGGCAAGGCGTGGGCGGACCTCCTTGAGGCCACACGATCGAACCGCTACCCGTGTTTCCCGCGCCCCGGCCTGTTCTGGCTCTGGGAAGTCGCGATCGGGACCAATCCCCTCATCCGCCGGCCGTCGAACATCCACATGCTGTCATCAGGCGGTTTCGAGTGGGAGCGGCGCCGAGCCGGCGTCATTCACATCGGGCTCGGCACCCGCTGGCGAGGGCCGGAGGAGGCGTGGGCGGGTGAGCTTGGCATCACTTACGGTCACCTTCACGTCCACCTGCTGTTCTCGACCTTCCAGGTCACGGCGCCGGACGGTTCGACCACGAAGGTGATCGAAAACGGCCGCCTGTGCGCCCTCGATGACCCGGAGGTACGTGAGCTGGCGGCTCGATACGGCGATCCGGACGAGATTCTCCGGGAGCGCTGGATCCCGCAGGTGCCCGGCATCACGGTGCCGGGGTCCTATGGCGAGTTCGCCGCCGATCCCACTCCCTGGATCTATCCACCCGGTGTATGAGGTGAACCGCACATGATCACCGTCGAGAACCTACGTAAGACTTTTCCGGCCCGCCGCGGCGGCTCGGTCCTCGTACTCGATGATGTCTCTTTCGCCGTCGACAAGGGCGAATTCCTGGCCGTGATCGGACCGTCGGGATGCGGCAAGACGACGATGTTGAAGATCCTTGCCGGCATCGTCCCTCATGACGCGGGTGACATTCGCGTAGAGGGCCGGCCGCTCTCGGGGCCCGGTCCCCAGCAGCGCCTGGTTTTCCAGGACTTCGCGCTTCTGCCGTGGCGGACGATCATGGGCAACGTCGAGTTCGGGCTCGAGGCGAAGGGCGTTTCGAAGTCCGAACGGCAGGCCCGGGCCTCGGAGCTGATCCAGCGAACCGGACTTGCCGGTTTCGAGGACTACTACCCTCACCAGCTCTCTGGAGGGATGCAGCAGCGCGCTGGGCTGGCGCGGGCGCTGGTGATGAAGCCACGGATCCTGCTCATGGACGAGCCGTTCGGGGCGCTCGACGCGCAGACGCGCCGCGTGCTGCAGGACGACCTCCTCCACCTCGTGGAAGGGACGGGAACCACCGTGATCCTCATCACGCATGACATGGACGAGGCCGTGCTGCTCGCCGACCGCGTGCTGGTGATGGCGTCGCACCCCGGCCGCGTGCAGACGATCGTCGACGTCCGCTCCGCGCTGCCGCGGCCGCGGGCTGGGGCGATCGACGAGGTGAGGGCGATGCCCGCCTACCCAGAGCTGGTGGCGCAGATCTGGAGCGACCTTCGCTCCAGCGCGCTGGCGGGGTTCGTAGAGGCGGGCGCTTCCAGCTAGCCACGAGCTGCGCGACTCGCGGTCTCTGGCGCATTTGCGGCGGCTTTCCCGGTTTACCTCCCAGCACGGATGATGAGGAGGTGTGATGAAAGCTGACGGCCCGTCCAATCTGCCCGAGGTCCTCTGGTCACCGGCGCCCGAGGCCGTGCAGAAGTCGAACCTGGGCGCCTACATCCGCTGGCTGGAGGAGCGCCGCCGGCTGCGCTTCGCCAATTACGACGACCTCTGGCGCTGGTCGATCGCGAACCTCGA
>CAZHAC010000145.1:0-5832 GCA_964529765.1 uncultured Actinomycetes bacterium
AGTGCTTCCTCTGCCAGGACGTCTGCCACGTGCTGCGCGAGCACAACGAGTTCGAGCGCTACTACGGCCCGCGCTGGATGATCCGCATGGCCACCCTCGAGATGCACCCGAAGGACAGCCTCGACCGGCGCCCGCTCCTCAAGGGCCGGGGCGGGGTCGGCATGTGCAACATCACCAAGTGCTGCCAGGAGGTGTGCCCGGAGCACATCCACATCACGGACAACGCGATCATCCCGCTCAAGGAGCGGCTGGTCGACGACTCCTTCGACCCGGTGCTCTGGGCGGCGCGGAAGGTCGGGCTTGCCCACGACCGCCCCGGACGGCGGCGGGTGGGCGCCAACGAGCTGACCCCCGAGCAGGAAGACTCGCTCAAGAACGGGAAGTCCTGATCGAGCCCTCCCCTGCGGACTGGGACCAGCGCCTGGCGGCGCTGTGGGCAGCGCTCGATGACCTCGGCGAGGACGAGTTTCTGCGCGGCATGGAGGAGCTTGTCGCCGAGCTGCCCGCGGACAGCCCGACCGGGTTGTTCGAACGGGCGGCTTCCCTGGACTCGACCGGCCACTCCGACCTCGCCGTCCCGCTCTATCAGAAGGCCCTCGAGCGCGGACTGGAAGGCGAACGCCGGCGCCGGGCGGTGATCCAGATGGCCAGCTCGCTGCGCAATCTCGGCCGGCCGTCAGAGAGCGTCGCCCTGCTCACAGCCGAGCGCGAGCGGCAGTCCGACCACCTGGACGACGCGGTGAGCGCGTTCCTCGCCCTCGCCCTGGTCGACACCGGACGCGAGCGAGAGGCGGTGTCGCTCGCTCTCACGGCGCTCTCGCGCCACCTGCCCCGGTACCAGCGCTCGCTGAAGAACTACGCCCGGCTGCTCGTCGACTCCTAGGCGCACGTCGATGCGTGCATCGGCGGGCCGCGCGAAGCGTGGGTCGGAGGGCGGATCACGCTAATGGGGACACCGCGCGAGTACGATCGGGTTATGAAGTCAGCGATCGTGGCGGCGGGTGGCTTCGCGGTTGCCGGCGTCCTGCTAATGGGTTACTTCACAGCCCGGATGAACCCAGCGAGCACTTTGGCGCTACTTACCGGTCTCGTGGTGTGGACGGTCGCACTCACCTGGTTGACCGTGAAGCTCACGCGCCGGCGACAGGGCGCGGAGAGCCGCTAGAACTTTTGGCCTGGCCGGCGGACGCGTCCGGCCACAGCAGTTTCCACGGAGGAGGCACCATGGCCCTTTCAGACCAACTGTCTGAGCTGTCCAAGCGAGCCAAGACCGCCGAGGACAGAGCCGCGACCGCTCAAACGGAAACTCGCAAGCAGGTTGACGCCCTCATGCAAAAGGCGAAAGCGGACGCTCAGCACAGGCGTGAGGAGGCCGAGGCACGAAGGGCAAAGGCGAAAGGTGACGTCGCCTCTGGTTGGGAGAGTGTTAAGGCAGACGTTCGCAAAAACGTCGAGCAGATGCAGGGTGATATCGAGCAGCGGCGCGAGGAGCACGATGCCAAGGTCGCCCAGCGTCGGGCCGAGTGGGCAGAAAGCAACGCTTCAGAAGCGATCGACTTCGCGCTCTTTGCGGTCGACCAGGCCGAAGAGTCGGTGCTGATGGCCATCGAAGCCCGACAGGTCGCCGAAGCCAGCGGCAGGCCCGCCCAGTCGTAAGGGAGCTTCCTTAGCGCCGCCGATTCCCGAAGGGTGCATCGGTGGGCGTATCCACGCTTCGTCGAATGCCCGAGGGGTGCATCGGTGGGCGTATCGACGCTTCGTCGACCGGAACGAAGCCCTTCCACTGAGCCGATGCCGGGTCACCGGCCCCGGGTAGGCTAGCGGGTGGTGGGACGCAATCCGGCGAGTGCATGGACGGACGCGGCCCGTTCTGAGGGCGATCACGCTGACGTCGAAGACGGAAGGGCGAGCGGCTTTACCGAACTCGGGCTCTCGCCGGACACGCTTGCGCTAATCGAGGAGCTCGGGTTTGAGCTGCCGACCCCGGTCCAGCAGCAGGCGATTCCGCCGCTGCTGGCAGGTCGCGACCTGATCGCCCAGGCGCCGACCGGCACTGGCAAGACGGCAGCCTACGGTCTCCCGATCGCTGAGCGCCTGGACGAGGCGCGGCTCCAGGCCCAGGCCTTGGTGCTCGTCCCAACACGTGAGCTCGCGATCCAGGTTGCGGAAGCGCTGCACGCCCTGGGCAGGCACCGCCAGATGGTCACCCTGCCGGTCTACGGCGGGCAACCGTACGAGCGCCAGTTCCGGGCGCTCAAACGCGGCGTCCAGGTCGTCGTCGGCACACCTGGACGCTTGATCGACCACCTCGAGAGGAAGACGCTCCAGCTGGACTCGATCCGGACCGTAGTGCTCGACGAGGCTGACGAGATGCTCAACATGGGCTTCATCGAGGACATCGAGCGCATCCTTTCGGCGCTGCCTCCCGGCCGCCAGACCGCGCTCTTCTCGGCGACCCTCCCGGCCCGCGTGCAGAAGCTTGCCGGCCAGTATCTGACTGAGCCAGAGCGGGTCAGCGTCGCGGACCGGGAAGCGGTCGCGCCGCGCGTCCGCCAGGTGTACTACGAGGTTCCGTCGCACGCGAAGTCTGAGGCGTTGGCCCGGATCCTGGAGTTCGAGCAGCCGGACTCGGCGATCGTCTTCGTACGCACCCGACGCGACGCGGACGTCGTCGCCGACCACCTAAACGGCGCGGGGTACATCGCCCAGGCGATTCACGGCGACATCAACCAAGCGCAACGCGAGCGCGTGCTCGAACGCTTCCGCGCAGGCCACACGGAACTCCTGGTCGGCACCGACGTGGCAGCTCGCGGGCTGGACATCCCGGACGTCACTCACGTCATCAACTACGACCTTCCCCCCGACTCCGAGTCATACGTGCACAGGATCGGCCGGACCGGACGCGCCGGCCAGTCCGGCCAGGCGGTGACGCTGCTCACTCCCCGCGAGCGCCGGCAGTTGACGATGATCGAGCGTGGGATCCACCGGCGAATCCAACCTCTGCGGCTGCCGACCGACGCCGAGATTGCGACCCGGCGGCGGGCCGCCTTCCGCGACGAGGTGCTGAAGATCCTTGACGCCGGCGAGCTCGACTCCTTCCTCGAGCTCGTGGAGGATCTCTCCGAATCGCGAGATATCACTGAAGTTGCGGCGGCGGCGTTCAAGATGGCAGCACAGAGCACGCCGGCTCGGGAGCGGACGCGGCCTGCCGTGACCGCGGAACCAGGTCGCAAGCGCCTGGGGCTGAAGAGCGACACTGCCAGTGACACCCGAGCAGCCGCGACGTCTCGATCGAGCCGCGCGCGCAGTCAGGCGGACGGCCGGGGAGAGGCGGTCAGACTCTTCCTCCGCGTCGGAAAGCGGCATGGCGTCCGGCCGGCCGACATCGTAGGCGCGATCGCCAACGAGGCCGGGCTCGCGGGCGACCTGATCGGGGACATCGACCTGTACGACACGTTTTCCTTCGTGGAGGTGCCCGCGGCAAGCGCCGCCGAGGTCGAGCTGGCGCTCAACCGGACCCAGATTCGGGGTCGCTCACCGCAGGCGAGCATCGCTCGGCCGGAGCAGACTACGGACCGAAGGCAGCCGCGGTCTCTCGGTGGCAGAGAACGCCGGCGCTCCAGGTGACCGCTCCCCGACTCAGCACTCCCCGGCCGACCCGGTGTAGGGCGCGCCCGTCTGCGGCTCGGGGTAGTGCGTGCAATCGAGGTTGCGCTGGTTCACGACCGGCACCTCCCAGATCGGCCCCGGGCCGTCGGGATCGATGACGGTCGTGCCGCCGGAGCTGATGAATTCGAGCACCTGCGCCTGACCCTGGTTGCGCCCGAAGAGTCGCGGGTCGAGCAGGAAGCCGTGCGGATCGGAGCTCGCCGTGGGCGTCTTGTCGTTCCGGTAGTAGCTGACGAGGTCGAAGAGGTGGCCCGCGCGGTACATCTCGCCGGCGGTCGGGTTCGGCACGGTGTGGTCGCCAAAGGCCGACTGCCAGATAACGTGCTTTATGGGCGCACCCGCCGGCGGCCGCAGCCGGAAGAGCGGTGCGAAGGCCACCGGGTCGCCGGCGCGCTCCTGCCAGTTGGAGTCGTTGAAGTACCTCTGGATGGTGGTCGCGCCTGGGTAGGGGTTGGTGACAATTGGATCGAGTCGCAGGGGCATTGACTCAGTGAATCCGTTCAGGCCCGGACCGCCATTGAGAAGGGTCGGCCGCGCGACCCGCAGGGTGTCGGCGAGGAGATCGCGGAATCCGGAGAGCCGTGCGATCTCGACGACAGGGCCGCCGCCCACGTTGAGAACGCCGACCGTGAGGTGGCTGTCGGTCGCCATCAGCATCGTCCCGTAGATGCCGCCGAAGCTCTGGCCGTAATAGCCGACGACGTGCCGCTGGAGCGTAACCGTGCCGTCGCCGAGCACGTCAATGCCGTGCTCGACCATCCGCACCATGGCCATGTTGTTGACCGCGGTCTGGATCAGGCCGTCTCTCAGGCCGACGGTCGCATAGGGCGACGGCGCGTCGGCGATGACCTTGCCGCTCGCGTCGAGGGTCTTGTGGTCGGTTGGCCCGACGCCCTCACTTGCGGTGATATCGCCATCGCCGTCGAGGTCGGCGCCTTGTCCGAAGCCACTGAAGGTGGTGGTCAGCGGCCCCTGATGAACGGTGACGACGCTGTGCGGGCCGTACGCGTGCCCGGCCGGGTCGGTGGCCATCGTGGCGATGCCCTCCGCCGCGTTCAGGTCGGCAGCGAGGAAGAGGTCGTACTTGCTGCGAGTGAAGCCGGGCCCGAAGATCGCGACCGGCCAGCCCCCTGCCGGTGGCAAGCCCTGCGGGACGATCAGGGTGAAGCCCACGCGCTGGCGGCCGATCGGCTGCGGCGTCCTGGTGGTCGGTACGTTCGGGATCACCGCATCTGCGTAGGTCTGGTAGCGCGGCACCAGGAAGCTGCCGAAGGCGTAGTAGCCGGCGTTGGTGACTGCCGTGTTCGGTACTGTCGAGAACGCCAGCGGCTTGGACGGATCGGCGCTGACCTGGTCGCCGCGCTCGATCTGGGTCACCGTCGCGGAGGGAAAGACGTCGCGAACTCCGCTCTGGACGAAGCTCGCTCCGCGATCGCCGGGTGCGATGCCCGCCGCCTGGTAGGCGGCGCCGCTGTCGAGGGCCTGACGCAGTTTCTGTAGCTCCGGCGTGGCCGTCTCGGTTATGAACGTGCTGGCGCAGACGGCGGGGCAACCCGCGATCGGGTGGCCGGCGGTGTCCTGGATGCCGCTCGTGACGTTGACCGTGTAGCGGGTCGCCTCCGTAAGGAAGTCGGACGGTTCACCCGCCAGCACGTTCGCGCTCGGATCCCAGACCAGCTGCACGATGGGCGTACGGAAGCCATTGGGTCCAGTGACGTAGAAGTCACTCGCGTTGACGCTGGCGGGGTTGATGGGACCGGTGAATGGAACCGTGATGCGGGGTCGGAGGTCGAAGCCGTCCTGGAGGTTCAGGAGGGCGATGTCGTCGCAGATCGACTGATGCGCTGCGTCACAGGCCGGCACCGGCAATTTAATCCGGCGCCCTGTCAGCTGCCTGGCGTCGGCAGTGGTGAAGACGTTGCTCGGCATGATCCGGGTCTCCGGCGTGGTGCCGGTCATGACGCGAACGGGGGCCGCGGCCGACGCGGGTGCCGGCAGCAGCGCGGCGATGAGCGTGGCCGCAATCAATAGCGAGCGAGACTTCAGCAGCAAGCCAGGACCCTCCTCGGAACGAGCGATCGATGGCGGCGTGACGCGTCAGCGCCGTTGGGAGGGATGATACGGCGCTGTACCGGATTAGACCAATTTAGCTAACACGTTTTC
>CAZHAC010000146.1:0-5800 GCA_964529765.1 uncultured Actinomycetes bacterium
TGCCGACGAAGATCAGGAAGGCGGCGATCCCGATCATGATCCAGCCGATGAAGTTTGTTGTCATCGGCCTGAAGTAGGTCGGGGTCACGAAGTAGAGGAAGGCGGCCAGTGCGATTGGAAGGCCGGTGATCAGCTTGCCCGAGGCCGACGCCTGGGCGGTCAGCGTCCTGATCTCGCCCTTGATCCGGATCCGCTCGCGGATCGTGTGGGCGATGTTGTCGAGGATTTCGGCCAGGTTGCCGCCGACCGTCCGGTGGATCGCGACCGCTGTCACGACGAGGTCGAAGTCCTGGGACTCGATGCGCTTCAGCATGTTGTTGAGGGCCTCCTCCACCGAACCACCGAGGTTCATCTCGCGCACGGCGCGAGCGAACTCGTCAGCCATCGGCGGGGTCGCGTTCTTGGAGACGGTGTCGATGGCCTGGGCGAACGAGTAACCGGCCTTGAGCGCGTTCGAGAGCAGGATCAGCGTGTCGCCGAGCTGGTCGTTGAACGCCTTCAGCCGCTTGCCCATCCGGTAACGAACGTAGAAACCGGGCAGGAAGTACCCCGCCGCAGCCATGATCAGGAACTGGATGCCGAAGCCGAAGCGGAGGAGTCCGATCAAGGCCAGCACCACGATGGTGCCGAACTGGATGGCGACGAACTCGGAGGTGCGCAGCTTGAGGTCGGCCTTCTGGAGCTGCTCGGCGAGCGGCTTCTTGCCGCGCTTGACATTGCCTTGACCGAGACGGTTGGCGGCGGGCTCGAAGATGCGCGCGATCCGCTCGCGAATCGAGGCCGGCGGGGCCTTAATCCGGGCCGGCGCGGCGGGGGCTCCGACGCCGTAGGCCGAGAGCCGCGATGCCATCTCCGCCGACTCCTCGGCGGCCCGGCGCTGCGTGGCCAGGCCCATGAAGATGACGAAGATGCCGGCGGCGCCGATCAGCCCGGCGACCACCACGAATAGGTTCATCGGAGCCTCCTAGTAGAGCTTGTCATCGGGGGGCTGTGGAATCGGATTGAAGATCTCGTCGGGAACCTCCTCCCCGCTGGCCTTCAGGTGATCGAGCCGCATGGGCCGGATTCCGGTCGCGGAATGGTAGCCGATGGCCTTCCCGCTGTCGTTCACACCGACCTGGTTGAAGCGGAAGATCTCCTGGTACTGGATCTCGCCGTTCTCGATGCCGGTGATCTCTGCGATGGAGACGATTTTGCGAGGGCCGCCGCGCAGCCGCTGCTGCTGGACGATGAGGTGCACGGCGGAAGCCATCTGCTCGCGGATGGCGCGCGACGGCAGGTCGGCGCCCGCCATCAGCACCAGCGTTTCCAGGCGGCCGAGCGCCTCGTGCGGGTTGTTGGCGTGCAGGGTCGACATCGAGCCGTCGTGGCCGGTGTTCATGGCCTGCAGCATGTCCAGCGCCTCGCCACCGCGGCACTCCCCGACGATGATCCGGTCGGGCCGCATGCGGAGGCAGTTCTTGACCAGGTCGCGGATAGTGATCGCGCCCTTGCCCTCGACGTTGGGCGGCCGTGACTCGAGCGTGATCACGTGCTCCTGCTGGAGCTGGAGCTCGGCCGCATCCTCGCAGGTGATGACACGCTCCTCAGTCGGGATGAAGCTGGACAGGATGTTGAGCAGCGTCGTCTTGCCCGAGCCGGTGCCTCCCGAAACCAGGACATTCAGGCGCCCCCGCACGCATGACTGGAGGTAGCGGATCATGTCCGGAGTCGCGCTCCCAAAACGGATCAGATCGTCCGGAGTCAGCTTCTCCTTGGTGAACTTGCGGATCGTCATGCACGGGCCCTTGAGAGCCAGGGGCGGGATGATGACGTTGACCCGGGAGCCGTCGAGGAGGCGGGCGTCTGCCATCGGCGACGACTCGTCGACCCGGCGGCCGACCGTGCTCACGATGCGATCGATCACAAGCATCAGCTGCTTGTTGCTCTCGAAGGTGACCGCGGAGAGCATCGGCTGGCCCTTCTTCTCGATGTAGATCTGCTTCGGGTGGTTGATCATGATCTCGGAGACTTCCGGGTCGTCGACCAACTGCTGGAGCGGGCCCAGACCGAGGACGTCGTCGAGCAGCGACTCGACCAGCCGGTCCTTCTCGCCCTTGGTCATGGTGACCGAGTTGGTGCGGAAGTACTCGTCGGCGAGCTCCTGGATCTTGTCGCGGACGCCCTGCCGGTCGGTCACCTGGAGCTTGTCCGCGTAGCGCTCGAGCAGCTTCGCGTGGACGTGCACCTTGGCGGCCGTGAAAGCCGGGCTGACAGTTTCCGCGCCCGTCGCCAGCCGGGTGGGCGTCGGAGCCGGCTGCACCGGCATGGCGGCTGGGGTCAGCGCGGCCAGCGAAGGCGCCGTCGGGGTGCTCGGTGGAGTGGCGGTGGCGGTCGCCGCTCGGGCAGGCGGAGGCGCCGGCGTCCCATTGGCGGCGGGAGCCGCGGGGGCACCCGGAATCGTCCCCGTCTGGCTCGCCTTGACCCTATCGAGTAGTCCCATGTCAGCTGTTGCTCGACCGCGCGAATAGGCGGCGGCGCTGTTTACGGCCCCCGGCCTGGCTGGCGTCCGCCAAGGGTACCAGAGTGCCTACGAGTTCTCTGATGCTTAAAGCGATTTCCGAGTCAGGGTCGGAGACGACGAAAGGAACCGTCGATTGGATCGACTTGACGACGATCTTGCCCTGGCTTGGGACGCTTACGCCGACCGGAAACCGCAGGTTCGCCTCCAGATGCTGCACAGTGATGTCGGAAGGCGCGTCGGCACGGTTGAGCACGAGTGAGATCCTCTCGCGCGGCACGCCCAGGTGTTCGAAGAGACGAAACGCGAGCTTGGCGTCTTTTATTGCGGGTAGGTTGAGGTCCGTGATCAAGAAAACATGGTCGGCAAGCTCGATCGCCTCCAGGGCGACGTCGTTGAGGTGCTGGCTCATGTCGACCACAACCCAGTCGAATACCTGCTTCAGCATCGAGAGGCAGGCACGCACGTGCTCCGGGGTGACCAGGTCAGCCATCTCCGGGCTGAGCGGCGCCGCCAGCACACGGACCTGGTTTGCCTCGGGCATCAGCGCACCCAGAAACGGACCGTCGATGTTGGGATAGGCCTGGGCGACGTCGGAGATGGTTCCCTGCGGCTCGAGCCCGAGCATCACCGCCACATCGCCGTACTGCAGGTCGAGATCGGCCAGCGCCACCTCCTGACCGGTCTCCCTGGCCAGCGCGGCCGCCGTGTTGATGGCGATCGTCGACTTCCCGACCCCGCCCTTGCCGCTGTAGAAGACGATCACCTTGCCGTCCGCGGGCCCCTCATCGTGACTCGGCGACGGCGGTGCGGTTCCGACCTGGCGCTTCAGCTGCTCCATCTGGTGGACGCGGCGAATGGCGTCGACCAGTTCGTCGGCTCCGAAGGGCTTGACCAGGTACTGGCGCGCACCCGCCCGCATGGCTCGGCGCAGGTACTCGCGATCCTCCTGAACGGAGATCAGGATCACCGGCACCAGCGGCAGCTCGGCTGACATCTGCTCGGTTGCTCGGATGCCGTCCATGTCGGGCAGGTTGACGTCCATGACCAGCACGTCGGGCTGGATGCGGCGCACGGTCTCGATCCCGCCCCCGGCGCTGAGGGCGGACCCCACGACCTGGATGTCGTCCTCGAAGGAGAGGAGCTTGGCCAGGTTGTCAACCGTCCGCGGACCGTCGTCGACGAGGACGACGCGAATCGCGGCGGAAGTTTCGCCCGGGGCGAGCTGCCCGGCGGGCAGCTCACCCGGCGTCACTACTGCAGGTTAGTGAAGGACCACCGTTGGTTGGCCGCCTGCGGGCCGTTGCCCTTGGCTGCCGTGGCATCGAGGCAAGCCGGATCCGGCTTGGTGTCCTGAGGCTTGTAGTCCTTATAGGAGCCCAGTGTGTAGCTCAGCGAGGCGTTGGCCTGGAGCCAGCGCAGCATCTCGGCGTCGCACTGGGTCATGACCAGGGTCAGGCTGCTTGCCACACCTCCGGTCTGCGCCGACTGCGGCGAGTTGCCGTTGCTGACGGTGCCCGTCGCCGGTCCGACCTTGAGGACGTGTACGTTCGTGAAGACGGTCTTGGTCACCGTCTTAGCGGGGCCATTGCCGAAGGCGCTGGTGTTCACGGTGGCGATGACGCTGATGTAGTCACCGGCCTGGATGAAGCCGGCGACGCCGATCTGCTCACCCGTGGGCACAGTCAGGGCCACGAACCCCTGCGGGATCTGCAGGTAGGCGGGCTGGACCTGGATGGCGTCCACGCTCTTGGCGAGAAGGTTCTGCGTTACCGCCTGACCCTTCATGATCTGGACTTCTGCCACCGCGCCTGTCTCATTTGCCGAGGTGGCGCTTCCCGAGGACCCGCTGGCGGCCTGCTTGCCGATGACGGAGGCGACGTCGTTGTAGGCGCCGGTCGGAACCAGGTTCTGCGGGACGTCCTGGAGGGTCAGGTCGTCCTTCGTGAGGGCGGTCCGGAACGGGATGTCCCTCGCTGCAACGACGACCTTGACGGTCTGACCGGAGCCGCCACCACCGTGCGACGCGCTGAAGACGAAAACCATCACGAAGGCGAGGACCGCGAGGGCGGCACCGGCAATGATGAAGATCCGGCTGCTGGTGGCTCGAGGTCGGGCCGGGGACGCGACTGCCAAGTGTGAACTCCTTAGTGAGAGGTCGGGCCGTTAAGGGCGCCGACATTATAGGTATGGCCCTTTGCCGTGTCTCTTATAGACAGACAGGCGATGACGGGTTGGGAGGGGCCCACGCGGACCCCTCCCCGGATCGCCTGAGGCCTCGGATTCGAACGCGTGCTGCTCAGGTGTTCAAACCCTTCACGACGTTCGAGAACATGCTGTTCAGCTGGGAACCCATAGAAACAATGAGGAAGATCGCCACGATGGAGACCACGGTCAGAATCAACGCGTACTCGACGAGTCCCTGACCACTCTCCGAACCCAGCCGAAACCACGCCGCCCACGGCGGTGCCGCGGCAGGCGCCGGCCGAGACCCCTCGGCCTGTAAAGCCACCTGGAACATCACCTCCCGTCTCCGGTTTCCGCCTGAGCATCAGGACGGCCAACGGAAGTGTGAACGAGTTATTGCGACAGTGCACGTAGCTTTTGGGCTAAAGAGCACCGCGCTTAAATGCGAAGAGGCCCCTTGCGGGGCCTCTTCTGAAGGCTTTTAAGTCGAGCGCCGGCTACTAGGTGCCGAGAGCGGCGACCACGTTGGAGAAGACGTTCTTGATCTGGTTGCCCATCGTAAGAAGGATGACGATGACCACGATGGAAACGAGAACCAGGATCAGGGCGTACTCCACCATACCCTGGCCTTCCTGGCGGCTAACCAGGCCGCGGAGCTTGAAGTAAAGGCTCAGCATCTTTCCGATTTCACCTCCTTCTTCTGAGATAGACCCTGCGGTCAGCCCGTACAACGAGGCACGCCTCGCTTTCCTGCGGCTTTTCTTTGAGTCGGCGGCATATTACTGAGCCGCAATAGCCAAGGCAATACGTAACTGACAAATCCGGCTGGTTGGGTCAGCTCGGGAGGGGGAAGTCGCCCTCGATCTCGGTGCCCGCTCCCTCCCGGCTTCGGACCTCGAGCCGGCCCCCCACGGCGGCCGCGCGCTCCCGCATCCCAACCACGCCCAACTGCCGGCGCGTGCCCGGTTCGGGCGCGCGTGAGGGGTCGAAGCCCTTGCCGTCATCGCGGACGCGCAGGCCCACCCGCTCCGGCCGCACGTCGAGGTTCACCTCCACCGTCCGCGCCTCGGCGTGGTGACGGACGTTGTTGAGCGCCTCCTGGATGATCCGGAA
>CAZHAC010000147.1:0-5772 GCA_964529765.1 uncultured Actinomycetes bacterium
GTTCCTCTTCCCGGTAGGGGTCGATTTTCTGCCCCTGATGCTTGGCCAGGTAGGCAAGCGTGCCGCGCGCGAGCTCAGGGTTGAGCGCCAGCGTCTGAAACGAGGTGATGAGCGCGTCGCGCCCGAACGGAACCGCGTACCAGGGCGTGCCGGCGGTCGGGTAAAGACCGGTCGGCAGGCGGTCGGAGAGGATGCGCAGGTCTTCCAGCGAGCGCCAGATCAGCCCGTTGTCGAGGACCTCGTTGTCGGTTCCGTAGCTCGTGCAGCCCAGGTTCCAGCGCTCGTAGGTGCGCTCGAGGTCGGCGAGCGAGGCGTCGAAGTCGAAGCCCGGGCGCGGGCATTCGTCTGCGGCCAGGGGCAGTGTGTCGATCAGGAGGACGAAGGTCTGGTGCGGCTGCAGTCGAAGGCGGAGCGTGGCCACGCCGGCGGTCAGGATCGGCGGCACCGGGTGGAAGACGACCTCCGTCTGCCGGAGCAGACCGTCGGCGCCCTCGTAGCCGAACTTCAATCCCGTCTCCGTGACCTCTGGTGGTTGCAGCCGGCCGGCCGCACGAGGGTGATAGCCGCGGATGGCGAAGATGTCGAGGTAATCGGCGTCGAGGCGGTACTGCACCTCGAACTCGGCCACCTTCGTGTGGCAGTTCTGGATGCCCAAGCGCTCGTGCAGCGCGCCATCGTGAACGAAACGCGTCCTGCGAATCGAAAGGCTCTGACGCGGTATCAGCGAACCGTCGGGGTTGGCCAGGGCAGGGTTGACGAGCTGGAACGTCGCCACGTAGGCGCGGTCGACGGAATGGTTGAGCAGGATCGGCACGCGGCCATTGATCCTGAGCTCCGAAGTCGAGAGGTAGCGGGTGTCCTCCCGGTAGAGTCCAAGCCCCAGATCGTTGCCGGCTGGGGCATCACCATTGAGATCGGTGACCGCGAAGACCTGGTCTTCCTTAAGGATTACTCGGTCCTCGAGCACTCGCATCAGTGTAGGCAACGACAATGGAGTTGCCGTGCCTCGTCCCATCGTTGCCATCGTCGGCCGCCCCAACGTCGGCAAATCGACGCTCTTCAACCGCCTCGTCGGTTGGCGGAAGGCGATCGTCGACCCGAGCGCGGGCCTGACGCGCGACCGGCTCTACGGAGTCTGCGAGTGGCGCGGGCGCGAGTTCACGGTGGTCGACACCGCCGGCCTCGACTTCGACGGCGACCGCGGCGACGGTTCGCGGACGGCCAGCGGGCCGACAGCCCAGGAAATTCGGGTGCAGACCCAGATCGCGATCGAAGAGGCGAACGTGATCGTCTTCCTCCTCGACGTGCGCCAGGGCCTGACCGCGGTCGATCTCGACATCGCGGAAATGCTCCGGCGGTCGGGCCGGGACGTGATCGTGGCCGCCAACAAGGCCGACAACCCGGGCCAGGAGCACTTCCGACACGAAATCCAGTCTCTCGGCTTCGAGGACCCCGTCCTCCTCTCCGCGCAGCATGGGATCGGTGTCGACGATCTTCTCGACCGGGTGCTCGAGCGCCTTCCAGAGGAGACGGAGCAGCCCGTGGAGGAAGAGGCGGTCGCCCGGTTGGCGATCATGGGCCGGCCCAACGTCGGCAAGTCCTCCCTGCTCAACGCGCTGCTGGGCGACGAACGGTCATTGGTGAGCGACCTGCCGGGTACAACCCGCGACCCGGTCGACACCGAGATTCTGTTCGACGGCGTGCCGGTGGTTCTGGTGGACACCGCCGGTATCCGACGTAAGTCCGCGTCCCGCGACCGTCTCGAGCGCTACTCGCTGATCCGGGGCATCAAGGCGATGGAGCGTGCCGACGCCGTGCTCCTGGTCCTGGACGCGTCCACGGGCGTGCTGAGCCAGGACCAGCACGTGGCCGGGTACGCGCTGGAGGCGGGTAAGGGATTGGTGCTCGTCGTGAACAAGATCGACCTCGTCGACGAGTCAAAGCGGCGCGCGAAGGACTGGGAGCAAGCGCTCCGGTCGGAGTTCCGGTTCGTGCCCCACGCTCCGGTCGTGGTCGTCAGCGCAAAGACGCGCCAAGGCGTGCACCGTGTGCTCCCGGTGGCGCTCGAGGTGGTCGGCCAGCGGCGGATTCGAGTGCCGACCAATGAGCTCAACCGCGTGCTCCGGGAGGCGTTCCTCGAGCGGCCTCCGCCTTCCTATAAAGGAAAGCGGCTGAGCCTCAAGTTCGCGACCCAAGCGGCGAGCGACACGCCCACCTTTGTGCTCTTTGTCAACGACGTCGGGCTCCTGCACTTCTCATACCGGCGATATCTCGAAAACCGGATTCGTGGACACTTCGGGTTCGCCGGGAATCCCATCCGCATAGTGCTTCGAGCCGGAGATCCACCCCGCCGGTAAGTCGTCAAGTAGTCCGAAGACGTTTACAGTTCGCTGGCGACTCCAAGATACCGACCTCACACAATGGTGATGACTTGAGCGGGTGGCATTTCTCATGAGCGGACAGAAGGTGCTCATCGTCGATGACGAGGAGCACATCCTCGAGCTGGCGCGCCTCTATTTGAGCCGCGAGGGCTATCAGGTGGAAGGTGTGAACGACGGCGCGCAGGCCGTCGCTCGCTTCGGCCAGGTCAAGCCCGACCTGGTGGTGCTCGACATCATGCTGCCCGGCGTTGACGGCCTCTCGATCTGCCGTGAGATCCGCAAGCAGAGCCAGGTGCCGATCATCATGCTGACCGCGCGGGACGAGGTCACCGACAAGGTGGTCGGTCTCGAGCTGGGTGCCGACGACTACCTGACCAAGCCGTTCCATCCCCAGGAGCTGGTGGCTCGCGCAAAGGCGCTGGTCCGCCGAGCGCGGCTCGAGCCCGACCAGCCGAAGCTGATCCGGGCAGGCAAGCTGGAGGTCGATCTCGAGCGCCACGAAGTCCGCTGGGACGACGGGGTGGCGAAGGTTGCGCTGCGCCCGAAGGAGTTCGACCTGCTTGCCCTCCTGACGCGCCATCCGGGCCGCGTTTTCCAGCGCAGCGAGCTGCTCGACCTGGTCTGGGGCTACGACTTCCCGGGCTACACACGTACCGTGGACGTGCACGTGCAGCAGGTGCGTGAGAAGCTGGCTGCCGCGGGAGTCGACGATCCCACGATCGCGACGGTGTGGGGAGTGGGGTACAAGCTGGAGCTGAACGAGTCCTGAGCCTTCGCGTACGCATCCTGGCGGTCGCCGCCGGCATCGTCGCCGTGTCTCTCTTGCTCAGCGGCGTCCTGACCTGGGTCCTGGTTCGGAACCTGGAGGAGCAGACGGCAAAGGACAACCTGGAGCGGACCGCCCTCTACTCGGCTGTGAACGTTGGGCAGTGGTCCCGAGGCGTTTCCCAGCTCGAGCTCGCGAACACGCTGGCGTCCAACATAAACGAGTCGGCCCTCGCGGGCGACCGGCTGATCGTTCTCCAGCGCCAGAGCACGCGGCTGCTCTTCGACAGCGGCGACAAGGGCGGCCAGCTGCCATATGGCTACCTGATGCCGATTGCGAAACCGGACACCCAGCTGGCCTCCGGGAACATGGTCATCGGGTCGAACAATTACGTCTATGGCTATTCGCGCGCGGGACTCGGCTACGCGGTGCTGGTGCTGCGTCCGCAGGCGGTGGTCTCAGCGCAGGCGAGCGGCGAGCTGCTTCCCAACCTACTGAAGGCCGGCGGGATAGCGCTGGTGATCGCCATCCTGCTCGCGCTCCTGGTCTCGCGAGCGATGACGCGGCCGCTGACCGAGCTGGCGGCGGCATCGGAGGACATCGCCCTCGGCAACTACGGCCGGCGGGTGAAGTTCAGGGGCGGCGACGAGATCGGGATCGTCGGCGAAGCCTTCAACCGGATGGCCGAGGCGGTTGAGCGCGCCCGCCAGGCTCAGCGCGAGTTCCTGGCCAACGTCTCGCACGAGCTGAAGACGCCGCTGACGAGCCTGATCGGCTTCAGTCAGGCGCTGGTCGATGGCAGCCTGGCGACACCCGAGGAGCACCGGCGCGCGGCGACCATCGTTCACGAGGAGTCGGAGCGGATGCTCCGCATGGCCCAGGAGCTGCTCGACCTGGCGCGCGTCGAGGCCGGCCAGGTGCCCATAACGGTTCACCCGGTCGACCTGGTGGCGATGCTGCACCAGGAGCTGGACCTGATCCGCAAGCGGGCCGAGGAGCGGCGGCTGCGGCTTTCGCTCGAGGTGGCGCCCGCCGTGCCGCCCGCGCTGGCCGACCAGGAGCGCCTGCACCAGATCCTCGACAACCTGCTCGACAACGCCGTCAAGTACGCGCCCGAAGGCACTGAGGTCGCGGTCGGTGTCCTCCCGACGGGCAGCCAAAAGCTCGAGGTGTACGTGGCCAATCCCGTCGGCAGTCAGCAGATCGACCCGGAGCGCATCTTCGAGCGCTTCTACCGGGCGGATCCCTCCCGCTCCAGCGCCGCCGGCGGGGTGGGCCTGGGCCTTGCGATCAGCCAGGAGCTGGCGGACCGGATGAGCGCGCGCCTGTGGGCGGACTTCAATCAGGCCGGCTGGTTGAGGCTTCGGCTTGAACTGCCCGCCGCGGAAATCACCGCCGACCTCGAATCCGCAGTGCCGTCGACCGCGAGACTGCAACGCGGTCTCGCGGCCGAAACCGCGTTCAGCTCCCGGCGCTTGCCTCCCGGGCCAGCTCGGCGATAGCACTGGCAACCGTCCCGAAGAACTGGGGCGGGATGTCGTGGCCGACCTCGGGCAGCGTCAGCAGCTGGGCGCCGGGGATTGCGGCCGCGGTTCGGGTGCCATTCTCATAAGGAACCAGCGGGTCGGCGTCGCCATGCACGACGAGGGCCGGCACCTGAAGGTTGGCGAGGTCCCGCCGCCGCGAGCGCTGGGCGAGCACCGCCCCCAGCTGGCGTGCCGTTCCCTCGGCCGAGATCGCTCGGTCGACGGCGGCGGTTCGCTTCTTGCGAGCGCGCTCTTCGGTGAAGTACCTGTCGCCCCAGAGCACGCGGGCGCCGAGGACGCCGAATTCGATCAGGGCTTCACGCTCGACCGGCGCCGGCGCAAAGAGCGCGGCGGTGGCTTCGGGCGTGGGGGGCACCATGTCGTCGCCGCCCAGCCCGGACATGATCGAGGTCAGGCTGAGAACGCGTTCGGGGTGCCGGATGGCCAGTTCCTGGACGATGAAGCCCCCCATTGAGGCGCCCACGACGTGTGCTCTGGGAATGCCGGCGGCAGTCATGAAGGCCGCCGCGTCGTCCGCCATGTTCTCGATCGTGTAAGCCGGTTCGATCTCCCGAGCCGCCACCCGGAACACGTCGGGCACTCCGAGGTCGTCGAATCTCGTTGAAAGGCCGGCGTCCCGGTTGTCATAACGGACGGTGTATAGGCCCTGTGCCGCCAGTTCGGCGCAGAATTCCTCGTCCCAGCTCGTCATCTGGGCGCCCAAGCCGGTTACGAGTAGGACTGGAGGGCCGGCAGGGTCGCCGAAGCTGTCGTACTCGAACGTGACCCCGTTGGCGGCGACCGATGGCACTGGCTATTCGGCCGGTGGCAGGACCAGGGACACCGGGCTTTCGATCAGGCGCTTGACTTCGCTGACGAACTGGGCGCCGGTGACGCCGTAGAAGACCCGGTGGTCCACCGAGAGGGTCATCCGCATGACCTTGCCGACCCGCAGCTGGCCGTCGACGACAACGGGGGCGTCTTTGATCGCACCCACGGCCAGGATGCCCGCCTCCGGCGGGTTGATGATGGCGTTGAACTCGTCGACGCCGTACATCCCCAGGTTCGAGATGCTGAAGGTGCCGCCCTCGAGATCGCC
>CAZHAC010000148.1:0-5704 GCA_964529765.1 uncultured Actinomycetes bacterium
GGCGGCGCCGACGAGAAGAAGGAGCCCCAGATCCAGACCTCCGACATCGAGAACGCGCGTTCCTCGCTGGAGGCTCAGATCCGCAAAGACATCGGCGACGAGCTGAGCAAGCAGGTTCAGACGAACGAGAAGCTGGCCGACACCGCGATCCAGTTCTCACCCCCCGACTTCAGCAGCGACCAGCCGGTGGGCACGGTGACCGGGGGCTTCAACGCGACCATGAAGATCACCGCCGAAGGTGCCTTCTACTTCCCAGACGACGTGCAGAAGGCGATGAGCGACCTGCTGGCCAAGAAGGTTCCGGCGGGCAAGCAGCTGACCGACAACAAGGTCAAGAACGACTACAGCATCGTCAACGCCAGCGGGGGCGGTCATCTCAGCTTCAAGGGGACCGCGAGCTCCTTCGTGGCACCCAAGGTGGACCGCGATCACCTGAAGGGCCTGCTCGCCGCGCAGTCGGTGGGCGGCGCCCGGGCTCAGCTCGCTAAATTGCCCATCAAGAGCGCGACGATCAAGCAGTCACCCTTCGCGCTGCCGTTCATGCCGCTTTCCTCGAGCAGGATCACGATCGTGTACGAGATCGACCAGGTCGCGAGCACGCCGAATTCGGCGTCTCAGAGCTGAGCGGCCGCATCCTCGCCGTCGACCCTGGGACGAAGCGGGTGGGGCTGGCCGTGAGCGACCCCACCGGAACCATCGCGTCCCCGCTCGATTCGATCCCCGCCGAGCCGGCGGACACGCTCGCCGAGCGGATCGCCGAAGTGGCACGGGCGCATGAGGCTTCCCGAACCGTTGTCGGCCTGCCCAAGCGGATGGACGGTAGCAGCGGTCCGGAGGCGGCGGCCGCGCGCCGGTTGGCGGACGCGATTCGACGCCAGACTCGCCTACCCGTCACCATGGTTGATGAGCGACTGAGCAGCAGGTCCGCGGAGCGCGTCCTGCTGGAGGGTGGCGTCTCTCGGGCCCGGCGCCGGCAGTTGTCGGACCGCGTGGCCGCGGTGATCATCCTGCAGTCGTACCTCGACTCGGAGGCCGCTCGCCGTGCAAGATGAGCTGCAAAATAATTCGCCAGACCATCCGCCAGACTCCAACCAGAACATCACATTGATCGATGAGTCCGGGGCGGAGCACGTTTTCAAGCTCCACGACGCCTTCGACTTCGAGGGTTCGACCTACTACCTGGTCGAGGCCGCGGACGAGCCAGAGATGGTCCTCCTCCTGAAAGAGACCGAGGGGGGCTTGGAGTCCGTCGGCGAAGAGGAGTTCGACCGCGTGGTGGCGGGCCTGGAAGCGGAGGGGGACCTTTGAAGAAACTGGTTGGACTGCTGGTCATTCTGGGCATCGCCGCCTTCGGAGCCAGCCAGGCGTATGGCTGGTGGGACTATCAGGTCAACACGCCGGTTTCCTCGCGGCCGGATCAGGTCAGCTTCAAGGTGTCGGCCGGCGAGGCGCCGGCCGACGTGGCCGACGATCTGCAGCGGAAGGGCCTGATCCACAGCGCGGACGCCTTCAACTGGTACGTCAAGCTGAACGGCCAGCGGGGCACGATCCAGGCGGGCGACTTCCTACTCCGCAAGAACATGACGATTCCCCAAATCGTGGACACCCTCCAGCACGGCAAGCTGCAGCAGGTCGTGACGCGGATGCCCGAGGGCATCCCGACCAAGTTCGCGGCCGAGACGGTGGCCTCGGCGGGCGCTTTCAGCACGCAGGACTACCTGAATGCTGTCAACGATCCCAGCTGGAAGTCGCAGTACGACTTCCTGTCCGGCATCCCGGCCGGGCGCAGCCCGCTGCTCGAGGGCTACCTCTACCCGGACACCTACTACCTGGACAAGGGCCAGACCGCGCACGACCTGGTCAAGAAGCAGCTCGACTCCTTCGCCCGGCAGCTGACGCCCGAGGTCCGCGCCGCGATCGGCCAGAAGACGCCGGCGCGGCCGGCGATGACAATCGATCAAATGGTGATCCTGGCCTCGATGGTCGACCGCGAGGTCAACAAGGACTCGGAGAAGCCCAGGGTATGCGAGGTCTTCTACAACCGTCTGCAGACGAACGAGCCGCTGGGCGTGGACGCCACCATCGTCTATGCGCTTGGCGTGCTCAAGAAGGACCTCACGATGGACGATCTCAACCTCAACTCGCCCTACAACACCCGCAAGCGGGCAGGTTTGCCACCGGGTCCGATCGGCAACCCGACGCCGAGCGCGCTCCAGGGCTGCATCAATCCTGAAAACAACGACTACCTCTTCTACTTCACGGACAAGAACGGCACCACGCACTTCGAGAAGTCGATCAACGAGTTCAACAGCGACATCCAGAAGTACGGTGTCTCTGGCGGTTGAGAGTCGTTCTGCTTGGCCATGGCATCTCGTACTCGGCGAGCCCGGTCATGCAGAACGCCGCTTTCGCGGCAGCGGGCCTGACGGACTGGACGTATGAGCTGCTCGACGTCCCGAGCGCGCGGCTGCCCGAAGCCCTCGAGCGTCTGCGGGGCCCCGAATATGCCGGGGCCAACGTGACGATCCCGCACAAACAGGCCGCCATCACGCTCCTCGACGAGGTCGACGAAGAGGCGCGGGCGCTTGGGGCGGTGAACACGATCGCGCACGAGGGCGACCGGTTGCGCGGTTCCAACACCGACGTGGAAGGGATGCGGACCGCGCTTGGACTGGTGGGGGTCGAGCCCGCCGGAGCGCGGGCGGTCGTTCTGGGCGCCGGCGGCTCCGCGCGCGCCGCCGGGCGCGCTCTCGAGGGTGCCGAGGCTGTTTTCGTTGCGCGGGACCCGCAGAAGGCACGGGAACTGGGCGAGGCGGTGGTCGCCTGGGACGACCCGGGCTGGCACGAGCTCGTGCGCCACTCTGACGTGGTCGTCAACGCGACGCCGCTCGGCCGGCACGGCGAGATGCCCTTCCGGCCCGCCCTCCTCAACCCGCGCGGCGCCGTGGTCGACCTCGTGTACGTGCCTGGCGGCACGCCTTTGGTGCACCGGGCCCGCTCGGTGGGCATCCGGTGCGTCGACGGCTGGCCGATCCTGCTCGCGCAGGGCGCGGCGTCGTTTCGGGCCTGGACCGGGCTTAAGCCGGCGGTCGATGCGATGCAGTCGGCGCTCGAAAGCGTGATGGCGTGAGCCACTACCTGGTCGCCGGCGCCTGGCTCCTCGCCGGCGCCGCCACCGGCTACGGCATCCGCCGCCTGTCGGTCTGGCTGGCTCGCCTCGAGGAGCTCGAGCCCGGCTTCAAGCCCTGGCAGGTCTGGGGGCCGGTGGCGGTGACCGCAGTCATGTTCGCAGCGTTCGGCTGGGTGTTCGGCGCCACCCCGCTGCTCGGGATCAAGTCGCTCTGGGTGGCCGTGCTGGTGCAGGTGATCTTCTTCGACCTCGAGCACCGGCTGATCCTCGACCGCCTGATGTTCCCGATGATGGTGGCGGCGCTCGTGCTCAGCATCTGGACCCCGCACCTGGGCTGGAAGCAAAGCCTGCTCGCCGGCCTCGCCGCGGGCTTCATCTTCCTGGCCATCGCGCTCCTCGGTGCGTTCGCGTTCCGAACCGAGGTGATGGGTTTCGGCGACGTCAAGCTGGCCCTTTTCATCGGCCTCACGCTTGGCTTCTTCGCGACCCTCCAGGCCCTGGTGCTGGGCGTCGTCCTGGCCGGCGTGATATCCGTCGCCCTGATCGCCTTCCGGCTTAAGGGCCTTCGCGACACCATCGCTTATGGGCCCTACCTCTGTGCCGGCGCGATCTGGGTTCTCTTGGTAGGCGGGCCACACTAAACTCCGGTGCACCATGGCGAACCTGCTGCCCGGCGAGTCGGTCGTGATGCGCCGGCATCCTCACTGGATCGTTCCCTTCCGTTCGCTGGTGCTGCCGGTGGCGATCGTGGTCCTGGTGGGACTGCTGGACGTCATGCTGGCGCCGTCTTTGGTCGCCTCCGACGTCAAGATGGTCGTCACCCTGGCCGCGCTCGCGCTCCTCGGAGGCTGGGCCATCGTCAGCTGGCTGCGCTGGACGACGACCTCGTTCACCGTCACCGACCAGCGCGTGATCCTGGACGTCGGCATTCTTTCCCACTCGAGCAAGGTGATCCCGATCGACCGCGTGCAGGACGTGTCCACGCGGCAGTCGGTGCTCGGCCGCATAATGGGCTACGGGCGGGTCGAGATCGACGCCGCGGGCTCGCAGGGCGCCGAGGCGCTCGACTTCCTGCCTTCGCCCGGCAGCTTCCGGGACCAGGTCTTCGTGGAGTCGGAGCGCGTGCGGAGGCAGGGCTCGACCCCGCCGGCGGAGGCCCCCGCCTACTACAACTGAGAAAGCCCCACGAAATCTGGCGATTTCGCGGGGACCCCGATCTCTTGTACGCGCGGGGAGGACCCCGCACCCCCGTGTAGTGGGACGGGTCACCGTGATGGTCGCGGGCCGCCCCTATCCCGTCCTGGTCGGTCAGGGGGCGCTGCAGGAGGTCGGGCCGCTGCTGCGCGAGATGGGGGTGACCCGGGCGGCCGTGGTCACCGACGAGCACGTCGCGCCACTCTGGGCGGACGCGTTGGTCCAGGGCCTTTCCGGCCAGGGCGTCACCGCCGGGGTACATACCGTGCCGGCCGGCGAGAGCGCCAAGTCGTTCGAGCACCTGCGGCGCGTCCTCGCCTTTCTCGAGGACGAGCGGATCGATCGCCAGGGCGTGGTGATCGCGCTCGGCGGCGGCGTCGTCGGCGACCTGGCGGGCTTCGCCGCCTCTGTCTGGCTGCGGGGAGTCCGCGTGGTCCAGGTCCCGACGACGCTCCTCGCCATGGTCGACTCGGCGATCGGCGGCAAGACCGGGATCGACACCGAGCGGACCAAGAACGGGGTGGGCACCTTCTGGCAGCCGGTAGCGGTCGTCTCCGACCTGGCGACCCTCGGAACCCTTCCCGAGGATGACTTCCTGGCCGCCTTCGCGGAGGTCGTCAAGTACGCGGTGGCCATGGACGCCGGCCTGGCTTCAGTGCTGCTCGCCGAGCGTGAGCGCCTCCGGCAGCGGCATCCGGATGCCCTCGAACCCGTCGTCGAGCGCTGCGTGGCGGCGAAGGGCAGGGTGGTTGCCGCCGACGAGCGCGAGGGCGGAGCGCGCGAGATCCTGAACTACGGGCACACGGTCGCTCATGCGATTGAGGTCGCCACCGGATACCAGGCCGTCCACGGCCACGCGGTTGCCCAGGGCATGCGGGCGGCGGCGCGGATCGCGGCTCGGGTGGGTTTCTGCGGACCAGATCTGGTGGATGAGCAGGAGGAACTGCTGAGGGCGTTCGATCTGCCCGGCCGGCTGCCTGCCTACGAACCCGAAGCCGTGCTGGCGGCGATCCCCCGAGACAAAAAGGCGCGCGCCGGCGCCGTCCGCTGGGTAATGCCCCGGGAGCTCGGCCGCGCCGAGGTCGGGAAGCGGGTGCCGGACGATGTGGTCCGCGAGGTGGTGCTCCAGCTCGGCTGACGCAGCGCAGGCGAGCGCGACGGATGCGTGCTGCCTAGAGGCACCGGTACGACCTAACTAGACTGAAGAGGCATTGATCGAAACCAACGACTTCCGACCCGGCACTGCCTTCGAGATGGACGGCAAGCTGCTGACGATCGTCAACGTCGAGCACATCAAGCTCGCCCGCGGCAGCGCCGTGATCAAGGCCAAGCTTCGCAACATCCTCGACGGCTCGATTTACGAGCAGAGCTTTCGCAGCG